>DVJC01000072.1 GCA_018710835.1 Candidatus Limadaptatus stercoravium | reverse complement strand
CCGATCTTCTCGTCGTTGTAGCTGAACCAGCTTCCGCTCTTTTGCACGAAACCGTTCTGCACGCCGAGATCGATAAGGCAGCCCAGCGCGGAGATGCCCGTGCCGTACATGATGTCGAACTCTGCCACCTTGAACGGGGGCGCGACCTTGTTCTTCACTATCTTTGCCTTGACATGGTTGCCGATGATGTCGCTGCCGTCCTTGATGGACTCCGTACGCCTGATGTCTATGCGGACGGACGCGTAGAATTTGAGCGCCTTGCCGCCGGTGGTGGTCTCCGCGCTGCCGTACATCACGCCGACTTTCTCACGGAGCTGGTTGATGAATATGATGGAGCATTTGCTCTTGGAAGTGACGGCGGTCAGCTTGCGAAGCGCCTGTGACATCAGACGCGCCTGCAGACCGACGTGACTGTCGCCCATTTCGCCGTCGATCTCCGCCTGGGGGGTGAGCGCCGCCACGGAGTCCACCACCACCACGTCGATGGCGCCGCTGCGGACGAGCGTCTCCACTATGTCGAGAGCCTGCTCGCCGTTGTCGGGCTGGGATATGTACAGGTTCTCAAGCTGCACGCCCAGTCTTGCGGCGTAAGAGGGATCGAGCGCGTGCTCCGCGTCGATGAACGCGGCAGTGCCGCCCGTCTTCTGCACTTCCGCCACGATATGCAGAGCGACGGTGGTCTTGCCGGAAGATTCCGGACCGTATATCTCGATTATCCTGCCCTTGGGGATGCCGCCTATGCCGAGTGCGATATCGAGGGTAAGACAGCCCGTGGACACCGCCTCGACTTTCTGAACCTCGTTGTCGCCCAGACGCATGATCGCGCCTTTGCCGAATTGCTTCTCGATCTGGGCAAGCGCCAGTTCCAGGGAATTTCCCTTCGGTTTCTCTTTTTCTGCCATAATCTTTCTCCTTTCGCTTTTGCCGCAGCGCGCCGACCGTTACGACGCACCCGAATCGCAAATTATATTATTCGGTGTTTAACGACCGGAACGCATTGATAAACCCGCGTTTCGGTCAGAGTTGCAGTATATCGCCGCGAAGGTACCGCACAAGGTAGAACAACGCGGTGTTGGCCGCCGAGTTGCGGATGCGGTTGCGGTCGCCCGTAAAACGCTTCTCGAACACCGTGATGAAATCCCCCGCGCCGACTCCTATATAGACAAGCCCGACGGGTTTCCCCTCGTCGCCCTGCGGCCCGGCAAGTCCCGTGGTGGCAAGACCGAGATCCACCGGCGGCTCCAGCAGTCCGCGTACCATGGCGTATGCCGTTTCGCGGCTGACGGCGCCGTATGCGCCGAGCAGCGCCTTCGGGATATGCAGCCGCGACATCTTCGCGCCGCGGTTGTAGCACACCACTCCCTCGTAGAAATTCGCGCTTATCCCCGGCACCGACGTGAGGCGGGAACATATCTCTCCTCCCGTCAGGCTTTCGGCAACGGCAAGGGTCTTGCCGTTGATGGAAAGCAGCTGCGCCGCAAGCTCGTGAAGCTCTCTGTCCTCCGCCGAATACACCTGCTCGGCAAAGAGGTTGTACACCGCGCTCTTGACCGCGTCGAAACTCTTCGCGTCCAGCTCCGAGGTCATGACTATCTTCGCGTCGAGGCAGTTTTCCTCAACGGTGAAATCCACTCCCCTGTCGGCGAATTCCGCGAGCGCGGCGCAGATCTCGTCGCAGTCGAGACCGCATATTTTCATCACTTCCCTGATCATACGCCTGCCCCGAAGCGGGCGTACAGCGCGTCGTAATCAGCCGAACCCGGTATGAACTTTTTCCTGCCCGGATTGAACTCGTCCTCACCGCCGAACATTCCGCACGCCGCCATTATATCGTATATCTCGTGCGCGCGCTCGAAAACGACGGACATTTTCCTTTGCAGGAATATGACGCTCACGCTGCCGTACATGACGCCTATCTTCACCGCCGGCAGCAGCGTCCCCGTCATGTACCCGTCCGCACCTATCTTCCCGAAAGCGGCGGCGTCTTCGACGAGCGGGAGATAATCCTGCGGATATTCCGCCGCGCGCGCCCTCACTTCCGCCGCCTCGGCGCCGTTGCCCGTATAAGGATAATATCTGCCGTCCTTTTTGCCCAAAACGCCCATGAGCGCAAGCGCGCACACCGTCTTGGACGCTGTCGGCATGCGTATGCCGAGCGCCTTGGCGAGCTTCTTTTCGGACACTTTGCCCTTCTCGGCCGCATATTCCGCCGCGCGCGCCGCTATTTCGAAAAACGTGCCGTTTTCCTTGATGACTTCGCTCATCGCTCTTCCTTCCCGCCGCCGTCCGCCGCGGCTTCCGCGGCACCGCCGTCCGCGGCGTCGGATTCTTTTGCGGCATTCCGCGCCGTCACGTCCGCAAGCACGTGCTTGTTCTTGACAAGATACCGCACCCCCGACCATACGGTAAGCACCGCGCCGGCATAGAACACTATCTCGCCTATCCACATGATGACCGTATTCACGCCGGCAAGGATGAGGAACGCCGTGCCGATGTCAAGCAGTACGGTCTTTATCTTGCCGTAGATGTCGGCGGCGAGCACCAGCCCCTTCGAGGCGGCCACCGCCCTGAACACGCTGACCGTCAGCTCGCGCGTGAGGATGAGTCCTCCGAGCAGCGCGATGACGAGCCCGTCATAGGGGAAAAGCTCGAAACCGTGGAAATACACTATGAGGAAAAGCATCACGACGATGACTATCTTGTCCGCCAGCGGATCGAGGAATTTGCCCAGCGCCGATACTGTGTTGGTCTTGCGCGCGATGTGCCCGTCCACGAAGTCCGTGGAACACAAAATCGCAAAAAGCACGCACGATACGATCAAAAACGGCAGTTGAACCGCTTCTTCGAGCATTCCGACTATATAAAACACAACAGTCGGAACGATAAGGAATATTCTTGCTACCGTGATTTTTGTTGCAAGCGTCATACAGTTCTCCCGATGAGGTCTATCCCGTCGCGCGCAGTAATCAGCACGTTGTAAAACTCTCCGGCGCGGACTTCGCCGTCGGACGTGAAATACACCGCGTTGTCCACGTCGGGAGTCTGCCTTTCGGTGTGCCCGACGAAACATTGTCTGTCGTAATCTATGCCGTCCGCGAGCACTTTAAGCTCGCGTCCTATGCGCTTTTCGGAGTTCGCCTCGATGACCGCCGTTTCCAATGCGCGCAGCTCGTCCGCACGCGCGAGTTTCACGTCTTCGGGAAGATGTCCTCGCATCCTGTCGGCAGCCGTCCCCTCCTCGCGCGAATACGCGAACACTCCGGCGAAGTCTATCTCCGCTTCTTTGATGAACGCGGCGAGTTTCGCGTGCGCTTCCCCGCTCTCGCCGGGGAACCCGGATATGAAGGAAGTGCGCATGGTGATA
Organism: Candidatus Limadaptatus stercoravium; assembly: GCA_018710835.1. Lineage (GTDB taxonomy): Bacteria > Bacillota > Clostridia > Christensenellales > CAG-917 > Limadaptatus > Limadaptatus stercoravium. The sequence continues at coordinate 8,198 of DVJC01000072.1, read as the reverse complement.
CCCGCCGCCTTGATCTTGCCGACAAGTTCGCGGGTGCTCTCCTCCGTGGTATGGCGGTTCATGCGTCTGAGCACTCCGCTGTCCACATGCTGCAGCGGCACGTCCATATATTTGCACACTTTGGGTTCGTTGGCAACGAAAGAGATAAGTTCGTCCGTTACGACTTCCGGTTCGAGATAAAGCAGTCTTATCCACTCGAAATCCAGCTTTTCCAGCTCGCGGACGAGCTCGATAAGATGGGACTTGCCGTCGAAGTCCGTGCCGTAACGCGTCACGTCCTGCGCCACGAGTATAAGCTCCTTCACTCCGTCGTCGGAGAGCTTCTTCGCTTCGGCGATGAGGTTTTCCGGCTTTTCGGAGCGGTAGCCTCCGCGTATCGAGGGAATGGCGCAGTATGTACAATGATTGCCGCATCCTTCCGCGATCTTGAGATAGGCGTAATGATACGGCGTGGTGAGCACCCTTTCGCCGTAATAGCCGTCGCCGCCGCCGCGGCAGAATATGCGGTCGCCCTTCTCTATTTTTTTTATGGCTCCCGCAACTTCGTCGTAGTCCGCCACGCCGAAAAACGCATCCACTTCCGGCAGTTCCTCTTCCAGGCTCTCCATATACCGTTCCGGCAGACATCCGGTGACGATGAGCTTCTTGTCCCCTTTCTTCTTGGCTTCCGCCGCGGAAAGGATCTCGTCTATAGCCTCGTTTTTGGCGTCCTCGGTGAACGCGCACGTGTTGACGATGATGACGTCCGCCTCCTCTTCCGAGGACACGACGGTATGTCCCGCGGCTACCAGCCGCGCGATCATCTTTTCGCTGTCTACTCTGTTCTTGTCGCATCCGAGCGACACAACGCCTATCTTCATATCTTTCGAATAACGGTCTTTCTCCGGTGTTTTCCGCCGCGGCTGTCCGCAGCTGCGTAAGCTCCCGCGTCAGCCTGCCGTGAGCCGCCGGTCACTCCGCGTCTTCTCCTTCTCCGCCGCCGTCGCCGAACTCCAGCGCGTCGATCTCCGCCTCCGTCACGCACACCCTGTTCTTCTTGTCGTCGCCCGACGGCGCTATGAGGTGCATGTCGACCATGATGTCGAATATCTTCGCCGCTTTCGGGAAGCCCAGACTGAGCTTGCGCTGCATGCCGGAGATCGTTATCGGAGAGCCGTCAAGCCCCATTCTCAGCGCCTTGAACACTTCGGGCGGCAGTCCGCCGCTGTCCTTCGCTTTCTTGCCGCCGGACGGCGCTTCCGCGGGGGCCTCCTCTTCCTCCTTGAATATGGCGTCCTTGACGCTCTGATCGAAGTACGCCTCGTTGTGGTCTTTGATGAAATCCACAACCGCCTTTATCTCCTGATCTGTGATGAGCGCGCCCTGCATACGGATGAGCTGCGATGACTTCGGCGTCATATACAGCAGGTCACCGTAACCGAGCAGTTTCTCCGCGCCGCCGGCGTCAATGACCGTACGCGAGTCGGCAATGGAAGAAAGCGTAAGCGCGATACGCGTGGGGAGATTGTTCTTGATAGTGCCGCTGATGACGTCCACGGAAGGACGCTGCGTTGCGAGCACGAGGTGTATGCCTGCGGCGCGCGCCAGACGCGCGAGTCTGTTGATAGCCTCTTCCACCGCCTTTTTGCCCGTCGACATGAGGTCGGCGAGTTCGTCGACGATGATGACTATGCGCGGCATCTTCTCGGAGCCTATCTGTTCGCAGTTGCGGTTGTACTCGTCGATGTCGCGGAAGTGCAGCTGCGCGAAATACTCTATCCTGCGCTGCATCTCGGCGATCGCCCAGTTGAGCGCCCGTATGGCCTTGTCCGCGGCGAAAATGATCTCGTCCAGCATGAGGTGCGGAATGCCTTCGTACTTGGTGAATTCCACCATTTTGGGGTCGATCATTATGAACCTCACTTCGTCGGGAGAGGCACGGAAAAGCATGCTCATGATGATGGAATGCACGAATATACTCTTGCCCGAACCCGTCGTGCCGGCGATGAGGATGTGCGGGAACTCCTTTATATCGGAGGTGTAGATCGTGCCGTAAAGGTCCTCGCCGAGAGCGCACGTCGTGGGAGTCGGCGCGCCGTTGTACGCCGGAGAAAGCAGAAGCTCGCTCATGCGCACCTTGCGGCGGTGCTTGTTGGGCACCTCGATGCCGACCGCGTTCATGCCGGGTATGGGCGCGAGGATGTGCACGCTCTTCTCCTCCATTTTCATGGCGAGGTCGCTTTCGTAGTTCTGCAAAGTGTTGACGGACTTGCCTTTGGGCATGTCCACGCGGCAAGTGTACAGCGAGAAAGTGGGACCGACTTTGATCTCCGTCACTTCCGCGCCCACGCCGAAAAATTCCAGCGCGTTGCAAATGGCGGTTTTCTTCTTCTCGTAATCCTCGTCCTGCTCCACTTCCTTTTCAGGGGGCAGCAGCAGACTGACGGGCGGCGCTACGTAAGGCTTTTTGGGCGTGACCTGCGAGATAGCCTGGTCTATATTGACCTGCGTCATGCGCTCGCCCTTTTCCTTTGCCACTTTCTTTGCGAGATTTTCCGTCTTCTGCAGACTCTTTTCCTTGTTTTCGCGCGGCTCGCGCGGAGAATACACTCTCTTCTGCCTCTCTTCCGCAATGCGCTCGTAACTCGCGAGCGGCGGAGCTTCGGCGCGCGCCTTGGCGATGTTCTCCATCTGCTGTTTTGCGAACATGGACTGCTGTATCACGGGACCGCTGCCGCTGTCGAAAGCCACGCTCTCTTCCTTGGGCACGCCCCTCTCGATAGCCTCGTCCACGCGTTTTCTGACCTCCGCGCTGCCCTGACTGCCGGCACTGGCAAACGGATTGACGGCGCTCCTCTCTTTAGCTGCGTCCGCCGCGGAAACGGAAGACGCTTCGGGAGCCGCCGGCTCCGGCTCTTTGACGGGCTGCGCGGACGGCGGCGCCGCAACGCCGCGGTCCTTCCTCCCCGGGACGGACGCAGAGGGCTTTGCGGGCTGTTCTTCTATCCTCTCGGCGGGCGCGTATCCGCCGCCGAATATCCTGTCTTTTCCGACGGTACCGGAGGACGCCGGCTTCTCGGCGGGAGCCTCCTCCCTGCCTGCCGCGGTCCCTCTGAATGCCCTGGGCACGCCGTCCGTGCGGACGTTCTCCGCCGCGGCTCTTGCCGAGTCGGTACCCTTCTCCCGTATGGCGCGCTGTGCGGCTTCCACCGCGGAGTCGAAATCCGCCGCCCTCGACCTGCCCGGCTCCGCCGCGCGTTCGTAAGCCACCGCATCCGGGATCGCGTGCGCTTCGGGAACGGAAGGCTTCTCCTCTCCCGTGATCGCCCTCGACACGCTGCCGTGCAGTCCCGCCATATTGGAGGCGGAAGACTGTTCCTGAGGCGGTTTCGGAGAAACGGACTGAGGCTTCTGTATCTGTCTTGTGGGCTTCGGCACTTCCCTTCTCACGGTAGAAGAGCCCGACTGCGTCATGCCGAAAGAGGGGTTGCCGCCGCCTGTCGTAGCGCTTGCGCCGTAACCGGAAGAAGGCGCCGGTCCGTAACCTCCGGAAGATTTTTCCGGAGCGTCGGACTGCGTGCCGAACATCTGCCCGAACTGTTTCATTCTGTCCGCCTTCAGCTCGTCGAAGGAGGAATATCCCAACGCGGAAGCGCCCCGCGCGTTCGGATCGATGACGTTGCCCGTACGTCCGTCGTCCTTGTCATCCTGCGCGCCGCGCGGTTTCTCTTCGCCGAAATAGCGCTCGCGCACTATATCGCGCGCCATCGAACCCGTGTCATCCACACCGAGCCTGCGTTTGAGTTCGTTGCGGCGCATCGCGCTGTACGGCGCGGACGGGTTGGAAAGTGCTTCGTCGGGATTGGTGATCGTCCTGTATGCGGAAAAACTCTCCTCCGCCGGTTCGGGATTGAAAAGAATATCCTTTGCCAGACTGCGCGTGGAGAACCTGTCCGTGCGGCGGGGCTGTTCCCCTCCCGAACGGAGCTCGTCCTCGTATCTGGCGTTGGAGTTGGGGTAAAGCGGATCGTACCCGGACGCGCCCTTGTTCCTGCGGCCGGCTTTGGAAAGCGGATCACCCTCGACGTCCACGACGTAGAGCGAACTGCCGCCGTCGGGAGAAGAAAAATCGGTGATCACCGGCGCTTTCTGCCTGTCGATGCGCGAGCCTTTCGCCCGTCTGTTCTTCGGCACTTCCGCCGCGGTGACGTACGTGATGTCCTTCCTCACCGTCGGGAAAAGCGCGATGAACGCCAGCACGAAGAACAGCACGCACACCACGACGAGCGCGCCCACCGTGGTGATGATCTTCATGAGCGGATAAGAAATGATGCCGAAAAGCATACCGCCGGCGGTATTCGCGCCTTCGTAGCACGCGACGAGATAACCGCCGTAATCGTTACCCGCGATGTGCCCGGACGAAGAATAGACGTTGAGCGCCCATACTCCGCAGATGAACATGAGCGCGAGTTTGACTATCCGCGACGGAGAAGCCTTGACTTTGAAATTGAAAATGACCGCGACGCCTGCCGTCGCCGCAACGAGCGAATAGGCGTAGTCCGCCAGCCCGAAGAAGCCGACGAACACCGAAGACACCATATCGCCCACGCCGCCGAACGCGCCGCAGGTGCATATGAAAATGAAAAGAGCGACAAGCAGAATGAGGATGCCCAAAGCTATCCTGTTGCCCGTATTGGCTCTCATTCTTCTGGTATCGCTCATACGCACCGTCCCTATATTTTTTATTCTTGACAAGTATACCACACTATATATGCAAATACAAGCGAATTTTATCCCACGGGAATTCCCGCGGGATTTTCACGGAAATACAAAAACGCGCCGCGGCGTCCCGGCGGCGCGCAAAACCGTTCGACAACGGAATTTTGCGGATGTGTTTTTTCAGCCGGCGGAAAGAAAAGGCGCTCCCGAACGCGGACGGCACGGACTTATGCACGCGAATAAACGCGCGGCACGCCGTAAAGTATTATCGTTTCGGGCGAAAAGTATTATACTTTGTCGTCAAAAAGAGAATACCCCGGCTTGTTCGAGGTGCCGTATTGACGTTTGAAATTCTCTTCGTTCTTCTTTATGTAACGTGCGAAAAGCTCTCCGCTGCCCATTCCGGCGCGGTTGCACATGCCTACGAAAAAGTGGAGTATGTCCACCAGTTCCTCTCTCACGTTGCCGCTGTCCACGGGCTTCGGGTTCTTCCACCACTTGAAGTTGACTTCAGCGATGAGCTCGGCCAGCTCGCTGAGCATGGCGAGAGTCTGCTTCTGTATCCATTGCTCCGGAGTGACGTCCTGCAGTCCGCGGTTTTTGATCACGTCCTGATCGAACTTCTCCTGCATGGCGAAAATGATGTCCAGCTTGTCCATGCCTTCGAACGCCTCGTCCTTGAAAAACTCGTTGTCCACTCTCTTTATTTCGTCTGCCACGGTTGCATTCTCCTCGTTTTCCTTCCGCATACGCGGTCTTTCGGCGCGCCGCGCCGTACTTTCGCGGACGGGAGTCCCCCTTCCGCCTACGCTTCCCTTATCATTTTCCTTACATCGACGGGAGAAGGCGACACACAACTTGCGGACACCCTCCCGAAGTCGAATATCTTCGCCGCGACTTCCGCGACGTCGGAGCAAGTCACCGCTTCCGCTTTTGCGATCTGTTCGTCGATGTCGTAGAGTTTCCCCGTTGCCACCGCATGCCTGCCCATACCGCGCATTACCGCGGACGTACTCTCCTGCCCCAGCACCATGCCGGTGACGATCTGTTCCTTGCCCTTCCGCAGCTCCTCAGCGGTTATACCTTCCTTCAGGAGGAGGTCTATCTCCTTCCTGATGGCAGTGACTGCGAGCTCTACGTTCTCCGGGCTTGTGGAGGTGTAGATGATGAAGGCGCCGTTGTTCTCGTACGCGGTTGGATAGCCAACTATGCTGTAACAAAGCCCCAGCCTCTCCCTCACGCTCTGGAAAAGGCGGGACGACATCTCCGTGCCGAACACCGCGGCAAGCAGCCGCGCCGCAACAGCGTCCGGAGTATCGTATGCGGCGCTAGGGAAAGCAAACGCGATATGCGCCTGTTCGATCTCCTTTTTGGCATGCGCGAACATTCCCTTCATGGGAGCCGCGGCAAGAGTCCGCCTGGGGCTCTCCTTCGCTTCCGAAAACTTGTCCTCGAAATATCTTTCCGCAAGGCGCACGCCTTCGGACACGGTGAGATTGCCGGCAAGCGAGATCACGGTGCCGCCCGGAACGTAGAATTTGTCCTTATACGCGTGCAGATCATCGGCATTCATGGCGTGCAGACTTTTGCGCGTACCCAGGATAGGTTTTTCCAAAGGATGCCCCTTGAAAAACGCCGCGGACAGTTTCTCCATGCACAGGTCGTCCGGAGTGTCCTCGCTCTCGTTCAGCTCCTCCAGCACGACTTTCCGCTCCTTTTTCAGCTCCCCGCCGTCGAAGGAAGCGTTGAAATACATGTCGGAGAGCACGTCGAGGCACTCCGCCGCATGCACATCGCGCGAAAGCGTGTAGTAACACGTGCTGCTCTTTGTGGTATAGGCGTTGATCTGCGCGCCGAGCGAGTCGATCTCGTTAACGATGTCGAAAGCGGAACGGTTTGCCGTCCCTTTGAACATCATGTGCTCGATGAAATGGGATATACCCGACTGTTCAGGCGTTTCGTATGCGGATCCCGCGCCCACAAAAACCCCTGCGGCGACCGAACGCACCGCAGGATTGGGAGAAACAATGAGCCTCAGCCCACTGTCGAATACTATCATTTCGTTCATGGCGTTATTATACCACATATCATCGGGCGCGCAAACATATTTTACAGTATGAAAGAACGCAGATTCCGCACCGTCACCTCGAACATCATCATATGCGCCGTACTCGGCGCAGTGCTCGCGACCGCGCTTCTCGCGCTGCCCGGCAGCGTACCGGATTCGCTCCCCGCAGGCAACGCCGTCTACGAAGGCAACCCGGAGAGCGGAAAAGTCGCATTGATGTTCAACGTCTACGAAGGGACGGAATATGTGGAAGAGATCGCTCGGCTCATTGCGGAACGAGGCTGGAACACCACCTTTTTCATAGGCGGCAAATGGGCGGAACGCAACGGCGACACTCTCGTACGTCTTGCGGCGGACGGCTTCGAGCTGGGCAACCACGGCTATCTGCACCGCGATCACGCGTCGCTCTCCGAAGAGCGCAACCGCTCGGAGATCGTCGTCACGGACAGGCTCCTGCGCGCGACGCTCGCCGGCCTCGGCGACGCCGTAGTGGACGCCGCAGTGCCAAAACTCTTCGCTCCGCCGTCCGGAAGCATGGGCGACGCAATGTTCAGGGTGTGCGCGGAGCTAGGATACACCGTGGTCATGTGGACGCGCGACACGATAGACTGGCGCGACCGCGACGCGGCACTCATCACGGAGCGCGCTTTGAACGGCATAAAAGCAGGCGATCTCATCTTATTGCACCCCACGGAAAAGACGGCGGAGGCACTCCCCGCCATACTCGACGGCATCGCCGCCGCAGGACTCTCCGCCGACACCGTCACCGCCGTCCTCGCCTCCACCTCGACCGAACCGTGAAACGGAACAACGCTTTATAGCCTGTAATTTCAAATTTCCGCAGTCGGGGAACATTGAGCCACATTCCCGAACTGAAACCGAAAACAATCTCGGGAATGTTCGGGGGCATGAAATGTCCGGGGACGGTGGGGAAATTCCGAATCGGAATAAATTTGCCCCATCCACAGGCGTTCCGAACGGCGTGACAACAAAACGTGTATGCCGGCGCAAACGCCTTTATCCGGCCTTTCTGTACGGGGACCCCGAAAATTTACCCCACCAAATTTCCTGCGGAAATTCGGCGGGGACCCCAGTGCCCTCTCCTGAGGGCAATATTCGGATGAAGAACAAGGAAAAGCCCCTTCCGCAAAAGGGAGCGTACTTGGTCGTACGTGACCGCATTCATACCCCACAAAATTTCCTGCAGAAATTGTTGCGGGGACCCCGAAATTTACCCCACGCAAAATCCTGCGGATTTTACGCGGGGACTCCGACGCGCCCTCTCCTGAGGGCAATATTTAGATGAGATGCGCGAAAGCCCCATAAAAACACCGCGGAGAGGAAATGAGTGAACATGTGGATAGTTTTGTCCCACAAAACGCGGAGCATGTGAACGCCCAGCATTTACTCGACGCGCAAAGGCGCAACCGCG
>DVJC01000071.1 GCA_018710835.1 Candidatus Limadaptatus stercoravium | reverse complement strand
GGCAACGGCTTTTTGTACAACATGGTGCGCATAATCGCGGGGACGCTCGTCTACGCCGGACAGGGCAAGCTCACCGCCGCCGACGTGAGGCGCGTGCTCGCAACGGGGGACAGGACTCTCGCCGGCAAGACCATGCCGCCCGAAGGGCTGACTCTCATGAGCGTGGAATACGGAGAGTGAGCATGCTGACGGTAGGATTCGAAACCGATCGGGAAACGCTTGAAAAACTCTACGCCGAGCTCGGCGTCGACGTCGCCGTAAGCGGCGCGAATTTCGTCATGAGAGAGAACGGCGAACCCGTCGGACTCATGCGCGCGGAAGTGGGCGATTTTGTCACAATCACGCACTTTAAGATAAAAAACGAGGAGATAAACCCCGGAGATAAGGAATTTTTCCTGCGGGCGATGCTCTTTAAGTTTTCGCTCAATCCCGTGCCTCTCGCGGTGCGCGGACGGCACCCTGAACTCGAACGTTTCGGTTTCCGTTTCGAGGACGGGTATATGCGTCTGAACTCTTCCGAGGTAAACCTTTCGGGCAGTTGCCGCGACGGGCGCGGCGGTGATTGAGGCGGCGCGGATCCGTATTTTTCCGCCGGTTTTTCCGATATTCGATAGGATTTTATCTTTAATCCGCGCATGCGCGCTTGTCAAACGCGCGCATATGCGTTAGAATATTCTTACTATTTTTCGGCAGGACGCAAATGAACGAGAACATGAACATTCCCGAACCTTCCAATTTCATCGAGGACGTCATAGTCGACGATCTCAGGTCGGGCAAACACGACAAGATCATCACGCGCTTCCCCCCGGAGCCCAACGGCTATCTGCACATCGGGCACGCGAAGGCGATATGCATCAATTTCGGCATCAAGGAAAAATTCGGCGGCGAATGCAATCTCCGCTTCGACGACACCAACCCCGTCAAGGAGGACGTCGAGTATATGGAGAGCATTAAGGAGGACATCCGCTGGCTCGGTTTCGAATGGGACAGAGAGCTGCACGCCTCCGACTATTTCGGACAGATGTACGAGTGCGCGGTGAAGCTCATAAAAGACGGCAAGGCGTATGTGTGCGATCTGTCCGCCGACGAGATCAGGGCCACGCGCGGCACTCTCACCGAACCCGGAAAGGAGAGCCCGTACCGCAACCGCAGCGTGGAGGAGAATCTCGACCTCTTCGCGCGCATGAGAGCGGGCGAATTCGCGGACGGAGAGAAAGTGCTCCGCGCGAAGATCGACATGTCGTCGCCCAACATCAACATGCGCGATCCCGTCATCTACCGCATCTGCCATGCGGAACATCCGCATACGGGCATGGAGTGGGTGATCTATCCCATGTACGATTTCGCGCATCCCCTGGAGGACGCGATCGAGGGCATCACGCATTCGCTGTGTTCGCTGGAGTTCGAGAACCACCGTCCCCTTTACGACTGGGTGACGGAGAACTGCGGTTTCGATCCGCGGCCGAGACAGATAGAGTTCGCGCGGCTCAACCTCACGCACACCGTCATGAGCAAGCGTTTTCTCAAGCGGCTGGTGGACGAAAAGGTGGTGGACGGCTGGAACGATCCCCGTCTTTCCACGCTTTCGGGCATCAGGGAGAGGGGTTATCCTCCCGAAGCCGTGCGCGACTTCTGCGGCCGCATAGGAGTGGCGAAGGCGGACAGCGTTGTGGACATAGCCATGCTCGAACACTGCGTGAGGGAATACCTCAACGAGCACGCGACGCGCGCAATGGCGGTGCTGCGTCCCCTCAAGGTCATAGTGGACAACTATCCCGAAGACGCGTCCGAGGACGCCGTCATCGAGAACAATCCGCGCGATCCCGGCGCGGGCACGCACACGGCGACATTCTCGCGCGAGCTGTGGATAGAGCGCGACGATTTCGCTCTCGATCCTCCTCCCAGATATTTCCGCCTTAAACCCGACGGAACGGTGCGCCTGAAGGGTGCGTATGTGGTAAAATACAAGAGCTGCGATCTCTCCCCGGACGGCACGCCGGAAGCGGTGCATGTCGAATATATCCCCGGCACGAAGTCCGGCGAAGAGGGCGCTGCCGTCAAGGTCAAGGGCACGATACACTGGGTGAACGCGCGCGACTGCGCCGACGCGGAGATGTTCATGTACGACTATCTCATCGAGGACGGCGAGGGCGACTATATGGACAGGCTCAATCCGGACTCGCTCACCGTACTTTCCGGCAAGGTGGAACGCTTCGCGGCGGACGCGCCCAGGGGAGAGAGATTCCAGTTCCTGAGAGAGGGCTATTTCGTTTCCAAAGGAAACGGGAGGTTCGGCAGCATAGTCGCGCTCAAGGACGGGTTCAAGGGCTGACATCCCGTCCGCGCTTGTCAAAAAGCGGAGGACGGCGTTATAATTGCGATAATAAAGACTGAGGTGATATATGTTCACTTGCAAAGTATGCGGCAGCGAGGTCGAACGCGGACAGGCGTACTGCGCCACCTGCGGAGCGGAAGTCGTTGCGAATTACGAAGTGAAATGCCCCGCGTGCGGCACACGCAATAACGCGGGCAGCCGTTTCTGCGCGCATTGCGGCGAATTGCTCGGCGTGCTCCGGCGGCCGGTGTGCGCGATCTGCGGCGCGGAGAATCTGCCGGGCTCGAAGTTCTGTTCGCACTGCGGCGCGCCCGTGGAGGATCCGTCCAGCCCCTTCACCGAAGAGGACGTCATGGAGATGCGCCGCAACAAGATGGACGCGGACCTCATGATCAAGGAGCGCATGGACGGCGCGGACAGAGAGATCGCGCGCATGAAACGCCGTGTGGAACGCGACAAGGCGAAGGCGATGCAGGACATCGAGGACTATCGCCGCAAGACCAATGACGAACTCGCCAAACAGGCGGTCATGCTGGACGCTTACCGCGAAAAAGTCAACGAGCTCGGCTCCGAGGACGTGGCGCAGCTCAAGAAACTGTCGGCGGCGGTGAGGAACTATTCCGCTTTTTATGCCGATCCTTATTCCGCGGCGGAGAACATGGACGAGCTGAAGGATCCTTTCGTGTGCCCCGTGTGCGGGGGAGTCAACGCCTCCGACGCGCTGAGGTGCACGCGCTGCGGCAGAAGCC
>DVJC01000070.1 GCA_018710835.1 Candidatus Limadaptatus stercoravium | reverse complement strand
CATCACAAAATCTTTGATTTCGTGATGGGGCAGATTGGCGATCTGCTTTGTCAGCCCCCATATTCAGACCTCTTACGTACGACAAGTACGCGGCGAGTCCTGAATATGGGGGCTTTCGCGCATCTCATCTAAATATCGCGCTCTCAGGATCGGGGGGGGGGGTAAACTTCGGGGTCCCCGCAGAAAATCCGCAAGGATTTTATGTGGGGTAAACTTCTGGGTCCCCGCAGAAAATCCGCAAGGATTTTATGTGGGGTAAACTTCGCTGTTCCCATCACAAAATCTTTGATTTCGTGATGGGGCAGATTGGCGATCTGCTTTATCAGCCCCAATATTCAGACCGCTTACGTACGGAAAAGTACGCCGCGCGTCCGCGTGAATGCGCCTTTCGCGTTCTTCATCTAAATATCGCGCTCTCAGGAGAGGGTGCGCCGAAGTTACTCCGTGCACCGGGAAGAGGAAGGGACGTAACCACATCGCCGCACGATATGAATTGCGGAAGGTTTTTTGCGCAAGGATATTGCGCGCGGACGCACGGGATAGTATAATTAACTTATCAACCAAACAAGGGGTAACGTTATGAAAATTGCAATCGGCTGCGATCACGGCGGCATAGTATTGAAACCTGCGGTCATCGAAACGCTGGAACAGCTCGGAGCTGAGGTCGCGGACTTCGGCACTTATACGGACGAATCGGTGGATTATCCCGTCTACGGTCTGAAAGTCGCGGAGGCGGTGGCTTCGGGAGAGTGCGACGCCGGCGTGCTCATGTGCGGCACGGGGATAGGCATTTCCATCTCAGCCAACAAAGTGAAGGGCATTCGCGCCGCGGTAGTCACCAATACGTTTATGGCGGAGATGACCAAACGCCACAACAATGCCAACATCATCGCGCTCGGCGGCAGAGTGGTCACTCCGGACGAAGCGAAGGACATAGTGCGCGCATGGTACACCGTGGAGTACGAGGGAGGCAGGCATCAGCGCCGCCTTGACATGATCGCCGACATCGAGGCGAAATACTTCAAGTAAGACGTTACGGCAAGCAAAAAGCCGGAAGAGCGCAAAAGACCGCGTGCACGCGGTCTTTTTGTTGTCCGTCGGTTGTCCGCGTTTGCGGAGCGCGGTAAAAGAAGAGAGATAGTCTGCGTTTGCCGCCGATGCGGAAGCGCGCATGCCGCAGAGGGGAAAACCGCGGAAGCGGCGTTCCAGATGTTATTCTTCCGCGGGAAGCAAGGGGAAGCCGCAGCCGCAGTAGTGCTGACGGTATAGCCCGTATTCCTTTGAAAGACGGACGGAATTCAGCCAGCCGTCCTTTTTCTTGAAGTCGGAAGTAAGATAAGTCACGCCGGCTTTTTGCGCCGCATTAAGACCGACGGCATTGATCAGCTCCGCATTTTTGCGCGGACTGACGGTGAGAGTGGTGGCGAAGGCGTCGTATTCTCCGGCGTGAGCCGCGAGGTAAGCGGCGGTCTTTTTCAGCCGCAGGGCGAAACACGCCGAGCAGCGCGCGCCGCCTTCGGGCAGAGTTTCCGCACCCTTTGCAACGGACAGAAATTCGTCGCAGTCCTGTTCGGGAACGATGAGTTTCACGTCAGGGAAATGACTCAAAAGCTGTTTTAACGTGTCAAGACGTTTGATGAACTCTTCTTTCGGCAATATATTGGGGTTGTAGAAGAAGAGCGTCACGTCAAATGCGGGCGCGACGCGCGGCAGTACGCCCGCGGCGCACGGACCGCAGCAGACGTGCAGAAGCAGGCGGAGTTTTTCTCCGCCGCTTTCGTAGAGCCCGATCGCCCGGTCTATGCCGCTGTCATTCCGTCTGCCGCATGCCATAAGACGATTATACCACCGCTGCGGCGTTTTGCAAGCGCGGGAACGGGGCGTATATTTGCGCATTTGCAGGGCGTGCGGGGAAAAGGCGCGTCGATTTCATATTTTCGGATAAAATAATTTGAGTTGAGCCGCACGCGCGTGTGTGTTATCATAGAAGAGCAAAGAGGTGATCATGGGTTCACGCATTCTTGAAGCGACAGGCATCAAAAAGACATATCTCACGGGCGACGTCGGCACCGAAGTGCTGAAAGGCGTGGATGTGTCCGTGGAAGAGGGCGAGTTCGTTGCCGTGCTGGGCGAGTCCGGGTCGGGCAAGTCTACGTTGCTGTACATTCTTGCCGGCATCGATTCGCCGAGCGAGGGCAGGGTGGAACTGCTCGGCCGCGATCTTTCCGAGGTTTCGGACGAGGAGCTTGCCGCCATGCGCCGCAGAGAAGTGTCTTTCGTCTATCAGTTCGACAATCTCGTGCCCCATCTCACGACATACGAAAACATCATACTTCCGCTCCGTCTGGACGGCAAAAAGGAGAAGGACTGTGCGGAAAAGGTCATGGACGCCTGCCGCTTCCTCGGTATAGAAGAAAGGCTGAACAATCTGCCCCGGCAGCTTTCGGGCGGCGAACAGCAGCGCGCCGCGCTTGCGCGTGCGCTTGCCACCGATCCGAAGCTCATCTTCCTCGACGAGCCGACGGGTAGCCTGGATAAGGAAAGAGGCCGTCAGGTCATGGAGCTTCTTGCGCGGATCAACCGCGAGAAAGGGGTTGCGCTCGTGATGGTCACCCACTCCGCCGCGCATGCGGCGTATGCCTCCCGCCGTATCGAGCTCGAGGACGGCAGGATAGTGAAAGGGAGCGCGGAATTTTAGGAATGATACTCGGACTCGCCTTCAAAAGCCTGAAATCCAAGCCGTGGCGCACGGTTGCGCTCATCGCGGCGATCGCCCTTTCGGTGGCGATGTTTTTCTGCATGTTTTCGTTTGAAGGCGCGGTTTACGAATACGTTTACGCGGTTGAAACTGCCGATTCCGGCGACAGCGACATCATGATCTCCGCAAAGAGCGGAGGCGACAGGATCGCGCTTGTCGATCCTTTGTACGGCGTCGACGGTGTGGAAAGCGTGACGGCGACGGTGTCCGTCTACGCGTTGATGAAGCGTGAAAACGCCGCGGACGAATACATCCGTCTGCGCGGATTCGCCGACGGCGGCATCACCGCTCTCGGCGGAGTCAGCCTGACTTCCGGCGGGCTTCCGTCGCATTCCGACGACGTGGTGATCTCCGAGGCAATGTCGGAGCACTTCGGGCTGGGCGTAGGCGACGTCGTCACCGTGCAGGGCATGACGGCGTCGGGGCGGAGCGTAAATTTCTTCGTGTCGGGCATAGCGGAAAACGCCGGGGCTTTCGCCGCCGATTCGCCTTACGTTGTCCTCGGGCACGCAAACAGAATATCGTCCGTGATAATACCGGGCGGTACGGTCTACAACGAGATCTTCGTACACGTCGCGGACGGGGCGGACGCGGCGGAGGTAAGGGACAGCATCGCCGCGCTGCCCGAATATTCGGGGCTCACGGTGTCCGAGTGCCCGGATCTCAATTATATTTCCGTCCGCGCGCGTAATCTTGCCGCGCCCGTGACGATAGCCGGAGCGGCGGTGGCGCTGCTGTGCCTTGTCGGCGTGGTGTTGATATTCACCGCCGGCACGGGGGACAGGCGCGCGTATGCGGCGAAACTCTCTCTCGTCGGAGCGACGAAGAAAAAGATATTCGCGCTGTTCTGCATCGAAAGCGCCGTCGTTGCCGCAGCAGGCGCGGT
>DVJC01000069.1 GCA_018710835.1 Candidatus Limadaptatus stercoravium | reverse complement strand
GTAAAATAATTCCAGCAAACATGGAATATCAACAATTTTCTTGAATAATAATTAGAATTAATGCTATGTATGGGATCAGGATCCGCGAGTTGCGAAAGGACAACGGCTTTACACAAAAGGAACTCGCTTCGTATTTGCAGGTGAATTTCCGTACGATAAGCTGCTGGGAACACGAAAAATACGAGCCGGACATTGCACAGATCAAAAAGATCTGCAGGCTTTTCAATGTTTCGGCAGACTTTCTCATCGGGTTGGACGACGATCCGGAGTGAGGGCTTCTCTCATCGGCGGCACGCGGCGGCGTGCCGCCTTTAACATCGCGGTCTACACTTCGTAGACTCCTTTCACGTCCTTATTCTGATCGGTGAACATGACGGTGATCCCGTCCTCTCTTATCTCAAGCGCAGTGCCCGTAAAGCGGAATGCGGACACGGACTCGTGGTCCGGATAAGCGTCGTTGCGGATCGAACCCGCGACAACGGCGTAATACTTTTCCCCGCCCACCTCGACGTAGCCCGTAGACGGCGCCGAAGTGCTCCAGCAGATCTGATATTCGTCCCCCACCGCAAAGACTACCGCTCCCGAATTGAAATAAAACGGCACAAGGTTGAAATATCCGACCAGCACCACCACCGCGAACACTCCGGAGAGCAAACATACCACCGCCGTCTTTGCGCGTTTCCCGATTCTGTGCGCAAAAACGACGGCAAGCACCGCCGCGACGGACCGGAAAACGCCGCCCTGCAAAGGCGGCGTTATTTTTTTTGCACTGTTTTTCCCACACAAACCCTTCAACGTTTTGTAGGCTCATTCGGGGCCCCCGCCAAATTCCCGCAGGGAATTCGGTGGGGCTCAATTCGGAGTCCCCGCAAAAAATCCGCAAGGATTTTTCGTGGGGTTCAACTCGGGGTCCCCGCAATAATTTCCGCAGGAAATTTTGTGGGGTAAAATCCGGGGTCCCCACCAAATTCCCGCAGGGAATTCGGTGGGGCTTAATTCGGGGTCCCCGGACGAAAATCTTTGATTTTCGGTTGGGGTATATTCTCGGGGTCCCCGCCAAATTCCCGCAGGGAATTCGGTGGGGCTCAATTCGGGGTCCCCGGGCGAAAATCTCTGATTTTCGGTTGGGGTATATTCTCGGGGTCCCCGCCGAATTTCTGCAAGAAATTTGGCGGGGTATGCGTTACAGCCTCTTCGCGACGGCTTCGAGGAATTCGCGGCTGTTCAACGCCTTGACGGTCACGCCGTCGAGGCGGAACATCCCGGCAAGGTCCTTTGTCATCTCGCCGCTCTCGATGGTGTCTATCGTCGCCTTTTCAAGCCGCTCCGCAAAGGCGGAGAGCTCCTTGTTGCCGTCCAGTTCGCCGCGCTTTTTCAGCGCGCCCGTCCACGCGAAGAGAGTCGCCACGGAGTTGGTGGAAGTCTCCTCTCCCTTTTGATACTTGCGGTAGTGGCGCGTGACGGTGCCGTGCGCCGCTTCGAACTCGTACGCTCCCGTCGGCGACACGAGCACCGAGGTCATCATGGCGAGCGAACCGAACGCCGTCGCCACCATATCGCTCATGACGTCGCCGTCATAGTTCTTGAGCGCCCATATGAAGCCGCCCTCGGAGCGCATGACGCGCGCGACCGCGTCGTCGATGAGGGTGTAGAAATACTCTATCCCCGCCGCTTCGAACTTCTCTTTGTACTCCGCCTCGTAGATCTCCGCGAAGATGTCCTTGAAGGTGTGGTCGTAGATCTTGGAAATGGTGTCCTTGGTGGAGAACCACAGATCCGTCTTGGTGTCGAGCGCGTAATTGAAGCAGCTGCGCGCGAAGCTCTCTATGCTCGCCTTCGTGTTGTGGATCGCCTGCAGAATGCCCTCCTTGCCGCCGAAGTCGAACACGGTGAGGGAGTTGCCGTCACAGCTCAGCTCCGCCTTGCCGCCCTTCGCCTTCATCTCCACGCCCTTGTACACGTCGCCGTACGCGTGACGGGCAATGACGATGGGCTTCTTCCAGCCGGGCACGAGCGGAGTTATGCCGCGCACGATGACGGGCGCGCGGAACACCGTACCGTCCATCTTGGCACGGATGGTCGCGTTGGGGCTCGCCCACATCTTCTTCAGCCCGAACTCCTCCACGCGCTGCGCGTTGGGGGTTATGGTGGCGCACTTCACGCCCACGCCGAGCCTGAGGCACGCTTCCGCCGCGTCCACGGTCACCTTGTCGTCCGTCGCGTCACGGTTCTCGAGAGAGAGATCGTAATACTCCGTCTTGAGATCCACATAAGGAGTGATGAGGATGTCCTTCACCCACTGCCACAGCACGCGCGTCATTTCGTCCCCGTCGATCTCGACGAGAGGTGTGTTCATCTTGATTTTGTCCATGTTTCACCTCGCAATATGCTTGATGATACCACATCGCCGCCCCGTTTGGCAAGCGCGGTGAATTTTATATTTGATGTACTCTTTTTGTTCCCCTGACTTGGGAATATTGTACCCCCCCCTTCCATTCTCCGCTCCGAACCCACACCCCGTCCGCATACACCGCTGCTAGTCAAAATGACCAGAAGGTGCATTACACCGCAATGGTGAGATTTTTGTGTTTCAACCGTGTATTTTTCATTTCAACAGAGACAGAAAGAAAGGTCAGTTCTACCTCTGCGGCTCTCAGCAATTCAGGATGATGAAGGGCGTAAGCGAATCGCTCGCCGGCCGCATAGGCCTTGTGACTCTGCTTGGCTTTTCGATGAGGGAACGACAGGGTGTCACTTTCGATCGACCGTTCATACCCACGGAAGAATACTTTGCCGCACGCAAAGTCGAAAAAACCGATGTCGGATATGCAGACGTGTGGAACATGATACATCGCGGCAATATGCCCGAACTTGCCGAAAACCCCGATTATGATTGGCGGCTGTTCTACAGCTCCTATGTAAATACCTATATAGAAAGAGACATCAAAGAACTATCCGAGATCGGTGATACGGTAAAGTTTACCAATTTCATGGTCGCTACAGCAGCCTCTGTCGGGCAACTTCTCAATCTGACGTCGCTCGCGAGAGATGTCGGGATCAGCGTCCCGACTGCCGAAAGATGGCTTTCCATACTCGTAGCGTCGAATATTGTCTATCTCCTGCAGCCCTACTCCAACAACATCTTAAAACGTGTTGTCAAAACTCCCAAGCTCTACTTCCTTGATACGGGGCTTGCCGCCTATCTCACCAAGTGGACGACGCCCGACGTGCTGAAAAACGGCGCAATGGCGGGAGCATTCTTTGAAAACTTTGTGCTTTCGGAGATCATCAAGAGCTATTACAATCAAGGAGTCACCGAACCGCCGCTCTATTTCTACAGAGATAAGGATATGAACGAAATCGACCTGCTGATAGAAGAAGACGGAACGCTCTATCCCATCGAGATAAAAAAACACGCCGATCCGCACAAAAGGGACATCTCGGCTTTCCAAAAGCTCGACAATATTCCGGGCATGAAACGCGGCACGGGCGGTGTCGTTTGCCTTTACAATAAACCGATATCCCTGTCTGAAACAGATAAAGTCATCCCGATAAACTACCTCTGAAGCACCGATTTGCAACCGTGCGCGCGTGGCTCTAATGCGAGACGTCGTACATAATCATTTGTGTGCGTCTGCCAACAAGTGGGCATCGCGCTCATCTATAATGCGCGGCACACTCAGAATTTGGAGGATTTGGCGCCTTTGCCGTAGTGGGTGAGGACGGCGGAGCGGAAGACGGTGCGGCGGCTGCCGGCGCGCCTCCGGGCGAGGGCTTCCTCGATCTGGTCGGTGAGGAGCTCGGCGAAGTCTATCCCCAGCGGCTCGAAGAGGTAGAACGCCATGGAGCCGGGGATGGTGTTGATCTCGTTGATGTACACTTTGCCGCGCGTCCTGTCCACGAGGAAGTCCGCACGCACTATGCCTCTAAGCTCCATCGCGCGGTAGACGCGTTCGGTGACGGAGCGGACGACGGCGTTGAGTTCCTCTCCCACGTCCGCGGGCATGACACGTCCGCCGCCGCTCATTTTGCCGCCGGACATGTACTTATCCTCGAAAGTGAGCAGCTCCCCTGCGGCGAGGGGACGCTCCGTCTCGGACACGACCACTCTGCCGCCCTTTAAGTACGCGGCGCAGTTGACTTCGGCAAAGTCGGTGAGTTTCTCCTCCACAAGCAGTTTGCCGTCGAACTCGGCGGCGACCTGCATCGCCTCTATCAGCTCCGCCCTGTCGTGCGCGGCGCGGATGCCTATGCTGCTGCCCTGGGAGGCGGGTTTCACGATCATGGGATATTTAAGCGCCTTTTCGCAATGCGCGGCGGCGAGGTCGGGATCGCGTGCGAGATCCTCCGAAAACACCGTGATATGCTGTATGACGTTGAGGAGCATTTGCTCGAACACGCTCTTTGCCGCTCCCTTGTCCATGCACACCGCCGA
Source organism: Candidatus Limadaptatus stercoravium (assembly GCA_018710835.1). Taxonomy (GTDB): domain Bacteria; phylum Bacillota; class Clostridia; order Christensenellales; family CAG-917; genus Limadaptatus; species Limadaptatus stercoravium. Next base: position 5,144 of record DVJC01000069.1, on the reverse strand, counting down.
CCCCAGCACCCCGGAGCTGCAATAGCTCACGCCGTTGAAGTCGAGAAGCCCCTGCAACACGCCATTCTCCCCTTCTCCGCCGTGGCAGCATATGAGGGCGACGTCGGGGCGGAACTCCCTCTTCAGCCTGTTCTTCTTCACGGAGCAGAAGGTGCCGTTCACCATGACGGTGCGCAGGTGTTTTTCTTTCTCGAATGGGGTGAAGGCGGAGATATCGTCCACGCCTTTAGTGTAAAAATCGCCGTCGTACAAATAGAACGGCTCCACGTCGTACTCCGTCTCTTTCAGCACCGCGAGCGTCTGCATGGCAGTGATGACGGAAATGTCGCTCTCCAGTGATCTCCCTCCGAAAATCAGCGCAACTTTGGTCCTCATCCTTCCCTCCATTCATGCGGCGGAGGGAGCCCCTTCGCCTAATCGTCGTAGCAGTCCGGCAGATCGTTGAGCAGCAGCAGTACGTCGCCGACGTGCAGCACGTTTTTGAAATCCTCTTCCGCGTCGCGGAGAGAGTCGTATTTGCGCGTTTCTCCCGTGAAGCGGGCGTCTTTCAGCCCCGTTTCGACCGCGCGCGCACGCTTTCCGCCGATGAGCATCACCACGTCCGCAACGTCCGCCAGCATGCGCCCCAGTCCGACGTTTTCGGCTTGCTCCGCGCCGCCCAGCTCCACCATGCCGGGAGTGACCACCACCTTCCTCCCCGAAAACAGCCCCAGCACTTCCAGAGCGCGGCGCGCTCCGTCCGGATTGGAGTTGAAAGTGTCGTCGATTATTCTTATTCCGTTTCCTTCGATAAGTTGCAGACGGTGCGGCACGGGAGGCAGCTCCGCCACCGCGTCGCGGATCTCCTCCGGTGATATCCCGAAGCGGAACGCCATCGCCGCGGCAAGAGTGATGTTCTCCACATTGTGCACCCCCAGCAGCCGCGTCGTGCACTCTATCGGCGTGCCGTAGAACCACAGCGTGAATACGCTCCCGTCCGCGCACACCGCGACGTCCGAGTAATGCACCCGCGAGCGAGCGTCGCCCCCTGCGAGCACTATATTGCCGTACTTGTCCTCCGCCACACGCGGCACGTCCGCAAGACGGTCGTTCACCACGCACGCCCCGTCCTCCGCGCGCACATCCAGCGCCTTCAGCTTCTCGCGCATGATCGCTTCCCTGCTCCCGAAGGTGCCGAGATGCTGATCGTTCACCCCTGTGAGCACGGTGTGCGACGGGCGCACTATGCGCATGAGTCTGCCTATATCTCCTTTCCGCCTTGCTCCCATCTCCGCGATGAACACGTCGTGCGCTTCCGTAAGCTCCCTCGCCGTCTTTGCTATACCCATGGGCGTATTGTAACTCTCCGGAGTGGCGAGCACGTTGAACCGCACCGACAGCATGGCGGCAAGCGCGTTTTTCACCGACGTCTTGCCGTAGCTGCCCGTGATGCCTATCCTGATGAGATCGCGGCTTGCCGAAAGCGTGCGCCGCGCGCGCCGTTCGTAACGGCGGTTGTTCATGCGCTCGAACACGTTGACGACCGCAAGCGTGACGGAGAAAATGAGCGGAAACACCAGCGACAGCCCGAAAAACACGGGATAGCGCAGATATTCGTCCTCGACGTTCCCGTTGATGAGCGCGATCGCGGCCGTCACCGCCGCCGCCGATACGAGCCCTGTCGCGATGAGCGCGCGCACCGTCCGTTTGGTGTAGCGGAGCGGCTTTTTCTTCTTGGGCGCGTCCTCCACGACGTAGAGCGCAACTTCCGCTATGCAGAAAAAGAGAGAGATGAGAAAACCCCAGAATATGCGCGAGGAAATGAACCAGCACCCCGCCCACGCGCCGCCGAACACGAGAATGCACAAGAGGTCCGTAAGATACGCGCCGTGCACGCGCCTGCTCTTCCACACCTCGGCGACGCGGTAGTTGTCCTGCTGCGCCGCATAGATGTAAGGCACAGCCATGAACACCCCCATGACAAGGGCGCAAACCATGAAATACCAGTCCCCGCGCGCCAGATACATACACTCCTCCGTTACGCCGCCGCGTACGCGCCATTATATGCGCCGGCGGATCGCAACGTGCGCCGCGCTCACACCGTGCCGCGGAGAAAGGCGGCGAGCACGGGCAGGAACGTCCTGTCCGTGAGATAGGCGAAGTGTCCGCCGTCAAGGAGAAAGAGAGAGGAATTTTTTATGCCGCGGAGGAATCTTTTCGCCATATAAAGCGGCGTGTCGCGGTCGTCGCGCCCCCAGAACACCGCCGTCGGACACTTGACGCGCCGAAGGAGCGGCGTCTGATCGTAATTCACCACCTTAATGAACGTACCCTTCATCACGGGAGAAAGCGCGCGGTAGTCGGCAGAGCCTTTGAGCCCCCTGCCGCCCAGCCTTTTCGAGATTTTATGGACGGCGACGCGGAGAAAATAGGACGGCTTGCGGCGCGGCTTCAACCCCGCCGCGTCCACGAGTGCGAGCGCGCGCACTCTTTCGGGAAGTTCCGCCGCCGTTTCCAATGCGACTCTGCCGCCGAAACTGTGCCCCACAAGCGCAAATTCCGTCGCTCCCAGACTGTCCGCGAGCGAGCACACTTCCGCGGCGTAGTCCCCGACAGTCCAAGGCACCGGCGGCTCCGCGCTCTCACCGAACCCCGGAAAATCGACAAGCACGCAGCGGAACTCCTCTTTCAGCCTTTCCGCGCAAAACAAAAAGGCGGAAGCGCCGCCGCCCCACCCGTGTAGGAAAATTACCGTTTTTTCGTGATTTTCGCCGAGAACAATACTATGCACGCTCCTCCAGGTCGAGCCACATGACGTAGGCGTCGTAGAGATTGTTGTAGTACCTCTTCCGCACTCCCGCCACTTTGAAGCCGAAACTCTCGTAGAGAGAGATCGCGGCTGTATTTGTGGTCTTGACCTCCAGCGTGACGAGCTTTGCGCCCGCTTCCTTCGCCTTTGCGAGCAGCGTAGCGAAAAGGAATCTGCCGATACCTTTTCCGCGCGAAGTGCTCTTCACGGCGATGTTTGTGATGTGAGCCTCGTCCAGCACGGTGTGGAAGCCGCCGTAGCAGATCACTTCCTCTCCGCGCGTGCCGACGACGTAGGTGGCGTTCGCGCTGTTCACCTCCGGGATGAACATATTCTCCGTCCACGGCATGTCGAAGGCTTCCTTTTCTATCTCCGCCATCTGGCGCAGATGTTCGTAACGGAGCGGCTCAAACCTCATCTTGCGCCCTCTCCGCCTGTGACTTTCTCATGTAAAACGGTTCGAACGCCGCGGCGTACTCGCCGCTTTCCGCCTTTTTCAGGGCGATCTCCGCAAATACCTGCGCTCGGTCGCGCACGGTGTCGTACACAAAACCGCCTTCGCGCTCCGCGTCCGCCCTCTCTTCGGCTGAAAGAAAATACGTTTCTTCCGCCGCCCCGTTCCTGCAATGCGCGCAGTAAAGATTTCCTCTGCCCGCTTCCACCGCGGCGTTGACCGTCCCTCTATCGTATGCGATGAGTTCGAATTCCGTCACGGCTATCTTCTTCGCGCCCGTGCCGCGGCATATCGCCGCCGCCGTCGCCGCGCCTATGCGTATGCCCGTAAAAGAACCGGGGCCGGTGACCGCCGCCACGGCGTCGAGTTCGCCCACATCAACGCCCGCCTCATTCAGCGCCGCGTCTATCTCGCCCATGAGTATGCGAGTATGCCCGTTTTTGCCCGCATCCGCGGTGCGCGGAAAGTTGCGCCCGCCTGCAAGCACCCCGACAGTCAATACGTTTTGAGATGTGTCAAGATAAAGAATGTTCATGCTCCGCACCCGGAGCGCGCGCCTTATGCCGTTTTCCTCTCTCCGTGCCCCGCGCGCTTTACGCGGCTCTTTTCAGCCTCCGCGCTGTCGGAAATCGTAAACGTCCTGTCGCTCTCTCCGTCACGCGTAATTTTGACATTTATCACGCGTCCTGTCAAGTCGGTGAACTTGTTCCACTCTATCACCTTGACCGCGTTTTCGGGCGCGGTGTCGAGGAGTCCGAGTTCCTCGACCTCGTCAGCGGACTCCAGACGGTACATATCCAGGTGGCACAGAGGGAGCCGCCCGTCCTCGTAGACGTTCATGACGGTGAAAGTCGGGCTGGTCACTTCCTCTTTCACACCGAGCGCCGCCGCAAGTCCTTTGGTGAACGTGGTCTTGCCCGCGCCGAGATCGCCGTCCAGCACTATCGTTTCTCCGCCTTTCAGGGTGTCCGCCACCCTTTTTGCAAGCTCCGCGGTGTCCTCTTCCGATCCGCTCTCATATTCGCCTGAAAGGCGGCTCCTCAGCGAGCTCCCCTCCCAGTGGAGGATCTTGCTCAGCCGCTTGTAGAGCAGGAACGTGAGGAAAGACATGATGAGATAGCGCAACAGATTGAACGGCACTATGCCGAGTCCGAGATAGAATGCGTAAAAGGTATCCGCCGTGGCGTTCGGATAAATCACCGCGCACATGTTGACAATCGCCTCGAAGTTGCCGCCGAAGTAGAATTCGGTGTAGAACGGCACCGAAATGTAGCGGTTGACGATAACCGCCGCCACCGTCGCGAGCACCGTGCCCGCGGCAAGCCCTATCAGCGCGTGCTTTCTGTCCTTTTTCAGCCTGTAAAGTATGGCGGCGGGCAGAACGAATACTACGCCGAGCAGCATGTCCGTCAGTTCTCCGACAAACGCCGTTGAAGTCAGCGGCAGTTTGAACACGCATTTCAGCACCACCACCAGCACCCCGGCAACCGGTCCCATCGAGAACCCGGCAAGCAGCGCGGGCAGCTCCGAAAACTGCATCTCTAAAAATCCCGGGAACATGAACGGCAGGTTAAACTTCGCCATATATAGCGCGAAAGCAAGCGCGGTGAGCAGCGCGAGTTTTGCGACATACGCCGCCGACATCTTCAGCGTGATTTTCTTCTTTCCGATTTGCATAACTCCTCCTTGGGGGCTTGCGGATTGCCGAAAACTCTCGTTAGGCTGCAAAAAACCCCGATCTTATACAAATCGGGGCATGCAAAGCAAAAAAGGATTGCACTTCTTCCATCCGGACTGTACCGTCGGTACGGGAATTTCACCCGTTCGGCTTGCAAAGCAAGTTCGCGGACTATACCGCCGGTGAGGAATTTCACCTCGCCCCGAAGCACTATCATCATATAT
>DVJC01000068.1 GCA_018710835.1 Candidatus Limadaptatus stercoravium | reverse complement strand
ACGCATATGCGCGCGTTTGACAAGCACGCACGCGCGGATTAAAGATAAAATCCTATCGAATGTCGGAGAAATCGGCGGAAAAAGACGAATCCGCGCAGCCTCAATCACCGCCGCGGCCGTCGTGGCAACTGCCCGAAAGGTTTACCTCGGAAGAGTTCAGACGCATATACCCGTCCTCGAAACGGAAGCCGAAACGTTCGAGTTCCGGGTGCCGTCCGCGCACCGCGAGAGGCACGGGATTGAGCGAAAACTTGAAGAGCATCGCCCGCAGGAAAAATTCCTTATCTCCGAGGTTTATCTCCTCGTTTTTTATCTTAAAGTGCGTTATTGTGACAAAATCGCCCACTTCCGCGCGCATGAGTCCGACGGGTTCGCCGTTCTCTCTCATGACGAAATTCGCGCCGCTTACGGCGACGTCGATGCCGAGATCGGCATAGAGTTTTTTCAAAGTTCCGCGGTCTTTTTCGAAATCTACCGTCAGCATGTTCACTCTCCGTATTCCACGCTCACGAGAGTCAGCCCTTCGGGCGGCATGGTCTTGCCGGCGAGAGTCCTGTCCCCCGTTTCGAGCACGCGCCTCACGTTGGCGGCGGTGAGCTTGCCCTGCCCTGCGTAGACGAGCGTCCCCGCGATTATGCGCACCATGTTGTACAAAAAGCCGTTCCCCGTGACGTAAATGCCGAGAGTGCCTTCGCTAAGAATCCCGCCGCGGACGTCGCCGTCCGCCTCCAATCTCACGGAATAGACCGTGCGGACGGTGCTTTTCACCGCCGATCCGCTCGCCTCGAAGCACTTGAAATCGTGCTCCCCTTCTATGACGTCAGCGCATTCGCGCATTGCCGCGAGGTCGAGAGGGACAACGATGTGCGCGTGGGTGCCCTCCAGCATGGGGCGGCGGTGGCGCGAAACGTAAATGTTGTAGCGGTAGGTCTTGCGCTTTGCGGAGAACCGCGCGTTGAAATCGTCGGGAACCGGCTCGCAGGAGAGCATGCTGATGTCGCGCGGGAGCGCGGTGTTGACGGCGAAAGGTATCTTCTCCGGCGGAATGGCGGTGTCGGCGTCGAAGTGCACGACCTGCCCTTCCGCGTGGACTCCCGCGTCCGTTCTGCCGCTCGCCGTCGCCTGCGTGGGAGTGCCGAAAGTGTCGGAAAGCGCCTTTTCCAGCGCCTCCTGCACGCTCGGTCCGTTGAGCTGACGCTGCCAGCCGACGTAGTGCTTTCCGTAATAGGAAACGACCGCGCGGTACCTCACACCAACCCTCCGAAGATGAGCGTGTCCATCGCGCCGCCGAAATAGTACCTGTCCAGCAGTACCGCGACGAAATACGCCGCAATGAGCAGAAAACCGACAAAGTCCGCCGCACCCAGCTTCATCACTTTCATCTTGGTGCGGTTCTCCGTGGCGTTGTAACACCTCGCGTCCATGGCGAAGGCAAGTTCGTCGGCGCGTCTGAAAGAGTTGACAAAGAGAGGTATGAGCACGGGCAGCAGCGCTTTCGCACGCGCGATGAGCCCACCCGTGTCGAAGCTGGCTCCCCTCGCCTTCTGCGCCGCGATGATCTTCTGCGTTTCCTCGAAAAGAGTGGGGATGAACCTGAGCGCGATGCTCATGATCATGGCGATGTCGTGCACGGGGACTTTGATGTACTTGAGCGGTTTGATGAGGCTCTCCGTGCCGTCCGCCACCTCCACGGGCGTGGTGGTGAGAGTGAGCAACGACGCGCCGCTGATGAGCAAAACGAGCCTTAATGCCATCTTTATGGTGGTGTGAACGCCTTGATCGGTGATTTGCAGCGCTCTCCAGCTCCACAGCACCTCGCCGTCGCTTATCATGAAAAGATTGATGACCGCGGCAAAGAGAACGATGAAGATTATCGCGCGGACGGACTTCAGCACCGAGAGCATGGGAAGCCGCGCGATCAGGATGACGAACAGCAGCACCGCCGCCGTCATCATGAAGCCGAAGTAAGTGTTGACGAAAAATATCGCCACCACGAACATGATCGTGAGCACGAGTTTCATGCGCGGATCCATGCGGTGCACGACGGAGCCCGTGGGATAGTACTGTCCGAACGCTATGTCCTTAAACATTCTCCCCGTCCTCCTTCTCCGCAGTGCCTGTCACTTCTCCGCCGTCGGCATACAGTTCCGTATCTCCGCCCGTTTCGTCATGTCCACCCTGCAGTATCGCTGCGGTCGCACCGCCCGAACCGCCGGTTACCTCACAATTGCCGGCTTCCGCCGTTACGTTCGTCTTTTCGCCGTCGCCATGCAATATCGCCGCGGCCGTGCCGCTCGCTGCGGTCGCACCGCCGGATTTGTACGCCACGAGCGCGTCGGCGAGTTCGCGCGGAGTTACTATGGTGCGCGGCAGGGATATGCCGCGCTCCGCGAGGCGGTCGACAATGCGCGCCGCGGTGGGCAGCGCGAGTCCCGCCGCCGCGAGTTCTTCCCTCGCGCCGAACACTTCCGCGGGCGTACCGTCGGCTACGACTTTGCCGTCCTTGAGCGCGACTATCCTGTCCGCCATTTCCGCGATGTCGTCCATATAGTGCGACACCATGATGACTGTGGGGCTGACCTCTTCGTGCAGCTTTTTCACCAGCGCGAGTATCTCGCGTCTGCCCACGGGATC
>DVJC01000067.1 GCA_018710835.1 Candidatus Limadaptatus stercoravium | reverse complement strand
AGTTCGAGGACGACCTCGACGACGTGTTCGAAGAGGGCAGCGAGGACGGCGACCTGCCGTTCTGACCGCACGCACAAACGCAACAAACCAAATCAAAAGGGCGCGTTCCGCGCCCTTTTTCACTGCCTTGCCTTGCATTTTCATTCCTGGTCATCGCCGTCCTTCCCGCCGCGAACTCATGCGGTTTTCCGCAATCTAACTTCTTAAATTTGATTTTTAACAATCCACCCATTGCATTTCGGACTCGGCTTCCCAAAATGTCTTTCCTTCACAAATCTGGGCTTCATAAAACATTTTGAGCAATACGTTTATTTGATTAAATTATACCTACGTGTCAAAAGTCACATTTTAAAACGCAATTTCACTATATAAACGTTGTGTTCTGTTGATAAGTATAATCGTCGGGAGAGGGGCATAACATTTAATATGTTCTGGGACGAGGTGATTGGGAAGTTGAGGGCGGACGCGGCGCTGGCGTCTTTTTCCGTGACGGTGCTCGGCAGGGCGGGAGTAGCCGTATCCGGAGTGAAAGGGGTGGTGTATTCCTCCGACGAAGAGGTGCGGGTGCGGCTGCGCGGCGGCGCGCTCACCGTGCGCGGCGAGGAACTGGTCATTGCCGAGATCGGCGGCGGCGACGTGCTGGTGCGCGGCAAGGTGAAGGGGGTGGAGCTTGACTGAGGTCGTGGACAGGCGCGGGCTTGCGGACGGAGCGGAGAGGGCAGGCGGCTCTGAGAGTGAGGGGCGCGCCGCAAGGCGGAAGAGGAGAGGGATAGACCCCGCGAAAGTGCCGTTCTCGCGCACGGTGTTCGAGACGGAGAGGCTGAACTCCGGCAGGCTGCTCACCGAGCTCATGAAGGTGACGCGTGCGCGATGCGAGCGCAGCGGGGAAGGACTGCGCTTTTCCGTGCCCTCACGCGACGCGGCAAAGGTGGTTGCAATCTGCGGATCATTATGCTACAATTACAAAATAATAAAAGAAAAGGGATTCCTCCTTTCGCTCGTGCGCGCGGCGCGCAGGGCGGGCGCGGTGCTCGGAGTCTTGTGCGCCGCGGCGCTCACGGCGGTGTATCCGATGTTCGTGACCGAGGTGGAGTACTCCGGCGACGAGCTCGCCGCCGTACGCGAAGCGGTGGAGGAGTACGGCGTGAAGGAATGGGCCCTCCTGCCCGCCTTTGACGGCGACGCGCTGGAGAGAGCGCTGCTTGCCGTTGACGGAGTGGCGTTCGCGTCCGTAACCAAGCGCGGCACGCACGTCTTTGTGGACGTCCGCACGGAGCGCGGAAACGAGCATTTCGTGGACGTGCCCACGGGTGACGTCACAGCCGCCGTCGCCGCGTCCGTCACACGGGTGATCGTGTGGTCGGGCACTGCGGAGGTAGATTACGGCGCCGTGGTGCTGCCCGGCGACACGCTGATAGGCGCGTACGTACTGTCCGGCGAGGAGAGAGTGCCGTGTCCGGCGGACGGGGAAGTGTACGGGCTGGTGGATCGCACCGTGACGCGGTTTTTCCCTGACACGGAGATGGTCCGGGAGTACGGCAGGGTGCACCGCGAGGTACGGATCTCCTATACCGGCAAAGTGCCGTCCGTGCCCGAAAGTCCTTATGAGAACTACGAGCTGGAGATAAGCGCGGTGCGCAACGACTTCCTCATAGGCTACACGCTTTACACCTACACCTTCCGCGAGGTCACGGTGCGTGAGCAGACCAACACGCGGACGGAAGAGGAGATGAAGCGCGAGGCGGAGAGCGGACTCGTCGCGTCGCTGCCCGCAGGGGCGGAGATCGTGACGCTGAGTTCGTCCGTGAGCCGAGGCGAGGGCGGCGTGTATGTGAAAGCGAGTGTGCAGACGGAAGAAAGGATAGACTGAACGGGATGAAGATCTCAAAAGAGAAGAAGATAAACGATTATACGGCGTTTCAGCAGTTGTTCGGAGGGCTTGACACCAACGTGCGGCTGCTGGAAGAGGAGTTCGGCGTGAGCGTGTTCACGGGCGCGGAGTCACTCAGGATCACGGGAGAGAAAGGCGACGTGGAGAGCGCGGCGGAAGCCATAGACGCTCTCGTATCGCTGTCGCGCAAGGAGCCGCTGGGGCCGCAGCAGATCGCGGCGGTGGCGGACATGGTGAAGAAGGGCGGAGGACACGATGTGAAGGAGCTTCTCGCCGCCGTCACCGTGGGGCGCGGAAAGACCGTATATCCCAAGAGCATAGGACAGAAGATGTACTGCGACGCCATCCGCGGGAATTCCGTGACTTTCGGGATAGGCCCTGCCGGCACGGGCAAGACGTATCTTGCCGTCGCGCTCGCCGTGGACGCGCTGAAAAACCGCGAGGTGGACAAGATCATCCTCACCCGTCCCGCCGTGGAAGCGGGGGAGAAACTCGGCTTTCTGCCCGGCGACCTTGCGGACAAGGTGGATCCTTATCTCCGTCCGCTCTACGACGCGCTAGAGGAGCTGATGGGCGGCAGCGAGAATTATATCAGGAACATGGAACGCGGTCTTGTGGAGATCGCGCCCCTTGCGTATATGCGCGGCAGGACGCTGAACAGGAGTTTCATCATTCTGGACGAGGCGCAGAATACGACGAAAGAACAGATGAAGATGTTCCTCACCCGCCTGGGGGAAGGGAGCAAGATGGTCGTGACGGGCGACGATACGCAGATCGACCTGCCGCGCAGCGTGCAGAGCGGACTTACGCATGCCGAAGGGGTGCTGAAGGACGTGAAGGGCGTCGCGGTGGTGAGGCTGGAGTACTGCGACGTGGTGCGCCACGAGCTGGTGAGCCGCATTATCCGCGCCTATGACAGGGCGGAGCGTGCGGAAAGAGAACGCGCGGAAGAGAGCGAAGTCCCGTCCGCTGCGCAAAATACGTCCGAAGAGGAATGATATGAGAAAGAAGACCGAGTATATGACCACCGCCGAAAAGACGAAACTCGCCGCAAGGCGCAGGTTCGCGGCGGATTTTGCCAAGGTATATCCCGGCTGTTTCGTGGCGACGGGGCTGCTGACGCTTTTTGCGATATTCATGACGGGGGACTTTTACGGCGCGTTCACGCCGGAGCGCGCGGCGGCGACGACGGGCGTTTTCGTCATCAATGCCGTGCTGATAGGCTTCCTTGTCGCGGCGTCGCATTCTTCCGCGGCGGACAAGCGTTTTCCGGTGCGCAACACGCTGCTTGCTTTCGTCATGCTCGCGCTGACGTATATGGCGTGCCTGACGACGAGCAGATTCCTCAGCGTGTTCGCAATGCCGATGTGTCTTGCGGCGCTCGTCATGACGGAGCTTTCCAACCGCAGGACTTCGTCGGCGGTGTCGCTCACGCTCGCGGCGATGCTGTGCGTGGTGTTCATCCACGGAGAGTATTATCCCGACACGGCTCTGCCCGAAGTGATCCTTTCCATCGTGGGCAACTTCACAGCCGCGCTCGCGGTGAATATGCTCGTAGACAAGCATCTTGCGCGTCTGCCTTTCATTCTGGCGTCTTTCGCCGCCGCCGCGCTCGGAATGCTGGTGGTGTTCGCGGGGACGCTCGTCATGGGCGACATCAGCATGAATCTGCTGTACAACATACTGTGGTCCTACGGTTCGTCGGTTGCGGCGGTGCTCGTATTCACTCCCATAGTCGCCATACTCGAAGGCGTGTTCAATATAGCGGACGATTTCAGACTCAACGAACTCACCAATCTCAACCAGCCGCTGCTCAAACGTCTTGCGAGCGAGGCGCCCGGCACTTTTAACCATTCGCTCGTGGTGGGCAATCTCTCCGAAGCGTGCGCGGGAGCCATAGGAGAGAATCCGCACCTCGCGCGCGCCGCAGCGTACTATCACGATATAGGCAAACTCAAAGCGCCGGTGTACTTTTCGGAGAACCAGTCCGACTACAATCCGCATGACGAACTCATTCCGGAAGTGAGCGTGAGCATGATCACGTCGCATACCGTGTTCGGCGAGATCCTCGCCAAGCAATACCGTCTGCCGCCGGAGATAGTCGCGGTGTGCCGCGAGCACCACGGCACATCCCCTGTGGGCTACTTCTACCGCAAGGCGCTCAACCTCAAGGAGGAAGGGGACCTTTCGGTGAGCAACTATACCTATCCCGGTCCCAAGCCGCAGACGAAAGTCGCCGCGATAGTCATGATAGCCGACACCGTGGAAGCGGCGTGCAGGGCGTACATGCCGGACACGCACGAAGGCTTCGTGGAGAGGGTGAATAAACTTGTGGACGAGAAACTCCAGCTTGGACAGTTCGACGAATGTCCGATCACGATGCACGACCTCTCCGTCATCAAGACGACCATCATCGAAACACTGCCGCAGGTACAGCACGGCAGAGTGTCGTACGAGAAGAAGAAGTCATGATAGAATTCACGGGTGCGAACTTCAGAGAACGCAGGCTCGTCAGGCGCGTGGAAAAGGCGGTGTATTCCGTGCTCGGACAGCGTGACATCTTCACGGTGGATCTTGCGGTGACGGACGGAGCGACGGTGCGCGCCTACAACCGCGAAACGAGGGGAGTGGACGCGGAAACGGACGTGCTCTCTTTTCCCTATTTCGAGGGACTGAAACTTCCCGTGACCGAAAATGATTTTTCGGACGAAGCGTTCGACGGAAAGCGCGTCGCGCTGGGCAGCATAATGATAT
>DVJC01000003.1 GCA_018710835.1 Candidatus Limadaptatus stercoravium | reverse complement strand
AAAAATGTGTACGATAATGGTTTATACGGGACAGGACATGTCCGACGATACTTTCGGCAAAGCGTTTGAAAAGACCGCTTCGCGCGGACCGGATATGCAGCGCATAGTCCGTTTCGGCGGCGGGATAGTGGGCTTTCAGCGGCTGTCGATAATGGGGCTCACAGAGGAGGGCATGCAGCCGTTCTTTCTGGACGGCAACTGCGCGGTGTGCAACGGCGAACTGTACGGTTTCCGCCCCGTGAAGCGTGAACTCGAAAAGAAATATACTTTCGCAAGCGACAGCGACTGCGAGATCATTCTTCCGCTTTATAAGGAATACGGGGTAGGTATGTTCGCAAAGCTCGACGCGGAGTTCGCCATGGTGATATATGACGCGGAGCGGAAGAGTTTCGTCGCCGCGCGCGATCCGATAGGCATACGTCCTCTCTTTTACGGCTATTCGGAGAGCGGACGCATCGTCTTTGCCTCCGAGGCGAAGAACCTCACGGACATCGCCGACGAGGTCAGGGCGTTTCCTCCCGGGTGCTATTATGCGGACGGGGAGTTTGTCAGATACGCCGATCCCGGCGCGGTCGCCGAGGTGAGCGCGGACGGCTTGGACGCGGTGACGGCGAAGATCAAAGAAAAACTCGTTAAGGGGATAGAAAAGCGTCTTGACGCGGACGCGCCGCTCGGCTTCCTGCTCTCAGGCGGACTGGACAGCAGTCTGGTGTGCGCGGTGTCCGCAAGACTTCTCGGCAAGCCGATCCGCACGTTTGCAATCGGCATGAGCACGGACGCGATAGACCTGAAGTATGCAAAACAGGTCGCGGACTATATCGGAGCACAGCACACCGAGGTCGTTATAGACCGTGAAACCGTGCTGTCCTCTCTCGAAGAGGTGGTCGCCGCGCTCGGCACTTTCGACATCACGACCGTACGCGCCAGCATGGGCATGTACCTCGTTTGCAAGTACATCCGCGCCAACACCGACATCAAGGTGCTGATGACGGGGGAGATATCGGACGAGCTGTTCGGCTACAAGTACACCGATTTCGCGCCGACTCCCGAGGCCTTCCAGCAGGAAGCGCAGAAGCGCGTGCGCGAACTCTACATGTACGACGTGCTCCGCGCGGACAGATGCATTTCCGTGCACGGAATGGAGGCGCGCGTGCCTTTCGGCGATCTGGACTTCGTGAAGTACGTCATGAGCGTAGATCCGCGCCTCAAGATGAACGTGTATGGCAAGGGCAAATATCTGCTGCGCAAGGCGTTTGAAGGAGATCTGCTGCCGCACGATATTCTCTACCGTGAAAAGGCGGCGTTCTCGGACGCGGTGGGACACTCCATGGTGGGCATACTCAAAGAGTACGCGGAGAGCCTTTACACCGACGCGGAGTTCGAGCGGAAGAGGAATCTCTACTCCCATGCCCGTCCCTTCACCAAGGAAAGTTTGCTCTACCGCGAACTTTTCGAGAAATACTACCCCCGCACCGCGGCGAGCATAACGGACTTCTGGATGCCCAACCGCGAATGGGAAGGTCTCCGCGGCGTCAACGATCCCTCCGCGCGCGTACTTTCCAACTACGGTGCAAGCGGTATATAAAGGAGTTGATATGGAATTTGTGAAAATGAACGGAGCGGGCAACGATTATGTCTACTTCGACTTGACGAAAGAGGACGCGCTTGCGCGTGAAGAAGAGCTGATCCGCGCGATACCGCGCATCAGCGACCGCCACTTCGGCGTGGGCGGCGACGGAGTGGTGTTCGTCATGCCGAGCGCCGTCGCGGACGTGAGGATGAGAATGTTCAACCTCGACGGCAGCGAGGGAAAGATGTGCGGCAACGCTATCCGCTGTGTGGGGAAGTATGCTTACGACAGCGGTTATGCAAAGAAAGAGAGGCTGACCGTGGAGACCGCGAGCGGCATAAAGACGCTGTCGCTCGTGCTGAGCGGCGGAGTGTGTACGGGCGCGGAAGTGGATATGGGGCGCGCGGTGTTTGCGGCAAAGGAGATACCTTTGGACGAAAGCCGTCTGCCTGCCGGGTACGCGCCGGCGGAAACGGTGTGCGGAAAGGTGTGGAATGACATTCCCGTCGTGTCCGGCGGTATGGAGCGCAAAGGTACGGCGGTGAGTATGGGCAATCCGCATTTCGTCATTTTCACGGACGAGGACGTGGACGCGCTGGATCTCGAAGCGTGCGGCAAGCCGCTTGAAACGCACCCGCTGTTTCCCGACAAGGTGAATGTGGAATTTGTGAACGTGCTTTCCCCCGTCCGCCTGAGGATGCGCGTGTGGGAACGCGGCAGCGGCGAAACGATGGCGTGCGGTACGGGAAGCTGCGCGGCGGTGGCGGCGGCGGTCGCCAACGGGATATGCAAAGAGGGCGCGTCCGTGGACGTGGAGCTTCGCGGCGGAACTCTTAAGATCGTGTACGGCGCCGACGGCGTTAAGATGACGGGCGGCGCGGAAATAAACTTTAAGGGAGATGTGAGAATATGAAACTTAATTTCAATTACGCCCATCTGAACGAAAGCTATCTGTTTGCCGGCATTGCCACCAAGGTGCGCGCCTACAAAGAGGCAAATCCGCGTGCGGACGTCATAAGCCTCGGCATAGGCGACGTCACGCGTCCGCTGACTCCGGCGGTCATATGCGAGATGCACTCCGCCGCCTACGACATGTCGCGCGAGGAGAGTTTTCACGGATACGGTCCCGAACAGGGCTATCACTTCCTGCGCGACGCGATCGTGCGCTATTACGCCGAAAAGGGCGTCGAGGTGAAGGAGGACGAGATATTTGTCGGCGACGGCGCGAAGAGCGACCTCGGCAACATGGTGGAACTTTTCGCAAAGAGCCGCGTCCTTATGCCCGATCCCGTCTATCCGGCGTATTTCGACGTGAACGTCATGGCGGGCAACCATGTAAGTTTCGCCGCGGGCAACAAGCGCAACGGGTTCAAGCCCATGCCGCCTGCAAAGGGTGTGTACGACATCATATACATCTGCTCGCCCAACAATCCCACGGGCGCGGTCTATACCCGTGACGAACTGAAAGCATGGGTGGATTACGCCCGCGCGACGGGAGCGGTGATCTTCTTCGACGCGGCGTACGAAACCTTTGTGCACGACGCCGACCTTCCTACGTCGATCTTCCAGATCGAGGGCGCGAGAGAATGCGCGATAGAGTTCTGTTCGCTCTCTAAGACGGCAGGATTCACGGGCATGCGCTGCGGATATACCGTCGTACCGTTCGAGCTTGCGGACGGCGCGCTCAACAAGATGTGGCTGCGCCGCCAGACCACGAAGTTCAACGGCGCTTCGTATGTCGTTCAGCGCGCGGCGGCGGCGACGCTCGGCAAACAGGGGCAGTACGAAAACCGCAAGAATGTGGACTACTACATGAACAACGCGCGCGTCATGCACGACGCGTTGAAGTCCGCCGGAATATGGCATACGGGCGGAGTCAATTCCCCGTACATATGGATGCAGTGCCCGAGGGGTATGACATCGTGGGAATACTTCGATCTGCTGCTTGAAAAGGCGATGGTGGTGGGCACCCCCGGCGTCGGTTTCGGCAGGAAAGGGGAGGGGTACTTCCGCCTCACCGCATTCGGCAACGCGGAAAAGACCGAACGCGCGATAGCGCGCCTCGTGGACGTCACCGAGAGCCTGAAGAAGTAAGACGGCTTGGGAGAGAAATATTTTTCTCAAACAAGAGGACGGAAAGCGTTTCTCCCATGTTGGGGACGGAGCAAAAAAGGCATAACACGCGAGACGACTCGCGTGTTATTAAAACGAAGTTCTCTTTTTTGGGATCCCCGCCGAAAGTATTTTCGGTGGGGCTCTTACTCCGTCCCCAAGTGGGGATACAAAAAGTACCCCACACCCCGAGAGGGAGATGTGTCTTATGGTTGTTCCTTAAATAAAGTCCTATTTACACAAAACGCTGCTTTTATGGCAGCGTTTTGTGTATGTAAAGTGTTGTTAGATGCAAACTTTGTGTTTATAGGCGTCAGGTCAGTGCAGGAAGCCTTTGATGACCGCGTCCTCGGCTTCCTTTTCGGTGAGTCCGAGGCTCATGAGTTTGGTGAGCTGGTCGCCGGCTATCTTGCCGACCGCCGCTTCGTGCACAAGGCTCGCGTCGGGGTGGGCGGCATCTATCTGCGGCGTGGAGAGTATCCTCGCTCCGTCAAGGATTATGCCGTCGCATTCGACGTGTCCGAAACAGCCGTTCTCGCCTATCACGTCGGAGTAGAACTCCTGCCGCGAGCTGCCGCGCGCCACGCTGCGGCTGACGATGTCGCAGGTGCTGTCCTTGCCCTTCAGCGTCACGCGGAAGCGCGATATCGCCTTCTCTTCGCCGTCGGTGAGCAGCTTCTCTTTGACCAGCAGCTTTGCGCCGTCGCCTACTTCCGCTTCCGTCATTCTGTCGGTGTAGGTCACGCCGCCGAGCTGGGTGGTCTCCATCTCCAGCACCGCCCCTTGTCCGAGGTAGGCTTTGGTGACGGGATCGAACACGCGTTTGCTGCCTTCCGCGCCTTCGCCGTAGTGGCGTTCGATGTATTTTACGCGCGAATTTTTCTCAAGACGGAAGGTGTGTATGCCGTCGTGTTCCGCCTTGCCTTTGCCGGGATTGTGTATGCCGCAGCCCGCGACTATCACCACGTCCGCGCCCTCTCCGATGAAGAAGTCGTTGTACACCGTGTCCTGAAAATCTCCCACCGTGAGTATGACGGGGATGTGCACGCTCTTGTTCTTCACTCCGGGCGCGACGATGATGTCTATGCCGGGGTTGTCCGTCTTGCTGACGATCTGAATGTCGTCCGTCGAATTGAAGGCGAGTCTTTCGCCGTTTTTCCTTATATTGAAGCTGCCTTCCGGCACGGAATGGAGCTCCGCTATCTTTTCCAGAAGTTCACGATCTATCTTTTCCATATTCACTCCTTTACCGCATAGCCGCGGCGGCAGTAGGGTGCGCCGACGTCGGTGAGTCCGGGGAGGATCTCGTCGCGCGGTCCCGACACGGGCTGAGCCGCAGAATTGAGCACGACTATCCTGTCCGCGGCCTGAAGTATCTTGCTCTGATGGCTGACGATGATGACAGTCTTGTCGCGCAGTTTGTCGAACACTCCCACCAGCTCGTCGAAGCTCCACAGGTCTATGCCCGCCTCCGGCTCGTCGAGCAGGAACACTTCGCCGCCTTTTGCGAGAGCGGTGGCGAGTTCGATGCGTTTGAGTTCGCCGCCCGAAAGCGTGTCGTCCACCGGACGGTCGATGTAGTCCTTGGCGCACAGTCCCACGCTGTACAGGAAGTTGCACGCGTCGCCGGTGCTGCATTTTCTGCGGCAGGCGGCGTCGAGGAGATTCCTCACCGTGATGCCCTTGAAGCGCACGGGCTGCTGGAAAGCTATCGTGAAGCCTTTCAGCGCGCGGTCGGTGACGGAATCGCCGGTGACGTCCGCGCCGTTAAACAATATGCGCCCGGAAGTCGGTTTATCAATGCCCATGATGAGCTTGACCAGCGTGGATTTTCCGCTGCCGTTGTGTCCCGTTATCACGGTGAGAGAGCGGTCGGGAAACTCCAGAGATACGTCGGACAGTATGCGTTTCGCCCTGTCGGGGCGGTCCGCGTCGACGTCGTAGCATATATTTTCGAGTTTAAGCATGTTTTCTCCTTTGTCCGCCGCGGGGGGATCAGTCCCTCGTGCGGTAGTCGTACTTGAGTTTGAGCGCGGTCAGCACGTGGAATACCGCCGCGAAAATTATCAGCATGGCGAGGCAGAAATACTGGTTGTAGCCGTATATGTCGCGCATGAATCCTATCCCCGTGACGTTGCCTATCACAGACGTGCCGTACATGACGGGCGTGAAGAAGTAGAGGATCTCCATAGGCATTTCATCGAATTCTATCAGCGCGCCGGCGCACACCACCTGCATTATGATGATGACCAGGACGGGGAGTATCGCGCTTTCGGACTTTTTGAGCAGAGCGGACACCAGCAGTCCGAGTCCCGTCACGCACCAGTTGGTGAGGAACACCGCCATGACAATGAAGAACAGCGAATACGCGGGGTCGGACAGGTTGTAGTCTATGAACGACAGACTCCCCAGCGAGATGACGAGTGACTGGACGAATCCCACTATGCCCAGCGCCGCCACTTTGGAGGCGAGATAGGATATGACGTCCACGCCGCCGAACACCTCGCGCCGGGTGACCTCGCGTTCCTTGCATATCTCGCGGTAACTGTTGAGCAGCCCCATCAGCGCGGAGGAGAGCACCAGCAGGAAAGGAGTGCTGTTTGCCGACGTGATGTGCGCCAACGGTTCGGAGAAAGTGCCGTCTTCGTACACCAGCGACGTGATGATGAGAAGTACCACGGGCTGCAGCACGAGCGGTACGATGAACCACGGATTGGTGACTATCTGCCTGAGATAGCGGACGAGCAGCACCCTGAACTGCAGCAGATTCATACGGGGAGAGAAGTCGCGCGTTTTTTTCATGCCTCGTCCTCCTCTTCCGCGGCGGCGGCCGCCGTCTTTTTCTTTCTTCCTGCCGCGGACTGTTTCTTCACCGCGTCGTTTGTGCCTTCGGACAGCGCGTGTACGTCGTTTTGCGCTTCCTCCGCGCCGGCGTTGACGCTGTCGTCCGCCGCGCCTTCTCCCGTTCCGTCTGCGGCGGTTTCCGCGACGGGCGATGGCTGTTTTTTGCGAGGTCTGCCGCGCTTCTTTTCGGCAAGCGGACGAGGCGGTGCGTCTACGGGATCTTCCGCGAGATCGTCCGAAACGTGCGTTTCTTCCGCATATTCGTGCACTTTATCGTGCGATTCGGTCATTTGTGCCGGCGCTGCCTCCGGGATGTCGACATCGGCAGGGAGCGCGCTCTCCGCATCTCCGCCCGTCCGTGCGGACTCCTCCTCCGGGGAGAGTTCCGCAGCTTCGCGCTCCGGGCGGAAGCCGGCGTCCTCAGCCGTACAGTCCTGCGTGCGCACGGCGGCGGGGCGCGCTTCTTCTTCGGCGGTATGGCGTGCGGCGCGCTTCGCCTTTATCGCCGCCTTCCATTCCGCCGCCTTGTCGGCAAGGGTGCGCCTTGCGCGCACTTCCGCAGCCGAGGTCTCTTCCGCGGTCTGCCGCAGAGTCTTTTTGCCCGTTTCGGGAGGGAGCATGCACGCTTTCGCGTCCGCGTACTGCTCGCAGAATGCGGAGTACAGCTCCTTGTAGTACTCGCCGGAGCGGTACTTGCTCTCGAAATAGGCGCACAGCGTGTCGTCGTTAAGCGCGGCGAATATGCGCGAGTAGCTCTTGCGGTTGAAGTAACGGAATACGTCCTTGTGCTCGCCGTAGAAACACAGTCTGCCACCCTTGCCGAGGAATGCTATCCTGTCGCATTTGTCCAGGTTCTCCATGGCGTGCGTGATGACCACTATCGTGCGCCCCTTGCCGGCAAGTTCCTTGAGCAGATCCATCATCTCCAGGTCGAGGTCGGGGGAGAGTCCGCTGGTCGGCTCGTCGAGGAAGATGACCTTCGGGTCGGAGAGCAGTTCCATGGCTATGGAAACGCGTTTGCGCTGTCCGCCGGAGAGGGCGGATATCTTCAGATTTTCGCGTCCGGACAGTTTCACGTCCGCGATCGCCTCTTTTACGCGCGCCCTGATCTCTTCGCCCGGCATTTTGCTGCGCATACGGAGCATCGCCGTGTAGCGGAGGGCTGTTTCGACGGTGAGATCGTCGTGCATTATGTCCTTTTGCGGAACGTAGCCGATGACGTTCTTGTACGACCTGATGTTGTCGTAATAGGCGTTGGTGTCGTAGTAGATACCGCCGTCGGTGGCGGGGCGCAGCCCGTTAAGACAGTCCAGCAGAGTGGACTTGCCCGTGCCCGAACCGCCCACGATCGCCACGAATGCGCCCGGTTCTATGCGGAAGGACACCGCGTTCACCAGTCTGACTTTGCCGTGCGATTTGCGGTCCGCCACATCCTTTGTGACGCCTACGGCGTCGATCTGTATGCCGGCGGGCGACGTCGAGTAGAGCAGCTTGCGCTCGTAGAACGTGTACGCCGCCGACGGTATGGATATGCGGTCGTAATCGCCTAGTCTGGCACGGCGTATCTTGCGGTTGTTGACGAAGGTGCCGCCTATGCTGCGGAGATCCTCGATGTAGTAGTCCGAGCCGTCGTAGACTATTCGGAAGTGTTTCTCCGACACCATGGGATTGTCCACCACGATGTCGCAGGAGGGATCGCGTCCGACGACGGTGAGCGTCTTCTGGGTGAGGTCGAAGTTGGAGCCGCCGCGCTTTCTCGTGATCTTCTTCACGGAAGAGATCTTGACTGTGTCGCCGCGTTTTTCGCCCGTCTTGCGTATGACGATGTCGCTGTCGAACCTGACGACGGGGCGTTTGAAACGCTTGCCGCCCGTCAGCACCTCCGATTTGTATCCCTCCGGAGTGAGATCCTCGACGTACCACACGTTGTTCTTCTGTATGAACCGCAGCTGTTCGGGCGCGACGAAAAAGCCCTTCACCACAACGTCGCAAGTGCGTTTCGAGCCTACGGTAAACTCCTTCTTCTCCTCGCTGTCGAAGAAGTTGAAGAGTTCGCCGTCACTGATCTTCAGGATTATATTGCTCATGCGCACCCCGCTTTTCCGGATATTAACACAGTATAAATTATTTTCGGACGAAAAGCAAGCCGAAACGCGCCCGTACGCGGCGGCGGAAACGCGGATCCTCCGCCGCGCGCGGCGCAGTCCGCCTCCGACGGCGGCACGGACGGTTTTCTTTTAATAATATTTTAAGTCTGCTTTGATACAGAATATAGAAAACGCTTGACGTTAATTATTGCGAAAGTGTAATCTTAATCGACCGGAAGTGCGCCGCGCAGCATACGTCCGCAGTTTTTGCGGACCGCGGGGCGGAGGACGGATTATTGTTGTGTTAAACGCAGAAGATAGATCCGTCATATATATGGGTGAGGTTCCGATGAAGAAAAAGAGATCCGAAGCGCCCGCCGCGGACGGCGGCGCCCCCGCAGTCAGAATCGAAGGGCTCAGGAAGAAGTATCCCCGCGCCGCCGAATATGCCGTCGACGGCATATCCTTTTCCGTGGAGCGCGGAGAGATAGTCGGACTGCTCGGACCGAACGGCGCCGGCAAATCCACCACGCTCAAATGCCTTACGGGCATGCTCCCTTACAGGGAGGGGACGGTCGAGGTGTTCGGCGTTCCCGTCAAGGGCGATGCCACGGAAGCGAAGACGAAGTTCGGTTTCGTGACGGACGACCATGCGGTTTTTTCCAAGATGACGGGGCTGGAATACGTCGCGTTCATGGCGGACGTGTACGGCGTGGGCAGGAGCGAGCGCGAGGAGCGTTTTGCGCTGCTGTCCGAGCGTTTCGCTCTCGGCGGCAAGGCGGGCGCGCTCATCAGCAGCTATTCCCACGGCATGAAGCAGAAGATCTGCATGATAGGCAGCCTCATCCACGCTCCGTCGCTGTGGATCCTCGACGAGCCGATGTTGGGGCTGGATCCGTCCTCCATGCGGTCGGTGTCGGAATTCATGAAGGATTACGCCGCGGCAGGCAACGCGGTGCTGTTCTCCACGCACAATCTTGACGCCGTGCGCAGGATATGCGACCGCGTAATAGTAATCCGCGGAGGGATCATCCGCGCCGACATGCCGGCGGAATGCGCCGACGACGGACTTATCGCCGAATATTATACGCCGGAAGAGGAGAACGAATGATGCTGCGCGCGACGGGCATTCTTCTCAAAAAAGAAGCGCACGCGTTCTTTTCATCGTTCACGCGGAAGCAGCGCACGCCTGACGTTGCCGGGAAACTGCTTTCGTTCCTGCTGGCGGCGGCGATCGTCGCGTTCGGCTGTTTCGCGCTGAAACGTTTTGCGGACATGTATCTCACGATAGAGGTCGGGAGAGTGTCGGACCCTTACGCCCGGCTTTACGAGCTTACCGCAGTCATTTATACGGTCATCATAGCGGTCAACGCTCTCGGCGGAGTGCGCGTCATCAACCGCTCCGTCTTTGAGAGCGACGATCTGCGCATCCTGCTCACTCTTCCTTTGCCGTCCGGCGCCGTGTGGCTCTCCAAAATGGCGGCGGCGTATGCGAAACAGTTCGTGTTCGGACTCTTCACCGTGCTTCCCGTCAACGTCACGCTCGGCGTCTGCGTGCCTCTCGGCGCGCAGTTTTACGGCATGACCGCGCTCATTCTCGTGCTGCTGCCCATGATTTCGCTCGGAGTCGGGAGCGTGCTCGCGCTTCCCGTGCACGCCGTCGCGCGCCTGATCTCGTCGCGCTACGTCGTGACGCTCGTCGTCGTTACGGCGGTGACCGCGGTCGCGTTCTGGCTGTATTCCGCCGTTCTCGATTTCATTGCGAACCTCATTTCCACGGGAGAGGCGAGATACTTTTTCGATGCGGAAACCATGCGCGGCATCGCGCACGCCGTATCGCGGATGTACCCGGCGGTGTTTTTCTCGGATATGCTGCTTACCGACGGTATGCCGGCGGCGGTCGGGTGGGTGGTACTGATCGCGGCGGTCCTTTCCGCGCTGTCGGTGCTCGCGGGCAGGCTCATGCTGCTCCCGGCGGCGCAGGACAGACTTTTCGCTCTGAACGGCAGATATGTGTGGAAAGGGCGCTCCCTTCCGGCTCCGCAGCCGCGGTTTCTCTCTTTCATGAAAAAAGAGTTCCTGCTCGTGCTGCGCACTCCGTCCTATGCCTTCGGATACTTTTCCACGGCGATAGTCATGCCGCTCATGGTCTATTTCTGTATGGACATCTTCTCGGAGCTCGCCTCGATGCTGGTGCTTGTGGACTGCAATCTCGAGATCGCGGTGGCTCTCATAGTCATGTTCGGCATACTTACCAACACCTACTGCGCCGGCGCGGTGAGCCGCGACGGGGAGTTCTTCTTCCTCATGCGCACCATGCCCGTGGACTGCCGCACCGTCATAGGGGCGAAGGCGGCGTTCTGTTTCATACCCTCCGCGGCGGCAGCGGCGGCGAGCGCCGGCATAGTGGGAGGACTTGGGTATGTGGGCGCATGGCAGGCGGTGTACATTCTCGCGGTCACGCTCGCAATAGCCGCGGCGCAGATATGCTTTGCGATAAGGCGTGATCTTACGCGTCCGCATTTCGGCGGCAGCGGCGGCGCGGAAGAGAACGCTACGCTTTCGCTTCTGGTCATCATAGGACTGCTGGTGTCCGCCGCCATAGGCGCGCTGGCGCTGTACGACGGGATATATCTCAAGCTCGTGTACGGCGAGGCGTACGGCGAAACGGTCTCCGTGCTGACCGTCGCGGCGATAGCGGCTGTGCTGCTTGCGGCAGGGCTTGCGTGTCTTTTCGTAAGGCTTCGCGTCAGATTTGCGGAAGCGGGGGAGCGCGGCGTATGAAGAACAAACTCATCGCGCTCATGGCGGTCATACCTCTCATCATCCTGTTCACGCTGCTCGCTTTCCTTGGGACGGCGTCTGTGTCCGTGGCAATACCCGTGTCCGGAGTGCGCCTCCTCTCCGGAGCGGAGGACGGAGTGCTGACGATAGATCTTGCGGAGTACGAATACGACGAGTATCTCCGGGTGGAAGTGCTGCCTCTCGGCGCGGCGGACAGAGGATACGATCTGGAGCTCTCCTCCGTGGACGGGAGTCCGCAGGGGGACGTCGCGGTGAAAGATGACGGGCTCGTGGTGCCTGAGGGCACCGGAATGGTGCGCGTCACCGCAGTCACGCACGACGGCGGTTACCGCGCGAGCGTCATCGTCAACGTGATCAGCACCAAAGCCCTCGGCGCGGACGTATACGCCGTCGGCGCCGACGGCACGGAGTACGCGGCGGAGGAGTCGTCCGCGGAGGATGCGGATTACGAGCTGACTCTGCCGCTCGGATCCTACGTTTTCGAAACGTATGCGCAGCCCGCGTCCGTAACGGTCGACGCAGGGTATTCCGCTTCGCCGTACGGAGAATACGGGACGGAGGGCGGCTTTACGGTGCATGCGGTTTCCGGCCGCGCGGAGGCGAAACTGTCCGGCAGATATATGCTGACGGTGAATATGTCGCCTGCCGCGGACGGCTGCGGGACCGTGCGTGTGCTGGTCACCGTGACCGGCGGCGGATTCACGGCGGAGGGCAGCGCTGACGAGGAAGTGGCGGTGCGCCTTGCGGCAGGCACGGATCGCGCCGTCATATATGCGGAAAGCGGGTCTGCGGTGGACATTTCCGCCCCGCTTCCGGACGGGATAGAATCCGCCTCCGCGGACGTGCTTTCGGAGGAAAGGGGACAGTATGCCGTAAGCGTCGTGTTTTCGGAGGACGTCACGGCGGCGGGCGGCAGCACGGCGCTCACGCTCTCGTCGGGCGGAGAGATCAGGCGCGTCACGTTCGTTTTTGCGGAAGAGCACGCGGAGATCTACGGCAGATTCGAGGACGGGGACGCGGACGTGTTCGTGCAGAAGACGGAGTCGCTGCTCACTTACGCCGCGGTGTCCGGACTGTACGGCGGCGACGTCGGTTACCGCTTCGAACTGGAAGGCGGCGCGGCTGAGATCGCGTCGCAGGACGCGGACAACGGGACGTGCACCCTGCGCGGACTCGCGCCCGGAGAGGCGGTGCTTTCGCTCTTCGTCACATACGGCGGCAGAGAGGAACTCGCGGACGTGCGCACCGTGCTTGTAGTCGAAGGGTACACCCACTTCGTGTTCACGGAGAACGCTTCGACATGGGGGATAGGCGGTGTGTACGCTGTCGGCGGCGTCGGGTATGCGGACGGCGCGTTCACCGCGTGCGCGACCGCTCTCGGATTCGGGCGCGCGTACGGTACGGATATTATAAGGAGCGTTTCTGACGACATCGTGTTCACCGTGTCCGATCCTTCTCTTGCGGAAGTCGCGGCGGAGGACGGCGGAGTGTATTTCACGGCAAAAGGCACCGGCAGGGTGACGGTCACTGCGGAGTGGAAGTACACGGAGCTTTTCCGCGACGGGATCTCCGCTTCGCTCACGCTGGACGCGGTTGCCGACGGCGTGAACGTGTACGACTACGAGGGACTTGCCGCGGCGACGGAAGATGGCAGACCCGTGGTGCTGCAAGCCGACGTCATGCTGGGCGAGAACATGCTCGCCGAGGACGGCACCCTGAAGCCGGGGGCGGATCCGTCGCGGTTCGTCAAACAGATCGAAACCACTGCCGACTGGACCTATTACGCCAACCGCGGAGAGGAGCATCCCACCGTGAATTACGCCATAGAGTTCAAGAGCGACGTCTACGGCAACGGCATGGCGATAGACGCGGACTACATCACTCAGGTCACGCCGGCGGTGAGTTCGTCGGCGGCGGTATTCGACGGTCCGCTCGATTTCGCCGCAATGCCGGGCGTCGCGGCGGTGAAGGCGCAGGACAACATCGTGTTCCTCGTGCGCAGTGACGGCGTGACCATCGACAACGTCGTTCTGCGCGGCTGCAGCAGCGGGAGCCTTTACCGCGACGGCGAAATGATGCTGAATTATCTGGATACGACCGGCACGGTGCTTGAGATCATGTCCGACTGCCGCGTCATCAACAGCCGCATCATGAACGGCAGGACGTGCGTGCGCGTGTTCGGCAGGTACGGCGTCGATACCGCCGTGACGGAGGATAACCCCGTGGACGCGGCGGCGGAGCGCATAGACGTGAGCGTCGAGAGCTGCATAATCTCCAATGCGCGCGAATTTCTCGTCAAGACGGGCACCAACCGCAAGGTGCCCGGACAATACGTGCGGCAGGGGCTGTCGTACGATGTGGAGGCGATGGAGCCTTCTCTCGCGGCGGACGGAGTGACTTACATGCCGCGCGACGACTCCCTTGTCGCGGACGAAACTTTCCGCGAAACTTTCGTGCTGACCGAACTCACGATCAAAGACAGCGCGCTGTACAATTCCGGGCTGTTCTGCATAGGCGTGGAGAGCGCGTTCGCGGGACCGATGCTGGACGGAGGGATGCTTGCGCCGGCAGGGTGGAGAGATCTCGGCGGCACGAGCTACGCCGCGGTGCTGAAACTCGTCGGCGACGTCAGGATGTACGACTGGAAGAGCGTTGAGGACGTGGACAGTTCGACGCTCATCGAGCTGTCGGGCGGCGCGGCGGAAGCGGGGCTTTCCTTCCTCTCCCTCGACGTCGGGGCGATGCTCTCCAAAGTGCGCGCTTACGGCGGCGACGCGTACGCCGATATGATAGACTCGGACGGGACAGGCGACTACGTCCACGGCGGCATAGCCTTCTACGGCGGCGGCAAGAATTACAGCATGCTCGACCTCACAGAGTTTACGGGCGCGGCGCTGGGCGAATATTCCGTCAATCTCTCCGTGCTGGCGGAGGGGGAGGAAAACTCGCTGGACAGCGCGCTGTATCTGCAGGGCACAATGCTTCCGCTCGCCGCAGGCACGCAGGACTTCCGCTTCTTCATGTACGGTGCGGACGGAGAGATGAACAGAGCCGCGCAGTCCGCTCTCCTTTCGAGCGGCGAAGCGTTCTCATTCATCCGTCCTGCCGAAAGATGGACGGGCGCGTCCTCTTAATATTAAAACGAGATTAAAATCCGTCTTGAAAAATCCGTTGAGTTGGTTTATCATTGTTTTATGACAGCAATGCCGTTTTTCCCTGCGGCAACGTGATCCTGTTTCGCGGTGCGGTGCGGTTGTTTCGGCAGGACGGGTGCGCAGCGCTGCGTTTTCCGACTAAAAAGCGCCGGTTTCGGCGCGTCACCGGGAGAGAAAAATGATTTCGATCTTATCGGCTTTTGGAAATTTCAACCCCGACAGTCCGCTCATCTACGGGCTGTACGGCGCGGTGGTGGTCTTTGTCGTCGCTATGTCGCTCTACTACATAGTGCGTTCCGTCCGCCGCGCCAAAGCGCTGAAGATGGATATGGGCAAGATCAAGAAAGTGGTCACCACGTCCGTAGCGTTTTCGGTGCTGCCCGCGATCGGGATAGGCATAGGCGTGGTCACGCTCATCGGATCGATAGGCATCGCCCTGCCTGCCATACGCCTTTCCGTCATCGGCTCGCTGCAGTACGAAACGATGATGGCGGACGGCGCGGCGAGCGCGATAGCGGGATCGATGGAGGAGTTCATCGGCAGCAATTTCAACATCACCGCGCAGGATTTCGTCACTATAGCGACGGTCATGACCATCCCCATCCTCACCGGACCGCTGGTGGTCATATTCTTCTACAAGAAGTTCCAGCCCAAAGTGCAGATGCTCTCGTCCATGACCAGCTCCACCTCCGGCGGCGGCGTCAACATAGGCGACCTCGCGTTCCAGGTGGTGTTCATCGGCATGATCCTCGGATACCTCGCAATGAGCATCACCACCATCGCGTCGGGCGCGGGATACCTGGACAACTACTACAACTTTATTGCCATAGTCATCGCGGCGGTGTGCATGTACGTGTTCGACCTGCTCATCAACAAGGCGGGGTGGAAGTGGCTGGACAGCTTCTCCACTCCGTTCAGCATGCTCATAGCGATGGCTGTCGTGGCGGTGATCAGCTACTTCTCGTATGAGAACAGCTGGCCGCTCGCCCCCGACACCGACGCGGCGGCCGCCGTCGTGTCGGCGTTCATGTGAGGAGGTGTGCCGTGAAGACGAAAATGAAAACCCTTGCGGACTCCAACGCGCGCATGCATCTTATAGGCAGGCTTTGGCTCGCCGCCGGCATGGTGCTCATATGCACGATACCGCTCTGGCTCGCTTTATACTACGGCGTTGAACCGGAATGGGAAGTGTTCGGCTCCGCCGCGGTCATCTCGCCCATGATCATCATGGCGCTCTCCGGCGTGGCGGAACCGGTCATCTATTCCCCAATGGTGGGCGTGAACGGAATGTATCTCTCCTTCCTCACCGGCAACCTCTCCAACCTCAAGATCCCGTGCGTCGTCAAGGCGCAGGAGATCGCGGGCACAAAGCGCGGCACCGAGGAGGACGAGATCGTCGCCACCATCGCCGTTGCGACGAGTTCGCTGGTCACGATACTCATCATCGGCGTCATCGTGCTGTGCCTTGCGGTCATCCCCGATCTCACGCAGATGATAGACGACGCGGAGTATCTTACTCCCGCGTTCGGGTGCGTGGTGTACGCGCTGTTCGGTTCGCTGGGCGGCAAGTATATCGTCAAGAATCCGAAACTCGCGATCGGACCGATCATTATCATCATCATCCTGTCCGTCGTGCTCGGCATAGTGGGCATGGATCCCGGCTCGGCGTATCTCTTCGTCGGCATCGGCATATGCCTGGTCTTCGCGGTGTTCCAGATGCTGCGCGAGAAGAGGAAGCTCCGCGAAAAAGAGGAGCGTCAGCGCCTCGAGGCGATTGCCGCCGGTATGTCATACGAAAAGATCGTGGCGATAGAAGCGGCGCAGAAAGCGGACGAGAATCCCACCCCCGCGATTGAGGACGAAACGTCGGACGAGATAGCCGAGGAAGCCGCGGAAGAGGCGGCGGAGCTCATCGGCACCGCAATCGAGGAGCACAAGACCTCAAAAGACGAATAGAGGCGTACCGCCCGTCCGCGGGCGGTCCGTTGCAGACGCTTTTTCAGACCGTCCGCCGCGTGCGGACGGTTTTGCATTCCGTCCGTTTTATATTTCGCTCCGACACTATGGGCTTTTTCCTTGCCGCCGCGCCGCGCAGGTGGTATAATCATGACGATTTACCCCATATTACTTGGAAGTAGTAGGATCTTGCGCGTCAAGTGCCGTTGAGACGGGGGGTGCTCGCGGACGAAAAGCCTGACGGCTTGCGGTGCATGATCCACTCCCGCTTCACTTGCGAGAAGAAGTGCTTCTGAGGAGGTGCTTTTTGTTTTACGACGAAGCGATAGACTATATCCGCAGGATAGAGGCCGACGGCTCGGATTACGGGCTGGAGCGCGAGCGGGAGCTGCTCGACGCCCTCGGCTCGCCCGACTGCGGCATGAGGATAGTGCACGTCGCCGGCACCAACGGCAAAGGATCGGTGTGCGCCATGCTCACTTCCGTGCTGAGGGCGGCAGGGTACAGGACGGGCACCTACAATTCGCCGTCCGTGCTCCGCTACAACGAGCGGTTCTGCATAGACGGCGTACAGCTCCCGGACGGGAAAGTCGCGCGCTATATGACCGTAGTGCGCGACGCAGTCGAACGCGAAAGACGGGCGCGCGGGGAAGGCGCGGACGAGCCGGACGGCGTGCGCCGCGCGATGAAGGAGTTCCGTCCCACCGCATTCGAGCAGGAGACCGCGCTCGCGCTGTACGCGTTCAGACAGGAAGGCTGCGACGTGTGCGTGCTGGAAACGGGACTCGGCGGCAGATGGGACGCGACCAACGCTGTCGAATCCAAGGCACTCTCCGTCATTACCAAAATAGGGTTGGACCACTGTGCGTTGCTCGGAGGTACGCTCAGAGAGATCGCTGCGGAAAAGGCGGCGATAATCAAAGGCGCGGCGGTGACGTGTCCGCAGGAGAAGGGAGCGGCGGAGGTGCTTTATCCGCTCTGCCGCGTGTGCGGAGAACCGCGGTACATTTCGGGAGGACTTGACGGGCAGCGTTTCGCATACGGCGGCGAGGAGTACGGCATAAGGCTTCTCGGCAGGCATCAGCTGACCAACGCCGCGCTCGTCATCGAGGCGGTGCGCGAGCTTAACGGGCAGGGTATGGACATCTCCGAAAGCGCGTTAAAAAAAGGACTTTCGGATGCTGTCTGGCATGCGCGATTCGAGGTGCTTACAGAGGATAACGCGGCAAAATCGCCGTATGACGTGTACATTCCGCACGGTAAAGTGCTTGTTCTGGACGGTGCGCACAATCCGCAGGGAGCGGCGGCACTCGCTGACGCGATGAAGGAGTATCTGTCCGGAAAGCGCGTCGCCGCGGTCACGGGAGTGCTTGCGGACAAGGATTACGCCGCCGTCATGCGCAATGTAGTGCCGCTTGTCGGCGGGGTGTACGCCGTGACGCCCGATTCTCCGCGCGCCCTTTCCGCGGAGCGGTTGAAAGAGTGTATAGAGGAGTTTTCGGACCTGCCCGTAAGTGTATGCGCAGATGTGCGTGAAGGGGTTGAGCGCGCGCTTTGTTCCGACGCGGAAGCGGCGGTCGTGTTTGGCTCGCTGACGCTGTTCCGCGAGCTTGCGCGGCGCTGACAGACAACGGAGAAAAGGGCGGGCGTTGCCCGCGAGGTGTGATATGGTGGACAGAAAAAGGGCGGAAAACGCCGTAAGAGAACTGCTTGCCGCAATAGGCGAGGACTCGTCGCGCGAGGGGTTGAGAGAAACTCCGGAAAGAGTCGCGCGCATGCTTGAGGAACTGACTGCCGGATACGCCGACAGTGCGGAAGAGCATCTCGGTAAAACCTTTGCCGAGAGCGGCAGTGCGCTCGTCATCGAGCGCGACATCGCATTCTCTTCGACGTGCGAGCATCACCTCATGCCGTTTTTCGGCAGGGTGCACATCGCGTACGTTCCCGACGGCAAGGTGGCGGGACTGAGCAAACTTGCGCGCACGGTCGAGGTGTACGCGCGGCGGCTGCAGCTGCAGGAGCGAATGAATGCGCAGATCGCGGACGCGATATTCCGTCATCTCGCACCAAAGGGCGTCGCCGTGGTCGTGGAGGCGGAGCACACCTGCATGACGGCGCGCGGAGTGAAGAAGACGGGCTCATCCACCGTCACCTATGCGGTGCGCGGAGAGATAAGCGACGGCGTTGTGGCGCAGCTGCTGTCATATACGGGGGAGCGCAAATGAGCTTTGAAGTGAAAGATCGCGTGTTCACGGACGGCACGCACATAATGGGCATCATAAACATAACCCCCGATTCGGTTTATGCCGCAAGCCGCGCTTCGCGCGAAGACGCGGCGGAGCGCGCTGTGCGCATGGTGGAGGACGGCGCGGATATCATAGACATAGGCGCGCAGTCCACGCGTCCGGGAGCAAGACGGGTGAGCGCGCTCGAAGAGATGAGCCTGCTCATCCCCGCGCTCGAAGCCGTGCGCGCGGCTACCGACGCCCCCCTGTCCGTGGATACGTTCTACCCCGAAGTGGCGGAGGCGGCGCTTGCCGCCGGCGCGGATATGATCAACGACGTTTCCTGCCTGAGGTTTCCCGGCATGGCGGAAACGGCGGCGAAATACTCCGCCTCGCTCTGCATCATGCACGACCGCAGGGAGAGCCGCGTGCCCGACCTCATGACGGACAAACTCACGGGGCTGACCGCCGCCGCGGCGAAAGCCGTGCGCGCCGGAGTGCCGTCCGACCGCATCCTTCTGGACGGCGGCATAGGGTTCAACCGCGGAGCGGAGGAGGACAGATACTTGCTGGAACACTACGATCTGCTCTCCGCGGCGGGCTATCCGTTGCTGCTGGGGGCTTCGCGCAAATCCTTCCTCGGCGGCGAGCCTGAGACGAGGCTCACGGCAACCATGGAATGCAGCGCGAAAGCGGCGCGCATGGGAGTGCTGTTCGTGCGCGTGCATGACGTCAAGGAAAATCTCATGGCGGTAAAAGCCGCGTTGTCCGCGCGGAGAAAGTAAATACGGAGGAGCGAAATGAGCGCGAACGGAAGCATAGTGATACGCGGTTACGAGGTGACCGCATGCCACGGAGTCAACCCCGAAGAAAAGACGGACGCGCAGAGATTTTCGGTGTCCGCGGTCCTCGACTTCGATATAACCGAAGCGGCGGAGAACGACGATATTGACAAAACAGTGAGTTATGCCGCCGTATGTAAGCTGATAAAAGCCTTTTTGTGCGGAGAAAGCAAAAATCTGCTGGAATGCCTCGCTCTTTCGCTGGCGAGGAAGATAATGCTTGCCTATCCCGCATTTTCGCGTGCGGAAGTCACGGTGGACAAGCCCGACGCTCCCATGAAGGGGACTTTCCGATCCGTTGCGGTGCGCGCCGAAGTGAAGCGCACGACGGCGTATCTCTCGATGGGATCGAGCATGGGCGACAGGGACGCGTATATGGACAAAGCCGTGCGGCTGCTTGCCGCCGATCCGCTCGTTTTGTCCGTCACCGAAAGCCGCCGCAAGGCGACTCAGCCGTACGGGGGAATCGCCGAAAACGAATTTCTCAATTCCGCGGTCAAAGTCGTGACCTTGCTTGACGCGGACGGACTGCTCGCGCTCATGCACCGCGCGGAGAAGGAGTGCGGAAGAGAGCGCAAGGTGCACTGGGGGGACAGAACTCTCGACCTCGATCTGCTTCTTTTCGGCGACGAGGTGAGGGGAGAGGGCGACCTCATCCTGCCGCACCCCGAAATGCACAAGAGGGAGTTCGTGCTCGCGCCGCTTGCGGAGATCGCGCCTTACGCGGTGCATCCGCTCATGCGGAAGCGCGTCTGCGAGCTGCTGGAAGAGCTGTACGTCTACAATGGCGGCAAGGCGTAAACCGCGCGAAACCGCGGCCTTGTGAGGCGGCAGCGGAGCGCGCGCCGCGCAGTGCCGTCCGTGCGGGACGGCAGCAAAATAAAAGATAACAAAAGCTACGAGCTTGATAAATTCGACGGTCTGTGCGTGCGGGACGGCGGCAAAATAAAAGACGGCAAAAGCTATGGAATTAAAATGCCGTAAAGCGGATTGTAATCCGAAACGGGAGCGCGTGTGCGCTCCCGTTTCCGCATTGCCGCAGAGCGGCGGTTTTCCGTACGGACGAATGTCACTTCCTGTCCGCGTCTTTCAGCCTACGCGGTCTGCCTTTCAGAGCTTCTTTCAGGAAATAGACTCCGAGCACCGCTCCGACGAAGAGAACTATAGCCAGCAGACACCACCACAGTGACGAAGGCACTCCGCCGCCCGCTTTCGCGCGCTGCCACATGTTGACCACGTCCTCGTTGGCAGCGCCGTAGTCCTGCATGACGCCGAGGTTTTCGGTGATCTCCGGATAGCGTCCTTCGTCGTCGTAGAAAAGACTTATGGAGTCCGGACACACGATATACTCTTCGTCCAGCGGATAGCTGTCCTTCAGCCCTTCGGGGAGGAGATAGTAACCCTCGTCGTCGGTTTCGAGCGCGAGTTCCGTAAGGTGGTTTTCGTCTGTCACGTCCACCTCCACGTCCACCTCGTTGCCGTAGAGGTCGAGGTAGTAGCCTTCGCCCTCGTAGTAGAACACCATTTTGCCGTTGTAATCATACACCGAGCACTCCTCTTCGTTTGCGTACCACAGATACTCCACGTCGAGCAGCGCCTGCGCCGCGCCGTAGTCGTACTTCATTACCTCCTGATCCACGGCGGAGGTGTAGCCGATGTATCCGATGTTGCGCGCGCCCGAATCGGGACGGCACATGTAGTCGATGAACATCATTGCGGCGAGTTTGCTGTCCGAGCTTTCGAGTATCGCCCAGCCGTCGTACCATATGTTGCTCTTTTCGGGGACGTAGTAGCCGAGCTGGTAGGTGTCGGTGTCCTCGTAGTATTCGCTTTCCTCTATCGCCCACAGAGCGTCGCCGCTCCAGGCGAGGTCGAGGTAGACGATCTCGTTGATCATGTCGTCCTTGCCGAAGTCCACTTCGTAGCCGGAGATGCGCTCGCGCTGTTCGGTGAGCAGGCGTTCCGCCGCGTCCAGCATTTCGGGATCGGTGCAGTTGATCAGCTCGTTGGCGGTCAGCTCGGAGAAGGGCTTGCCGTAAGTCGCGCTGATGCCGTCGGGCAGCAGACCGTATTTCTCCATGTAGAACACCACCGCCGCATAGCTGTCGCGCACGCTGTCCTTCATGAGGATCATGTTTTCGAGGTCGGGGTTGCCGCTCTCGTTCCAGAGCATTCCCCAGCCGTATTCTTCGAGTTCCTCTTCGGAGATTATCTTAGTGTTGTACAGCAGTCCGAGCGTGCCCCACATGTACGGCACCATGTAGTCGCGCATGTCATAGCTTTCGCCGTTGATGTCCATGCTGCCGAACGTTTCACCTATCTTGTCCAGCACCGTCTGATTGACGTTGGCGAGATTGGAGAACGCTTCGGGGTAGTCGGCGGAGAATTCCTCGATGAGCTTGGTCTGGTTTGCGAGCAGCCCCGCGCGCATCAGTCTTTCTATGGCGTATTCGCTCGGACACACCAGATCGACGGCGGTCTCGCCGCGCATGACCTGCGTGAGCATGGTTTCGTTGGTGTCGAATGTGCTGTATGTGATGCTGAGGCTCCTTCCCGTCACCTCACGGTAGTATTTCTCGAATTCGTTCAGGAGCCCGGTGTCGATGTAGTCCTCCCAGTTGTAGATGACCAGAGTGTCCGCACCTCCGCCGCCTATACCGCCGCCCGACGTGTTGCAGGCGGAAAGGACGGGCATGAGCGCGCATATGCACACGAGCGCGAGCACTATGGCTGCGAATGTCCTGCGTTTTTTCATATCGCACCCTCCTGCGCCTTTTGTTTGCGGCGGTTGATCTTGACGAGATTGAGCGTGAGCACGAGCGCGAGTATGACGACGAAAATTATTGAGAATATCGCATACCAGAACGGCTCAAGCCCCTGTACACGCGCGTCCGAATAGATGTAGGTGGACAGCGTGTTGATGCCCGTGGACGCGCCTTTGTTGATCTGAGTGATGATGAAGTCGTCCATGGAAAGCGTGAACGCAAGCACGAATCCGCTGACGATGCCCGGAGTGATCATGGGGAAGAGCACCTTGACGAGCGCCTTGAACGGATTCGCTCCGAGATCGAGCGCCGCTTCGTAGACGTTGGGATCCATGCTTTCCAGCTTCGGCAGCACGCTGAGCACCACATACGGCGTGCAGAACGCGATGTGCGCGATGATCAGCCTGAGATACCCTTCCGGGAAAGTGAACGTCACGAAGAATATCATGAGCGACACCGCCATGACTATCTCGCTGTTGATGATGGGGAACTGGTTGACGTTCTCCAGTACGCGGCGCGCTTTCCTGCCCATGGCGAAGATGCCTATTGCGGCGAAAGTGCCCATGACAGTGGCGATCACCGAGGATACGGCGGCTATGAGGAAGGTGTTGCCCACCGCGTCCCACAGCGCCGGCGACTTCTCGGAAGTGAATATCGAGATGTACGCCTCGAAAGTGAACCCTTCGTCGAAACGGAAGTTGGAGCTGTTGGAGAAAGAGTAGATGATGATGAGCAGTATCGGGGCGTACAGTATGGCGAGTATGACGAAAAGGTACGCCTTCTCGAAGAAACCTTTGACTTTTACCATAACGACCTCCCGATGCTGAGTCCGCTCTTTCTGCCCGCGCGGTTGATGATGAAATTGGACACGAGCACGAACACGAGCATGACCAGGCTCATGATGGAGCCGACGCCGTACAGCCCTTGCTCGAACTTCATCTGTATGCTGTCGCCGAAGAGGAATATCTTGCCGTTGGAGAGCAGCTGCGAGATGGCGAACGTGGATATGGTGGGGATGAACACCATCGTGATCCCGCTGATTATACCGCTGACGGACAGGGGGAGCACGGTCTTGAGGAACACCGTCGAGTTGTCCGCGCCGAGGTCCTGCGCCGCTTCGATATAGCTGCGGTCGATGGACGAGAGCGTCGTGTGCAGGGGGAGTATCATGAAGGGCAGGTAGTTGTACACCATGCCGAAGATGACCGTCCCCATGCCGAGATTGACGTCCATGGCGATGAAGATCGCTTTAGTGGCGAGGGTGCGGATGAGGAAGTTCACCCACATCGGCAGGACGTAGAAGAGCACCAGCACCCTCCCGCTCGGCATCTTGGAGAGTATGTAGGAGAGCGGATAGCCTATGATGAGGCATATCGCCGTGGTGATGACGCCGACGAGCAGCGAGTTGGCGAGAATGATAAGACTGCTGCTGTCGGTGAAGAAGTCCGCGAAGTTGTCCAGGGTGAGATTGTTGTCCGTGTCGAGGAACGCGTTGACAAGGATCATCACCAGCGGTATCACCACAAAGAGGAGCATGAACAGCACATAAGGGTAGCTGAACACGCGTTTTGTCAGTTTGAACCTCCGTTTCGGTCTGGAAACGGATGCCGCCGCAGTGTTTGTCATTCGCCCGCCTCCTCACTCTTTCTGTCCTCTTCGGGGGAGGGAGCCGCCGCGTTTTCTTCCGCGAAGGGGCTCTCTTCGGTCTGATCCGCAACGGGCGCGGGCGCGGCGTTTTCCGCCTCGTCCGTCACCTCGCGGCGCTCGACTATGATCTTTTCGGGGGCGATGTTGATGCCCACGCGGTCGCCTTTGAGCCAGTCGTCGTCCGTGTCCACGAAGAAGTCGTAGTAGTCGTCCGTGCGCACGATGCACTGATAGTAGCTGCCTTTGTAAATGGAGCTGACCACCGTCGCGCCGATGACGCCGTCCTCCTCGTCGTCCGTGATGATGACGTCGTCGAAGTCCACCTTCACCCTGACGGGTGTGCCCGCCTCGAAGGGGCAGTTGCACTCGAACTTGCCGTCCGAGATCCACACCGCGTTCTCTTCCGCCATTTCGGTGTCGATCTCGTTGATGACGCGCGCCTTGTGCATGATGTGCAGATCGAACGGCTTGATGTAGAGCCCCACCGTGGAGCCGACTTCGTACGTCGCGGTGTCGTGCGCGATGAGTTCGTTCTCGCCCGCCATGAGCGTGACCTGGTAGTGGTCGCCCTTGAATACGGAGGAGAGGACGGTCGCGGTGAGTATCGTTTTGGGGTTGTCCTTGTCCCTAATCTTAAGGTCCTCCGGACGGATGATCACGTCGATCGGTTCGTTGCGTTTGAAGCCTTTGTCGACGCACTCGAACACCGTGTCCGCAAACTCCACCTTGTAGTCCTCCAGCATGACGCCGGAGAGAATGTTGGACTCGCCGATGAAGTCCGCGACGAAGGCGTTGGCAGGCTCGTCGTACACCGTTTCGGGAGTGGCGATCTGCTGTATCACGCCGTCGCGCATGACGACGATCTTGTCGCTCATGGTGAGAGCTTCTTCCTGGTCGTGCGTGACGTAGACGAAGGTGATGCCGAGCCGCTTGTGCATGTCCATGAGCTCCAGCTGCATGTCCTTGCGCATCTTGAGGTCGAGCGCGCCGAGAGGTTCGTCCAGGAGAAGCACTTCCGGCTCGTTGACTATGGCGCGCGCTATCGCCACTCTCTGCTGCTGTCCGCCGGAGAGGGAGGATACTCCTCTGTGTCCGTAGTCCTCCAGGTCAACCATGCGGAGGGCGTTGTCCACCTTGGCTTTGATCTCCGCCTTGGTGTATTTGCGGTAGAGCTGCACCTCTTCGCCTTTGCGGTTTGTCTTGGTGCCGTTCGGGATGAGCTTCATCTTCAGCCCGAACGCGATGTTGTTGAACACGTTAAGATGGGGAAACAGCGCGTATTTCTGGAACACCGTGTTCACGCGGCGCAGATGCGGAGGAAGATTGGTGATGTCCTCTCCGTCGAAGATAATCTGCCCGGACGTCGGCATTTCAAATCCCGCGATCATGCGCAGAGTAGTCGTCTTGCCGCAGCCGGACGGACCGAGCAGAGTGACAAATTCGCCGCGTTTGATGTTCAGACTGGCGTTCTTCACGGCGTCTTTCGCGCCGTATGTCTTTGTTACGTTCCTGATTTCGATGATGTTGTCGGACATATCCTCTCCTTAAAAAGTCGGGGGCGACGCCACCCATATCACTTCGGCGTCCTCCGCCGAACGGTTTTCAAGATAGTGCACTTTGTTGCTCTCGTAGTAGAACGTGTCGCCCTCTTTTGCGCAGTATTCCTTCTTGCCCAGATGCAGTACGACAGCTCCCTTTTTCACGAAGCCGAACTCCTCGCCCTCGTGCGGCATATCCTTTACGGACGCGCTGCCGGGGCGTATGGTGATGAGGATCGGTTCCATTTCGTTGCGCTGACTGTTGGGCACAAGCCATTTGATGACGTGTCCCTCCGCGTCTTTTTCAAAGAAATCGTCGGCGGTGAACACCACCTGTTCCTCTTCGTCCTCGCTGAAAAATTCCGCCGCCGTCGTACCGAGTGCGGAAAGCACGTCCAGAAGCGTCTGAATGGACGGGGAGGTGAGTTCGTTTTCGAGCTGGGAAATGTAACCTTTGGTGAGTTCGCAGCGGTCGGCAAGTTCCTCCTGAGTCAGACCGCATTGCAAGCGTAGGCGTTTGATCTTCGCGCCCAGTTCCATAAAAGCCCTCCCTGTTTAGCAAAAATTTACCGAAAGTTTAGCAAGTTCAAAGATTGTAAATCAAAAGTTTAGAATTGCTAAACCGAACCGGCGAGAAAGATTATATGAAATCGCACCGTACATGTCAACGGTTTGAGGGCATATTGTAACATTTTGTCGAGAGAATGTTTTCCGCCGCTTTTCGGCATCGCAAGTTCGCGGTATTTTATACGCTTCGGTGCGCCCGTGAGCGCAAATACGGCGGTGCGGGACCGCCGCTCGGTTTTGTCAAGAAATTATGACGTTTTTTTGCAAAAATTTTTAATTATCATGCCGATGCGTGATATGTCGGGCGGCGTAACGACGTAAGTGCTGCGCGCTTGACGTCGCGGCAAAATAAAAACTCCGCCGAAAGCATTTTCGGCGGAATGTAACGGATGTAATGCCAAAACAGCGGCATAAAGCCGCTGTTTTTGCATTTGGTCGATGCTTTAATTCATATTCCCCGCAAAGGAATCTCCGATTCTTTGTGAGGCTATAATTCCGCACTTTCAGCGACATGGGCGGTGAAAGTGCGCCCTCTATGACGCAGCCCGGTGAGCAAAGCGGAGGGCAAGGAATGAAGTCGCCGCTTCACTGCGGCATTGCCGCAGTGAACGTTTGGCGGCGATTAGTATCAATACATGCCGTCCATGCCGCCTGCGGGCATTGCGGGCGCGGGAGTCGGCTCCTTGATGTCGGTCACCAGCGCTTCGGTGGTGAGCAGGGTGGACGCGACGGACGCCGCGTTCTGCAGTGCGCTGCGCGTGACCTTGGTCGGATCGAGTATGCCTTGCTTGATCATGTCGCAGTAGACGTTCTTCGCCGCGTCGTAACCGAAGTTGGGCTTGTTCTTCGCGGTGATGGTCGCCGCCACTACGCCGCCGTCCACGCCTGCGTTGGCAGCGATCTGACGGATGGGGGATTCAAGCGCGGAGATGACGATGTTCGCGCCCGTCTTGACGTCGCCTTCGAGGTTCTTGCACGCCTTCTTGACCGCGGGGATGACGGAGAGCAGAGCTACGCCGCCGCCGGGGACGATGCCTTCCTCGACTGCCGCACGGGTAGCCGCGAGAGCGTCCTCGATGCGCATCTTGCGCTCTTTCATTTCGACTTCCGTCGCCGCGCCCACGCCGATGACGGCTACGCCGCCCGCGAGTTTCGCAACGCGTTCCTGCAGTTTTTCTCTGTCGTAGTCGGAAGTGGTCTCCGCGATCTGCGCACGGATGGCGGCGACTCTCGCCTTGATGGCTTCGGGATCGCCGGCGCCGCCGATGATGGTGGTGTTCTCCTTGCCGACCTTGACGGATTTCGCCGTGCCGAGCATATCCAGCGTGACCGTCTTGAGGTCATAGCCGAGATCGCTCGCAACATAAGTGCCGCCGGTGAGGATGGCGATGTCTTCGAGGTACGCCTTTCTTCTATCGCCGAATCCGGGTGCTTTGACCGCCACGCAGTTGAACACGCCTTTGAGCTTGTTGACGATGATGGTGGTGAGTGCTTCGCCCTCGATGTCGTCGGAGATGATGAGGAGTTTAAGCCCGTTCTTGAGCACCTGCTCGAGGAGGGGCAGGATCTCCTGCACGTTGCTGATCTTCTTGTCCGTGATGAGGATGGCGGGATTGTCGAGTTCCGCTTCCATCTTCTCGGTGTTGGTGACGAGGTAGGGGGACACGTATCCGCGGTCGAACTGCATGCCTTCCACTACGTTGAGTTCGGTGTGCATCGCCTTGCCTTCCTCAATGGTGATGACGCCGTCCTTGCCCACCTTCTCCATGGCGTCGGAGATGAGCTGACCGATGCTGTCGTCGGAGGCGGAGATCGCCGCCACCTGCGCTATTGCGGTCTTGTCCTCGACGTCCTTGGAGATCTTCTTCAGTTCCTCCACAGCCGCGTCGGTCGCGAACGCGATACCTTTTTTCAGCACCATGGGATTCGCACCTGCCGC
Organism: Candidatus Limadaptatus stercoravium; assembly: GCA_018710835.1. Taxonomy (GTDB): domain Bacteria; phylum Bacillota; class Clostridia; order Christensenellales; family CAG-917; genus Limadaptatus; species Limadaptatus stercoravium. The sequence goes on along the minus strand of DVJC01000003.1, from coordinate 15,105 downwards.
AACGTTTTTCAGACCTTCTTTCACGATTGCCTGCGCGAGCACCGCGGCAGTCGTCGTGCCGTCGCCGGCGACGTCGTTGGTCTTGGTGGACACTTCGCGTATGATCTGTGCGCCCATGTTCTCGAACGGATCCGCCACCTGGATCTCTTTTGCGATCGTCACGCCGTCGTTGGTGACGAGGGGAGTGCCGTAGGATTTGTCGAGCACGACGTTTCTGCCCTTGGGGCCGAGAGTGATCTTGACGGTGTTTGCCAGTGTGTCGACGCCGGCTTCGAGAGCCTTTCTTGCGTCGTCGCCGTATTTGAATTGCTTAGCCATAGTTTACCTCCGATTATTCAACGACCGCCAGGATGTCCGCCTGACGTACGATGACGACTTCTTCGCCGTCGATCTTGAATTCGCTGCCCGCGTACTTCGAGTAGAGCACCTTGTCGCCGGGTTTCACCTGCATGATGACTTCCTTGCCGTCCACCATGCCGCCGGGACCGACGGCGACGACCTGCGCCAGCTGGGGTTTTTCCTGCGCCGCGCCGGGGAGCACGATGCCGCTTTCCGTCGTTTCGCTCGTTTCGATAGCCTTGATAACGACTTTGTCGAACAAAGGTTTGACTTGCATATTTATGCCTCCTGAATTATTACCTTTATACAATCGTTTTGGCACTCTTCGCGCCAGATTGCTAACAGTTTATTACAGCTTCTGCCAGATGTCAATACTTTATGGCACTAATTTTCAAAAAAATTCGGATTTTATGTAAATCGCGTCCGGAAAACTTTCGACACGTGTTGAATTTCTCCCGAAACGCTTAAATTTTTCTTAAAATGCGGTACTTTGCCGGCGAAATCCGCGCATGTCGGGAACTGTTCGCAAAATCCTCAATCCGTCCGAAACCGCCTTGATTTGCCCGTTTCCGGCGGCGTGCGGCGCGCGTCCGCAGGCACGGAATCGCGCTATGCCGCGTGTACGGCGGCACTTCGGACAAATATTTGTGTTGTTCACAGCCGCGCGGTGTGATATGATGATAAAGTAATGATACGGATAAAGTTCGGAGGGAACTATGGACAAGTGGGATAAACGGTTTATGGATATGTGCGAGCTGGTCGCCACGTGGACGAGCTGCGCAAGACAGGGACGCGCGGTCGGCGCGATCATCACCAAGAACAAGCGCATTCTCACGACCGGTTACAACGGTGCGCCGTCAGGCATTCTCAATTGCCGCGACAAGGGCGAATGTATGCGTGACAAACTCGGCATTCCCAGCGGTACGCGCCACGAAATGTGTTACGCCGTGCATGCGGAACAGAACGCCATAATCCAGGCGGCGAAACTCGGCGTTTCGGTGGACGGCGCGACGCTTTACTGCACGCACCAGCCCTGCACGATATGCACCAAGATGATAATAAATTCCGGCATAACGCGCATCGTCTACAAATATCCTTATCCCGACGAATTCGCCCAGCATTTGCTCGCCGAGGCAGGCATCACCGTTGAACATTACGAAGAATGACTTCGTCGCACGTTTTTCGCGCGCGCACGAAGCGCGCGCGATTTAATATTGTCTGCGCGGTTTACTCAATCTGCGGTCCGTTTCCGGCACCGGGTGCGTTTCAAGCGGCAGCCGGTCCGTCCGGAGCCGTATTCGGCTGTCTGCACAAAATTAACTTAAATTAAGCATTAAAAAGAGCGGCCGCGGCTGCTTATGTTAATAGAAAGCCGCCGCGCGGCATATCCTGTCGTATGAAGAAGTCCGACAGGCAGAACGCGCTGGCGGTTGCGGCGGTCGCGCTTTGCTTTATGCTCACACTCGGTCTTTGCTACTTCCTCGGCGGCGAGGGATTTCTGCTTGCATTTAACCAAAGTGAAGGCGAAGTGAAGTGTTATCTGTTGTGCGGCGGTTCATATGAGAACGTGACTCTTGCGCGCAATGCGGCGGAGCTTGCAAAGTCGCGCGGCGGCGCCGGATATGTGATCGTAGGCGACGTTTCCGAAGTGGTGCTGTCGGCATACGCTTCGTACGACGACGCGCAGAGCGTGCTGGACGGCGGCTCGGCGGGCACGGGCGCGTATATCAAGGAAGTGACGGTCGGGGAGATCCCCGTCGACTGGGCGCCGAAAGACATGAGAGGAGCGGCGGAAAGCGCGCTCGGCTACTATGACATCGTATTTGACTGCCTGTACGAAACGGCGAACGGGATTGCGGCGGATTCGCTGACCGTCGCCGACGCGCGGACGCGCGTTGCGGTGTGCCGTGCGCGGGTGGAGGAAATGTGTTCGGATTTTTCCGACGCTTCAGCCGGATCGGACGACGCGCGCTGTACCGAACTGAAACTCGCTCTCGTGACCGCGCTCGCTCTCATAGACAACGTCGCGTTGTCCGACATGTACGGCAGCGCTGCGGCGGTATCCTCGCTTCGCTACCAGTGCGTGCAGCTCGTTCTCTGCCGCGAAGCGCTCTACGGCGTGCTCGCGGGCTGACGGGGCGCGGCGCTTCGGCGTAAGGCTGCATTTGCACTATTGCTCCGCCGGTACATTACTCCCGTAAGGTCGCAAAACACGATTCGTATATGACGGCGAAGAGGGCGAATGAGGTAATACACGAAAAGTGTAATTTCACTGCACATTCTTAATGCTCTTCGTCTGACGGCGGCGTTGCGAAACACTTATCGTGCGATATTGTCGCAAATCCGGCGTTTTCCGGCGGCATTCGCTTCCGCTACCGCCGCTCCGCTCTCCGGACTCCGTTGTTTCAGCCGCGTATTTTGTGCGCGCCCGTGTGCGCAAACGTCTTGCAAAACGCCGCCTTTTCGTTTATAATCTTTTCCATGGCTTACACTTCGCTTTACCGCAGATACCGTCCCGACACCTTCCGCGACGTAGTCGGTCAGGAACATATCGTCAGGACGCTTGTCAACCAGATCAAGTCCGGCAACATCGGGCACGCTTACCTTTTCACGGGGACGCGCGGCACGGGCAAAACTTCGATCGCGAAGATATTCGCGCGCGCCGTCAACTGTCTGCACCCCGAGGACGGATCTCCCTGCGGCAAGTGCGAAGTGTGTATGGAGCTCGCCCTTTCGGGCAATTTCGACGTGCTGGAGATAGACGCGGCGTCCAACAACTCCGTCGATCAGATCAGGGAACTTACGGACAAGATCAATTTCCCTCCCACGGCGGGGAAATATAAAGTCTACATCATCGACGAAGTGCATATGCTCTCGAAGAGTGCGCACAACGCGCTTCTCAAGACGCTCGAAGAGCCGCCCGAACATGCCATATTCATTCTCGCCACCACGGAAGTGCATTCCATACCGGCGACGATACTTTCGCGCTGCATGAGGTTCGATTTCCGCCTCATTCCCGTGAATAAGCTCGCCGACAGGCTCAAATTCGTCTTTGACGACAACAACGTCAGGTACACCGAACAGGCTGTCCGCATGATAGCCTCCGCGGGACAGGGAAGCGTGCGCGACGCGCTTTCCATCGCGGATATGTGCGTGAGTTACTGTTCGGGCGACATCACCTACGAAGGAGTGCTTGAAGTCCTTGGCACCTCCGATCCCGTCAAACTGGTGGAACTCGCGGATGACATTCTCGCGGGCAGGGTGAACGGCGCGCTGCACAAGATAGCCAAAATGTGCGACATGGGCAAGAGCATGGCGGTGCTTGCCGGCGATCTTGCGACGCTGTTCCGCAACACGCTGTATGTGAAGAACTGCGGCGACGCTGCGGAGCTTCTCGCGCTACCCGCAGAGCTTTACGAAGCCCTGAAAGGGCTTGCGTCACGCTACGATTCCGCGCGGCTTCTCTCCGCCATGCGCCGCATGACGGAGATGGAAGGCGAGTTCCGTTACAGCACGCAGCACCGCATACTGCTCGAAGCGGCGGTGATAGCTGCCGCCACCGACGCGCAGACCGGCGCCGCCGGAGGCGCGGGAGCCGGAAGCATACGGGAGCTGGAGCAGAAGATAGCGTTGCTCAACAAGCGGATAAACGCTTTGCCGAAGCAGGGTTTTAAGAGCGCACCTGCCGAAAAGGGCGCCGGGCAGGTGTGGGAGAAGGTGGCGTCCGAACTCGACCGCAAGGGATACGGCATGCTCGCGCTTGCCGCGTCCGAGGCAAGGCGCGAGGAGCGCGGAGAGGAGCTTGTGCTGAAAGTGTCGTCGGAGTCCGCGATACGGATACTTTCCGACCCCGAAAACAGGCGCGTACTGTCCGAAACCGTGGCGGCGTTTTGTTCCAAACGGCTGACGGTCGAGGAGTCGAGGCAGATCGACGAGAACAAAGTGATACCTTACCTTACGGGTATGTTCGGCGACAGTCTGGAGATAAAATGACCGTGCCGGAGAACGAACGGCGGCGACGCGGCGGCGTCCGCGAGAGGTAACGGAGTGTCGGGGCAGCGCGCGGAAGCGGCTGTTGAACACTCAAAAACGACAAATAAACCCGCGTTTCGGCGTTTTTGCACATTACGGGACGCGGCGCATAAAATATGTAGACGGAGGCAGTAATGGCATACGGCGGATACGGCGGAAATATGCAGCAGATCATGAAACAGGCGCAGATGATGCAGAAAAAACTGCAGCAGGCGCAGGCGGAACTCGCGGAGGCGGAGGTAGTCGGCAAGTCCGGCGGCGGCATGGTAGAGGTGACGCTCAAGGGCAACAAGACTCCCGTGTCGGTGAGCATCAAGCCCGAGGCGGTCGATCCCGACGACGTGGAAATGCTCGAAGATCTCGTGCTTGCGGCGCTCAACGACGCCATGGAACAGGCGGAAGCGAAGTCGCAGGAGCTCATGGGACCGCTGGGCGGAGGGCTGTTTTAATACCGCGCCGAAAGCGCCCGGACAAAACAAATGAGATACATCGAACCGATAGCAAAGCTCATAGCGGAGCTGGGCAAACTTCCTTCCGTCGGCGAAAAGACGGCGGCGAGGTACGCCTACGCTCTCATGGAAGCGCCCGAAGAGGACGTCAACGCGCTCGTGGAAGCCATAAAAAACGTGCGCGAGAACGTGCATTTCTGCAAGATTTGCGGCAATTTCACCGAGCATGAAATATGCGACATCTGCGCTACGCGCAAACCGACTACGATATGCGTCGTAAAAGAGCCTAAGGATGTGACCGCGCTCGAAAAGGTGAAAGGTTACGAAGGAGTGTACCACGTCCTGCACGGCGTGATCTCCCCACTCGACAGGGTAGGTCCGGACGACATCCGCATCAAGGAGCTGCTCGCGCGGCTTGACGGCGTGCAGGAAGTCATACTCGCCACCAATCCCGACGTGGAGGGAGAGGCGACCGCAATGTATATCGCGCGGCTCATCAAACCGCTCGGCATAAAGGTGACGAGGATAGCGCGCGGACTCCCCGAGGGCAGCGTGATAGAATATGCCGACGAGGGCACGCTCTCCCGTGCCCTGTCCAGCAGGATAGAACTGTAAATACTGACGCAAACGGCGTTTAATGCGCCGTTTTCGCGTATAAAACGCTGTTTTGTGCGTTTTGCGGCGAAGATATGCCGCTGCGGAGAAAGACATGACCGACTACGAAAAGTTGTCGCGCGAGCACTTCGATTCAATGGCGGAGAACTACGCCGCGACGGACGGGACCTATTATTCCCGCCTCCCCAAGGCGGCTTCGGACGAGGCGGCGGCGATCCTTGGAAGGATCGGTTTCGGCAGCCTTCTGGACGTGGGCTGCGGCAGCGGTTATCTCATCTCCGTCCTCGCAGCGGAGAGAAAGGACGCGCAGTTTTACGGGCTGGACATTTCTCCGAAAATGCTCGAACAGGCGCGGAAGAAACTCGCGGCGGTGCGGAACGTTACGCTCACGGAGGGCGGCGCGAACAGATTGCCTTATCCCGACGGAGGTTTCGACGCCGTGACGTGTACAATGAGCTTTCATCATTATCCCTATCCGTACGAAGCCGTCGCGGAAGCGTACCGCGTACTGCGGTGCGGCGGAGTGTATGTGCTCTCCGATGTGGACAAGCACGGTTACGGCGAGCCGGAGGCGGGAGAGTACGCGACGTACGACGCGAATTCCGCGGCGGAGATCCTCCGGCGGACGGGGTTCGCCGTGACGGAGAAGAGGAATATCTCGCCGGAGAGTTATATCGTCGTCGGCGTGAAAGAGGGCTGAAACGGCATTTGAGAAGGGCGTCGGGCTCCTTCTGCAGTGAGGGAGGACGGACGGCGCTGCCGCGGCAAAAGGTCAAAACGCAGCCGATACCGCCGCCTGGCGGGAAGTTATGCCGCAGGCCCGCTGCGGTATGAGGACGGCTTGTCCGTCTCCGGAGCGGATCTTGCCCAAAGTATGCGGCGCGGCGCTATGTTAGCCGTGTGCAACAAAAGTTCTTTACACACGTCGGCAGAACGGCTATAATGAGTACGGAGGCAGTATGCGAACACACGAATCCGAAGAAATGTATCTCGAAACCATATATCTCCTCAAAAAAAGCCGCGGGACGGTGCGTTCCGTGGACGTGGTGGAGGAGCTGGGGTATGCCAAGTCCAGCGTTTCGCGCGGCGTCAATCTGCTGCAGAAGCGCGGATATATCGAGATCTCGCACCTGACGGGGGACATCGAGTTCACAGAAGAGGGACTTCGGAAGGCGGAGTCCGTCTACGAACGCCACCGCGTGCTCACCGCCGCGCTCATGAAGCTGGGCGCCGGGCGCGAACTTGCCGAGAACGACGCGTGCAGGATAGAGCACATCATCTCGCCCGAAATGTTCGAGATCATCAAGAAATTCGCGGAGAACTGACCGCAAAAAAGGTTCAGACGTTATTTTTTCCGAAAAACGAAAAATTTTGCGCGCAAATTTTAGGAATCCGCGCATAACAATCCGTATATTTATACAGAAATAAAATTATTAAACACTGCGCCGCGCGCGCGTTTTACGCTGCGCCGCGCCGGAGAAACGGGACAAGTGCCTCTGTTCAACGACAGATTTATAGAAGAACTGAAGTTTAAGTGCGATATCGTCAGCGTGATCTCGCAATACGTCCCGCTTGTCAAAAAAGGAACAAGATATGCCTGTGTGTGCCCCTTCCACAGCGACAGGAATCCGTCCATGTACGTCAATCCGCAGGGGCAGTTCTACCATTGCTTCGGTTGCGGCGCGAGCGGCGACGTGATCACTTTCGTCATGGAAATGGAGTCGCTCGGTTACGTCGACGCCGTCAAATTCCTCGCGGACCGCGCCGGTATGGATCTGCCGGAGTACAAGGCGGACGCGGATTACAGGAAAAAGAAGGACAGGCAGGAGACGCTGAAGGCGCTCATGAAGGACGCCGCGCGGTACTACCACTCCAATCTCGTCAGGAAGCAGGAGGGCGAAGAGGCGAGGAGGTATCTCGCCGGGCGCGGCATAACTGACGAGATATGCACGCGATTCGGGCTGGGGCTGTCACTCGGATACGACCAGATGCAGGCGTATCTCAGGCGCAAAGGCTATGCCGCGGCGGATCTGCGCGACTGCGGGCTTGCTGTCGGCGACCGGCTGTCTGACGCGTTTGCCGGACGTATCATCGTGCCCATCATGAACGGCATGGGGGACGTCGTCGCGTTCGGCGGCAGGATATACCGCGGAGAGAAGGACGTCGCAAAATACAAGAATTCCACCAACACGCTCCTTTTCGACAAGAGTAGGTGCGTGTACGGCATCAACTTCGTCAAGCGCGAAAAGCGCCGCGGGAACGGCTTCAAAAATCTCATCCTCGTCGAGGGCTATATGGACGTCATTTCCCTTGCGTCGGCAGGGTTCCTCAACGCGGTGGCAGGCATGGGGACGGCGCTCACGCCGCAGCAGGCTAGGGAGATAAAGAAACTCACGGACACGGTGTTCGTGTGCTACGACGGCGACGACGCGGGGCGTAAGGCGGCGGTGCGCAACGTGGAGCCTCTGCTCGCCGAAGGACTGGACGTCAGGGTGGTGTCGCTTGCCGAGGGGCTGGACCCCGACGACACGATAAGGCAAGAAGGAGCGGACGGCTTCAGGAAGAGGCTCGAGGCGGCGCTTCCCGTCATCGAATATAAGCTCAAACTCTGCGAGGACGCCTGCGAACTGGAGTCCGCAAACGGGCGCGCCAAGTACGTCAAGGCGGCGCTGCGCATGCTCTCGGAAGTGAAGAATGCTGCGGAACGCGAGGTTTATCTGGGCATTGTGTCCTCTAAAAGCGGCGTTTCGGTCACTACTCTCGGCGAAACGCTCGCCGGCGTCAGATCTGCTCCCGCGGCGGAGAGGGAGCCGGAGCAAACGGTGCGCGCGAAGGAGAGCAAGACCGTTGCCGCGGCAAGGTTTGTGCTGAACAGGGTGATCAACGGAGCGGAATACGCCTCCGCGGAGGAGCTGAAAGCGGAGTGGATGCCCATGCCCGAACAGGCGGAAATACTGCGCTTTCTCAAAGAGAACGCGGGGAAGGCGACCGCCGGCGGAGATATGTTCAACGCGGACGGGATAGACGGCGGAGAAGCGGGCGAAGTGCTGAATGCGGAAAGGGAGTTTTCCTCGGCCGCGGCGGAGAGGAAGTATTACGCCGACTGCGTGGCAAGGCTCACGGAAGCGTACGACGCGGAGCAGGTGGCACAACTCAAAGAGAAGTATAAGGAACTTACGGACCGCGGGGAGAAGCTCGCGGTGCTCAGGGAGATACAGCGGCTCATGAAAAAGCCGCAGGCGAAAAACTGAAGAACAGCACCTTATCAGGAGGCAAAATGGACAGAGAGCAACTTTTGAAACAGGAAACGGACAAGCTCATCGAGATCGGACGGGCAAAGGGCAGCATTTCCGAAGACGATATAATGGCGCGTCTGGAGCACCTGGGCGCGAGCGCGGAGGACCTCGAAGGAGTGTTCAAGGCGCTGGAAGCGGAAAAGATCACCGTCGTGTCCGCCAAAGAGGACGACATCGACACCATCATCGACGGCAACTTCGACGATTCTGTGAAGATGTATCTCAAAGACATAGGCAAAGTGCCCCTGCTTTCCGCCGAAATGGAAGTGGAACTTGCAAAGCGCATGGAACAGGGCGATCAGGAAGCGAAACGCATTCTTTCGGAAGCCAACCTACGTCTTGTCGTGTCCATTGCGAAGAGATACGTCGGGAGAGGGATGCAGTTCCTCGACCTCATACAGGAGGGCAACCTCGGTCTGATGAAGGCGGTGGAGAAGTTCGATTACACCAAGGGGTTCAAGTTCTCCACCTACGCCACATGGTGGATAAGGCAGGCGATCACGCGAGCCATCGCCGATCAGGCGCGCACCATCCGCATTCCCGTCCACATGGTGGAGACCATCAACAAGCAGGTGAGGGCGACCAGGCAGCTTCTGCAGAAACTGGGGCGCGAACCCACTCCGGAGGAGATAGCGGAGCATCTCGGCTGCAGCGTGGAGCGCGTGCGCGAGATCCAGAAGATCGCGCAGGATCCCGTTTCGCTGGAAACGCCCATCGGCGAGGAAGAGGACAGCCATCTCGGCGATTTCATCGAGGACAACACCGCGCTGTCGCCTTCGGACGTCGCGGAAAGCAATATGCTCAAGGAACAGCTCGTGCAGGTGCTCAATACGCTCACTCCGCGCGAGGAGAAGGTGCTGCGCCTGAGATACGGTCTTGACGACAGCCACCCGCGCACGCTGGAGGAAGTGGGCAAGGAGTTCAACGTCACGCGTGAACGCATAAGGCAGATCGAGGCCAAGGCGCTGCGCAAGCTGCGTCATCCCAACCGCCTCAAGAAGCTGAAGGATTTCGACTGATGCCGATACGCCTTGACGAGCGGCTGACCGCGATAGCGGAGCAGGCGGCGGGCGTGCGCACTGTGTGCGACGTGGGGAGCGACCACGGCAAACTCGCGTGCTGGCTGGTGCAGACGGGCAGGGCGGAGAGAGCCGTTGCCACGGACATCAGCGCGCCGAGTCTGAAAAAGGCGGAGCGTCTTGCGGAGGAGCTGGGACTTGCCGATCTGGTGGAAACGCGCACGGGCGACGGACTGGATCCCGTGGCGGACAGAGAAGCGGACGCGGTGGTCATAGCCGGTATGGGCGGCGACCTCGTCGCCGGGATACTGGAGCGCGCGCACGCGCAAGGCAAAAGATTCGCGCGTTTCGTGCTCTCGCCCAACACGCACCCCGAAAGGGTGAGAGGAGTCGTTGCGGACGTCGGACACAGGATAGTACGCGACTTCTCCGCGGAGTGCGCCGGGAAGAAGTATACCGTGATAGTGACAGAGGAGGGAGAGGGAGAGCCTCTCTCGGCGGCGGAGCTGAGATTCGGAAGATTTTTCCGCACGGACAAGGACTTCGTCCTCTCCGCGGAAAAGGAACTGGACGCTCTTGCGGCGGAGCTTGCTCGCAATCCCGCCGCGCTTAAACTCGCGGAGCGCGCCGCGGCTCTGCGCGAAGCACTGGAGGAGTGTGAAAGATGAAGATACGCCAAGTGACCGAAGCCGTGGAAAGATGCGCGCCGAGAGAGCGTGCCGAAGAGTGGGACAACCCCGGTATGATGCTGGGCGACGCGGAGCGCGAGTGCACCGGCGTGCTGGTGTGTCTGGACTGCACTCTCGCCGCGGCGGAGCAGGCGAAGGAGGAGGGCTGCAACCTCATCGTCAGCCATCATCCTTTCATCTTCCGTCCGGTCAGGAGCCTGACGGCGGACACCGCGAAGGGCAGGACGGCGGAATTTCTGTTCGCCAACGGGATCGCCGTCTATTCCGCGCACACCAATCTCGACAGTGCGGACGAAGGGCTTTCGCGCACTCTGGCGGAGATATTCGGCGGCGGCAACGCAGAGCTTTGCGGCTGCGGCTGTTACGCGGACGTAGCGGAGGAAACGGCGGCGGAACTTGCGCGGAAAGTCGCGGGAGCACTCGACGATCCTACCGTAAAAGTGAGCTGTCCGGACGCGAAGGTCGCGCGAATCTACGTCGTGTCCGGCGCCGGCGGCGACGACGCGGGGCTTGCCGCGGCGATGAGCGGCGCTGACGCGCTGGTGACGGGAGAGGTGAAACACCATGTGTTCACCGAGTCCTGCGAGGCGGGATTTCCGGTGGTGGAGTTCTCGCACTATTACAGCGAAATCATATGCTGTGACGTACTTAAAGGCATGATAAAGTCCGCATTCGGCGGATTGAACGTGGTCGAAGCGTATCGCAGCTGTCCTTATAAAACTTTGGAGGAACTATGAAATTCGACACAATACTGGAGTATCAGAACATTGACCGCGAGCTGCTCGGCATCGAAAACGACGTCGCAAAGAGCAAGGAGCGCGCCGTTTTCGTGAACGCAAAGGCGAAGCTGGAGGCGGCGACGGCTGCGGTGGGCAAGCTGTCGCACGAGGCGGCGGAACTGCTCGCGGGCTACAATAAACTTTCCGCGCGCGCGGAAGAGCTCAAGGCGAAACTCGACGAGTTCGACGGTATCCTCGAAGGCGTGGAGGACGTGAACGAGGCGGACTATTACATCCGTCAGATCTCGTCCATCGCCGACGCGATAAGCGCGCTCGAAAAGGACGCGGCAAGGGACGCCGAGCGCATAGACGCCATCGGCGCGGAGTACAAAAAGACGTGGGAAGCGGGCAAAAAGGCTTCCGACGCGTACAAGGACGCGACGGCGGCATACAATGCGTTCGCGGGGAAGGTGCAGCCGCGCGTCACGGAACTCAAGGCGAAACTCAAGGCGCTTGAGGACAAAGTGCCGACGGAGTTCATGACGGTGTACAAATCCCTGCGCGCGGCGAAAAAGACGCCGGCGTTCGTACCCTACAAGCCGGAGAGCGGCACTTGCGGCAGATGCTTCATGGAAGTGTCCGGCGCCACGCGCGGCAAGCTGAAGAATCCCGGCGACTATGCGGAGTGCCCCAACTGCCGCCGCATACTTTACATCCCCGAAGAATGAAAACCCCGTCCGCCCGAGGAGCGGACTCGACAAACGAATAAAACAAGAGAGGTCAGTATGAATTATCACAACAATCCGGACGTATTTGCAGTGGGCGCACTGCCCAAGCACGGAGCGGGATATCCGCTTGCCGCCGACGGCAGCGCGCGCACGGTGTGCCTTAACGGCGAGTGGGATTTCAAGTATTATCCCTCCGTCGCGCTTATGGAGAGCGAGAGCGAGCCTTCGTCGTGGGACAAGATCGACGTGCCTTCCAACTGGCAGCTCAAGGGCTACGGCAAACCGATCTACACCAACATCCGCTACCCCTATCCCATCTCCACCAATCCGCTGAAGATGCCGCACATCGACGATACGGACAACTCCTGCGGCGTGTACATGCGCAAGTTCGAACTCGGCGCCGTGCAGGGGAGAGTGCACCTTGAGTTCTGCGCCAACAGCGGTGCGGAAGTCTACGTCAACGGCGCCTTCGCCGGCTACAGCGAGTCCAGCTTCGACTATCAGGAGTACGACATCACCGACCTCGTGAAAGAGGGCGTGAACGAGCTTAAGATCATCGTCTACCGTTACACGACGGGCAGCTATCTGGAAGATCAGGACATGTGGCGCATTTCCGGCATTTTCCGCGACGTCATGCTCATTTTCGTACCCGCGGCGCGCATTGCGGACATATACGCCCGCGCGTCCTTCTCCGACGGGTTCGGGAAGGCGAAGTTCAAGGCGGGAGTGCAGATCGACACCAGACGCGTCGAACTCAAAGGCGGAAAGGTCGAAGCAGTCCTCGCCGACGCGGACGGGAATACCGTTACCGCCGGCACGCTCGACATCCCCGACATCGCCGAGAACGGCAGACGGGTGGTGAAGTTCGAGAGCGGCGTTGACGCGCCGAGACTGTGGAGCTCCGAAGATCCGTACCTCTACAGGCTTACCGTGACGCTTTACGACGCGGAGGGCAAGGAAACGGACAGGCGCAGCATCAACTTCGGCTTCCGCGAAGTGAAGATAATGCCCAAGCGCGGCGATCAGGACCCCGTCATTCTGCTCAACGGCAAAAAACTCAAGATACGCGGCGTCAACCGCCACGAGTTCCATCCCGAATACGGCCACGCCGTGCCCGCTGACATCATCGAGAAAGACCTCGTGCTCATGCGCCGCAACAACATCAACAGCGTACGCACCAGCCATTATCCCAACAGCCGCGCGTTTTACGACCTCTGCGACCGCTACGGGATCATGGTCATGTGCGAGAACAATCTCGAAACCCACGGGCTTGCGCTGCACATCCCGCGCAGCAAGAGAATATGGGTGGAACGCTGCTGCCGCAGAATGGAGAACATGGTGCGCACTTACCGCAATCACGCGTGCATACTCTTCTGGTCGCTCGGCAACGAATCCGGCGGCGGCGGAAAGGCTTTCCGCGATATGAAAGCCGTAGCGAACGCGCTCGATAAGACGCGTCCCATCCATTACGAATGCGACGCATGGCTCACCGTCACGGACATCATGAGCGAGATGTACACCCAGCAGGGACAGATGAAGGAAATAGGCAAGAACAGGATCCATATGCACTCGCAGGCTCTGTGGGCGCCTTTCGGACATCTGCTGATGCCTTACATGTACCGCGACAAGCCCTTCATCCAGTGCGAATACGCGCACTGCATGGGCAACAGCCTCGGCAACTTCGCCGACTATTGGAAGGATTTCAAGCAGTACGACAGACTGTGCGGCGGATACATATGGGACTTCGCCGACCAGTCCATCAAGCGCGTACAGTCCGACGGCACCGTGGAGTGGACCTACGGCGGCGACTGGGGCGACAAGCCCAACGACGGCACGTTCGCGTTCAACGGCATTGTGCGCGCCGACCGCTCGCCCAATCCCGCGCTCTTCGAGGTGAAGAAGGTCTACCAGCAGGTGCAATTCGCGCTTGCGGACGGAAAGATCGCCGTCACCAACGAGTATCTTTTCACCGACCTCGGCAGGTTCTCGCTTGAGATCGAACTCGTTTCGGGCGGCAAAGCGGTGCAGTCCGCCGTCGTCGATATGCCTTACGTCGCGCCCGGCACGACCGGATACGCCGAAATTCCCTTCGACCTTCCCGGCGACAGGGCGGAGTGCGCCGTCAACGTGCGCGCGATCCAGAAAGAGGACGAGCGCGGTATCCCTGCCGGCACCGTCGTGGCGTACGAGCAGCTCGAACTCGGCGGTTTCAAGCCGCAGGCGGTCTCCGTCGCGGACGGCAAGCCGGTCAGCCGCGAGGGCAACGACATCATCATCGACTGCGGCAACGTCGTCGCAAAGGTGGACGGGGACAGCGGATACATCTCTTCGCTCAAGATCGGCGGCGCGGAGAAGATAATCGAGCCGATAAAGCCCAACTTCTGGCGTGCGCCCATCGACAACGACAAGTCGCCCCAGCTTCCTCCCATCGCGCAGGCGGTGTTCGGCAAATATGTGTTCAAGAAGGCTTCCGACAGCATCGTCAAGTCCAAGTGCACCGTCACCGACAAGGGCGTTGAGATCGACTGGTATATGCCCAAGATGCTGCACCTCAAGACGAAATACGAGGCGACCGACAAAGGGCTCAAAGTCAGTATGTCCTGCATGAACGCGCTCTTCGGACTGCCGCGCTTCGGCTTCGAGATGAAGCTCGACACGTCCGCGGATATGGAATTCTACGCAAGAGGACCTCACGAGAATTACTGCGACAGAAAGACGTCCGCCGCTCTCGGCGTTTATACCGGCACCGTAGAGGACTTCCAGCACGACTACCTCGTGCCTCAGGAGAACGGCAACCACTGCGACGCGCGCTGGCTCAACGTCGGCGGCTCCGACGGCGTGCGTTTCTCCGCCGCGGACAAGCCCTTCGAGTTCTCCTGCCACAACTACTCCAAGGAAGCGCTCGAGCGCGCCGCGCACCTGCACGAGCTCGTCAAGCACTCCGACGGCGTCTACGTCTTCATCGACGGCGCCCAGCGCGGCGTCGGCGGCGACGTTCCGGCTCTTGCCTGCGTGAAGAAGCAGTATAAGATCAAGCCTTACAAGGCGCACTCTTTCTCCTTCCTCATTGATTAAACCGCGCTATTTGGCGTGATACTGCGTCAAAGCCCTCCCCAAAATGCGGTTACGTACGACTAAGTACGCGCCCTTTTTCGGGGAGGGCTTTTCCTTGTCTGACGCTCAAATATCGCGGTTTAATTAACGTAACTTTATTTGGGG
>DVJC01000013.1 GCA_018710835.1 Candidatus Limadaptatus stercoravium | reverse complement strand
GCTATCCTTAATGTGACCACCAGCCCCGTAGGGGGAAGCCACGGAGGGAATCTCGCGTGGACAGGGAAGAACGTTTGGTCTTCGTGCGTAGACTTCCCACAAACCGCTCGTAACAACGAGCGGTTTTTCTTATGACGTTTCGTTTCGATACCGTTTTTTGCAAGCATCTAGCTTACAGCCAATGTCACCCCGTTGCTTTTTGCGGAATATCCGACCGCTCTGCCGCCGCTCACCGATGAAGCCGTCGACCGCGTGTGCCTTTGTTTGACTTCAACCGCAGAAAATCCCGTATAATAAGATAAATAGACGGGATTTGAGGTTCAGGACCTCCCATCGGTGGCGTTTGCGCTTGACAAATTGCTTACGAAGCCCGTCTATTTTGTTTATTGAGTCCGTTTTACGGTTTTATATTCCGAACGGCTGCTCACCGTCGGCGCTGCCGACAAGGCAATCCCTTGTTGCCGTGGGTGGCGTGACTGTATCGGGTAAAACGCAGATGCGACGTCGGGGTGTACCGACCGGATATATAAATCCATTCACATAAATGGCGGCAAGACGCCGCCCTTTTACTTTGTTTATTAGGAATAAGCGGCGGTGCGACGTTGTGAACGGATTTTGCAGGCAAGGATTTACGTGGCCCTTTACATTGCTCTTTTCCGGCGGTATAATAACGTTATGGGTTTAGGAGCTAGAATAAGGGAGCTCAGGATCGCCAACGCCCTCACGCAGGCGCAGCTTGCGGAGAAGATAGGTGTGGATCCGAGTGCGGTGTCGCTGTGGGAAAACGACGTCAACGAGCCGAAAGCGAGCTATGTCGCGCGGCTTGCGGTGACCTTTTCGGTCACTTCCGACTATCTGCTCGGCATAGAGGACGAAGCCGGCGGCAGATACGAGTGACTTTGCGATGCTTCCACGACTTCTCCGGCAATAAGAAGCATTTTGCTTATATTGATTGTTGATGTTCTCAAAATTTTCTCCTCATAAATTCATTAGTTAATTTCCGAGAGTTCAAAAACGAATGTTCCCGCTTCCTTTATCGTAAATTCCGCAAAGAAATACTCTCCTTGTGCACCAATAAGCTGATATTCTCCGGGATAGAGATCGTAACATGTACCCACATATTCTCCGTTTTTTTGTACTAGACAATACCGCGATTCCGCACATTAGATAGACGAAAAACAAAACCGCCGGTATGGCGGTTTTGAAAAGTTTGCAAGGCTAAGGGCTGCGGTTCAATTGTGTCCGTCGATTGAGAAATTGCCGCAGCGCACTGCAGTGACGGCGAAGCGTTTTCGGCGGTTGACGGTATACCTTTACCGCTTCACTCGATGTCAGCACCGGAGGCGCGGAGCCAGATGTCGCGCATGGCGGCGGAGTCCTCCGCCTGTGTGCCGGCGGACTCGGAAAGGATGTGCGGCGTGAGTCCGTATTTGACAATGATCTCGGCAAACGGCTCGAACTCCGGTCCGTACACGTCGTCGGCGAATGTGAGGTGGCGGATCTCCCCTTTCGCACCGTATTGTATCTTGGAAAAGTGAACCTGCATATTTTTGGTCTTTTTTTCGCCCAAGCCGTCAAGGAGCTTTTTTACGATGTCCTCGAAATCGGACGCAGTCCTGAGCGAGCCGCCGTACAGCGCGTTGATGTGTCCGAAGTCCACGCAGGGATAGACGTTCTCCCCCAGCCTGCACAACTCGACGACTTCTTCCACGGTGCCGATCTGCGCCTGTTTGCCCATGGTTTCGGGACACACGATGAGGTCGGCGTAGTCGGGTTCTTCCGCGATGAGCTCAAGCGTGCGGGCGAACATCTCTTTGGTGCGAGCGAACGCCGCTTCGCGCGAGTCCTGCCCCTGGGCGCCTGCATGGAATACGCACCGCTCGCCCCCGAACGCTTTCAGCACCTTGAGGGACGAGAGTATGTAGTTGACGGAATTTTGCGCTTTTTCGGGTTCGGGAGAGGCGAAGTTGATGAAATACGGCGCATGGACGCTCATCTCGACGCCGTACTCGTCGCATTTTTCGCCGATAGCCGCAGCGGTCGCGGTGGAAACACGCACTCCTCTGCCGAAAGAATACTCGAAGATGTCGAGTCCCCTCGCGCTTATCCACTCCGGCATGTCGGCGGTGGAAGTCAGTCCCTCCGCCGCGTAACTTTCCGAGTGCCCGGACGGACCGAAAAGCGGACGTATGCCCGAAAACCTGTTCCTGCTCATTTTGCTTCCTCCGCAAAATATTCTCTTATGTGCGCGACGTCGCGGTCAAGCTGCGCCGCGAGCGCTTCCGCGGACGGGAACTTCTCTATCCCGCGCAGACGCTTGAAAAATCTGAGTTTGATGAGTTTGCCGTAGATGTCGCCGCTGAAATCCAGAATGAACGTTTCGACTGACGGCGAGTTGTCGCCGAAGGTGGGTTTCGCCCCGATGTTCGTGCCGCCGAGGAATGTCCTGCCCTCTACTGTGACAGTGGTCGCGTACACTCCGGGCGCGGGATAGACTTTGCCGCCGTCGTACGGGATGTTGGCGGTGGGATAGCCGAAGGTATTCCCCCTGCCGCGCGCGTGAGATACCGTGCCGAGCATGAAATAAGGCTCGGTGAGCATGTCGTTTACCGCCTCTATGCCGCCGCTTTCGAGCAGCGTTTTGATCTCGGTCGAAGATATTTTCACACCGTTGCGGCAAAGCAGAGGCACCACGCTTGCCGTGATGTTTCTGTCCGCAAGCGACTCTGAAAGCGTCCGCGCGCTGCCCTGCGCGCCTTTGCCGTAGGTGTAGTCTTCGCCGACGGCGACAGCCGTAACTTTGCAGTCCGAAAGAAGCCGACCGAGGAAATCTTCCGCGTCGAGTGCGGCGAATGATTCGTCGAAATCCGCGGCGATGACGGCGTCGACGCCAAGACCGCCTAGCGCTTCCAGCCGCTCTTCAAAGGAATAAATGCGCTTTTTTTTGTTGAAAAACGTGCCCGGATCTCCGCGGAACGTCATGACCGCGCACTCCGAGCCGCTCTTTGCGGCAAGTTCTTTCGCCTTTGCGATGACTTCGGCGTGGCCTTTGTGGACGCAGTCGAAAAAGCCCAGCGCGAGCGCCGAAGGAACATCGTATTTTTCGCCGAAATTCACCACTTTCATTGTTTTCCGTCCTGCAATCTTACTTTGATCACGAGTCCGCGCGCGGCGCGCAGCCCCAGGCCCGCAAGAGTCCCGTGCGCGTCGTACACCGCCGCGTATTCGCCTTCCGCCACATCGGCGGCCGCTGCCGGAATGCCGTTAAGCACCCTTTTGAGAGAATTTTCGTCAAGCGTGATTTTTTTGAGTCCGCCCAGCGCGAATTCCGCGGGAATGATGTGTTTTTCCGGTGCGAGCCGGAATTCGTCCGGTGTGACCGCGCTCTCGGCGGTGAAAGGACCTGACTTTGTGCGCGTGAGCGCGCTCATGTATGCGCACGTGCCTAGTGCTTCCGCGACATCGCGCGCAAGCGAGCGGATGTACGTTCCGCCGCCGCATTCGATGGCGAACTCGTACACCCCTTCTCCTCCGCCGATGAGTTCGAAGCTATCCACGCGGACGAGCTTGGGCGCAAGTTCTACCGCTTCGCCGCTGCGCGCATATGAGTAGGCGCGCCTGCCGTTGACGGACTTTGCCGAGTATGCGGGAGGGGTTTGCATGAATTCGCCTGTAAATCGAGCCAAAACCGCCGCTATCTCTTCTGCGGAAGGTATCCTTCCGCCGTCGCGGACCGTTTTGCCTCCCCGGTCGAGTGTATCCGTTGCCGTGCCGAAAGTGAATTCGGCGACGTAGCGTTTGGTCTTGAATGCGAGGAAATCGAAGAGCGCGGTGGCTTTTCCGAGAGCGATCGGCAGCACGCCGGTCGCCAGCGGATCGAGTGTGCCGAGATGTCCCGTCTTTTGTCTGCCGCCTATCGCGCGCGACAAAACTCCGCGGACTATGCACACGGCGTCCGATGACGTCATGCCCGCGGGTTTCGACAGATTGACGAACCCGGTGACGGAGTCGGGAGAAGAGGAACGCGCCATTACATTCTGTCCCTTGCGGCTTTGAGGAGTTTGTCCACCACATCCTCGTAAAAGCCGTTCAGCCTGCAGCCGGCGGCCCTGGAGTGTCCGCCGCCGCCGAACGCCGCCGCTATGTCGCTGGCGTCCGCCGTGCTTTTTGTGCGCACGCTGACCTTGAAATTCTTGTCCTTTACCTCTGACACCGCGAAAGCCACTTCCACTCCGTCGATGTCTATGGCGGACGAAATGATCCCTTCAGTATCCGAGGGTGCGGTGCGTGTGGACTCGAAATCGCCGCTCATGAAAGAAACGAGCGCGATCTTTCCGCCGTCGAAGAAACGGCACTTCGAGAGTACGCGTGTTTTCAGCGCGAACACTTCGGGAGTGACGCGCCTGTACACACGGTATATGATGTCGGCGGAGTCAATGCCGTAAGACATCAGCCTGCATGCGATTGAGTGCGTGCGCTCAGTCGTGGACGGATACTGGAAACACCCCGAATCCGCCACAATGCCCGCAAACAGCAGCGCGGCGGTGCCCTTGTCCACAAGTCTCATGCCGTCGAGCAGCAGGTATATTATCTCCGCGCATGCCGCGGCGTCGGCTTCGGTATAGTCGGTTTCGGCGAAAGGATCGTGGGATTTGTGGTGGTCGACGGCAGCCCTCTTTCTTGCGGAGAGGAAACTTCTGCCCGCGCCGCCGAGCCGCGCGAGATCGCTGCAATCCACCGCGAGAGCCGCCTCGTGCACCTTTTTGTCCGGCATGACGAAAGCGTCCGCGCCTTCCATGAAAAGATACTTTTCCGGGACGGGACTGTCGCATACGGGCGTGACGGTCTTGCCGAGCTGTCGGAGTGCGCGGCACAAAGAAAGAGCGCAGGAGATCGCGTCGCCGTCGGGATTGGTGTGACAGTAGACTGCGATGTCGTCCGCGCTTTTCAGCATTTGCGCTATCTTTTGCAGCTTTTCGTTCATTTTTCTTCTTCGTCGGCGGGCGGGATGTCGATGGTTTTCAGCAGATTGTCTATCCTGATGCCGTAATCCACGCTGGTGTCCAGCTCGAAATGCAACTCCGGCAGCAGGCGGATCTGAACCAGCTCCTTCAGCCTGTTGCGGATGAAATTTTTGGATCTGCGCACGGTTTCCACCGCCGCGCTGCGCTCCTCTTCCGTCTTTGCGTAGACGGAGAGATAGACTTTCGCGTGCTTGAGGTCGGGGGTGGTGGACACTTTCGTCACTCCGACCAACCCCGTCCCCAGGCGCGGATCCTTGATGTCATGCGCGATGACCGCCGAGATCTGCTTCTGCAGCTCGGAATTGACGCGCTCTATCCTAATCTTCATTGATCTGCTCCATGACGAACGCTTCGATCACGTCGCCGACTTTGATGTCCTGATAGTTCAGGAGCATGATGCCGCAGTCGAAGTTCTTCGCCATTTCCTTGACGTCGTCCTTGCCGTGGCGCAAGGATGCGATCTCGGTGGTGACCTGGACGGCGCCGCTTCTGAGCAGGCGCGCTTTCGCACCGCGGACGATCTTGCCGTCCGTGACGTGGCAGCCGGCGATGATGCCGGCACCCGTGATGCGGAACACTTCCCTGACTTCCGCCGTTCCGAGCACGTTCTCGCGGAACTTGGGCTCCAGCATGCCCTTGACCGCCTTTTCGATGTCCTCGATGGCGTTGTAGATGATGTCGTAGAAGCGGATGTCGATGTGCTTCTGTGCGGCGAGCGCTTTCGCGTTGGCGTCCGGGCGCACGTTGAAGCCGATGATGATCGCTTTCGCGGTATCGGCGAGAGTGACGTCGCTCTCCTTGATGGCGCCGACCGCGCCGTGGATGATGTCGATGTCCACTTCCTCGTTGCCGAGTTTGGAAAGCGACTGTTTGACCGCCTCCAGCGAGCCCTGGACGTCAGCCTTGATGATGAGTTTGACGGACTTCAGCTCGCCTTTCTTGATCTTGTCGAAGAGATCGTTCAGCGATACCGCGCCGGATTCCTCGCTGTTTGCCGCGAGCTTCAGGCGGCGTTCTTCCGCAAGTTCTCTTGCGAACTTCTCGTCCGCGACGACGTCGATGATGTCGCCGGCTTCCGGCACTTCGTCCCATCCGGTGACCGAAACGGGAGTGGAAGGTCCGGCCTTTTTGACCTTTCTGCCCTTGTCGTCCACCATGGCTCTGATCTTACCGGTGGAAGTGCCCGCGACGACGTTGTCGCCTATGCGCAGCGTACCGGTCTGCACGAGTATCGTCGCCACCTTACCGACACCTTTGTCAAGGCGCGCCTCGATGATGGTGCCGCGTGCGGGACGGTCGGGATTGGCTTTGAGTTCCCGTATCTCCGCCATGGTGAGGATGTTCTCAAGCAGGCTTTCAACGCCTTCGCCCGTCTTTGCGGAAACGCGCACGACGGGAGTCTCGCCGCCCCATTCTTCGGGGAGCAGCTCGTAATTGGTGAGCTGCTGCAGCACCTGGTCGGGGTTGGCGCCCGGCTTGTCGATCTTGTTGATGGCCACGATGATCGGGACTTCCGCCTGACGAGCGTGGTTGATGGCTTCCACCGTCTGAGGCATAATACCGTCGTCCGCCGCGACTACAAGGACGGCAACGTCCGTGACCTGTGCGCCGCGTGCGCGCATCGACGTGAACGCCTCGTGACCGGGAGTGTCGAGGAATGTGATGGGCGCGCCTTTGAGAGAGATCGTGTACGCGCCGATATGCTGCGTGATGCCGCCCGCTTCTCCGCCGGCGACGTTCGCCTTTCTGATGTAGTCGAGCAGCGAAGTCTTGCCGTGGTCGACGTGTCCCATGATGGTGACCACGGGAGGACGGGGACGGAGTTTGTCCGTATCCTCGTCGTCGATGACGAGTTTGGCAGACAGGGTTTCCTCCAGCGTGACTTCGGGCTTGAGTTCGAGAGTTATGGGACGGTTTTTGGTGATCTCGCCCACGACGAGTTCCGCAGTGGCGAAATCCACGCTCTCGTTGATGGTCTTGATGATGCCGAGCATGAACAGCGTCTTGATGAGTTCGGACGCGGGTATGCCTGTCTTTTCGCTCAGAGTCTTGATCGGGACGGGATCGGAAGTGATGACCGCATGGTCGATCGTGACGGACTGTCCGCCGCCGGAGGACTTGGACTTGCTCTTGAAAACGCGCACTCTCGCGTCCTCGTCGTCCAAGACCATCTTGCTGTCGTCCACAATGTAACCCTTCTTGAGCAGGGCGCGCTTATTCATGCTTCCGCGGTCGTCGAAACGCTGTCCGCCGGAAGGCTTGCTGCCGCTCTTGTTCTTCTGCGTGGACGGCTTGCCCGTGGGCATGTTGGCGGCTTTTTGCAGATTTGCCGCCATATTGTCGCGGCGGGGAGCCCCTGCGCCGCCGGCATACGGGGGACGTCCGCCCTGCTGCGTTCTGTCGCCCTGCGGACGGGGAGATCTGCCGCCGGTGTACCCGCCGTCGAATACGCGCGTCTTGATGTTGCTCTTGGGCGCGGGAGTCGGCGGAACGTATATCCTGCGCACTTCGCCGTTGGGAAGGATCTCTTCCTTGACGGCGGGATTGGAGGTGGGCAGTATCTTCCTTTCGGGCTTCTGCTCCGCCTTCGGCTTCTTCTCCTCTTTTTTCTCTTCCTTTTTATTTTCGGCAGAGACCTGCGCCGGAGCGGATTCCGTTGCGTTTTGCGCGTCCTCGGACGGGACGGGGTCTTTCTCCGCCTTTGCTTCCGTTTCGGGCGCGCTCTCTTCCGCTTCCGCCTTGGTTTCGGCGGCTGCGGCAGGCTCTTCCTGTTCTTTTACGGCTGCGGCAGGTTCGTCGGAAGAGGGAGATTCCTCCTTTGCGGCAGGCGCTTCGGGAGCGGATTCCTTCTCTTTTGCTTCCGCGCGGTCCTGCACGGCGGAATTTTCCGCCTCATCCGCGAGTCTTTCCTCCTCCGCCCGCTTCGCCTCCTCCTCGGCGAAAAGGACCTCCCGACGGCTGCGTACAGCCGCCATCAACGCCGCCGCTTTGGACTTTTCGGAGGCGATGACGGACCTCAGTTCGGCAAGTTTTCCCGTCTTGTATGCGCCGAGTTGTTTTACGGCGTCTTGCGTTACGTCTTTTTTGTTTTCGCTCATAGCTACCTCATGAGGTTTACGATCGCCGCCGCGAGTGACGCGTCGGTGACCGCTATTGCTTTTACGTTATCTCTGTGCGTCGCAAGTGGGAGATCCTCCACCTCGAAGCACGGTGCGGAAGTGCATTCCGCTTTCATTTTAGCCCTGAATTTCTCCGGAGCGGCGGCGTCGACAAGTACCACCAGCGGTCTTGCGCGCTTTTCGGTTATGCGCTCCATGCCGTACAGCACCGCGCCCTTCCGCTGTGCGAATCCGACATACGGTGCGATCTCAGACGCGTTCATACAGCTCCTTCGCCACACTCTCCGGGACAGCGCACCTGAACGCCGCGTTCAGCACCTTTTTCCTGACGGCCAGCGACACGCATTCCTCCGTCCCGTGCACCCACACTCCTCTTCCGTCCGCCTTGCCGCCGTCGTCCACGAAAATGCGTCCGTCGGGGGCGCGGCACACGCGTATCATTTCGGATTTGGGCGCGTGCGCGCGGCACGCCGCGCATCTGCGCACTCCGGGCGCGTTACTCGGCATCCGCGTTTCCTTCCGCTTCCGCCGCCGCGTCTTCGGTGCTCATGATGCTGGAGTAAGGCTTGACGTCTATCTTCCAGCCGGTGAGCTTCGCGGCAAGACGCGCGTTCTGCCCGTTTCTGCCTATGGCGAGGCTGAGTTTCTCGTCGGGGACGACCACTCTCGCGGTCTTTTCTTCCTCGTTGATGGACACCATCAGCACCTGTGCGGGACTGAGCGCACGCGCGATATACTCTATTGCGTCGGCGCACCACTCTATGACGTCGACTTTCTCGCCGCCGAGTTCGCCGACGACGGCGTTGACTCTCACGCCTTTGTTGCCGATGCAGGCGCCCACCGCGTCAACGTTGGGATCTTCCGAGCATACGGAGAGCTTGGTGCGGAAACCGCCCTCCCGGACAATGTTCATTATCTTGACGAGTCCGGCTTTTATCTCCGGGACTTCCAGCTCGAACAATCTCTTCACAAACCCGGAGGAACTGCGCGACACCACGACCTGCGGACCGTTCTTGCCTTCGCGTATCTTCTTGATGAACACCTTGATCACGTCGCCGACGTTGTATGTTTCGGTCGGGATCTGGTCGCTGGGCGACATCACGCCTTCCATCTGCGAGCCGCTGATCTCGACGAACACCGTCGCGCCCTCGCGGCGTCTGACCACGGCGTTCAGGATCTCGCCCTGGCGCGCGGTCATTTCGTTTTTGACAAACTCTTTCTTGGCGTCGTTGAGTTTCTGCATGATGACCTGCTTCGCGGTCTGCGCGGCTATCCTCGAAAACGCCTTGGGAGTGATGTCCTCTATGACAACGTCGCCGACCTTGTAAGCGGGCTTGATCTCGCGCGCCTCTTCGAGAGAGATCTGCGTGTCGAAATCGTCAACTTCTTCCACGACTATCCTGTGGGCGTAGACGTTGACGGTCTGTTTTTCCTCATTGAAGCGCACGGCAATGGGCTTGCTTTCGCCGTATTCCTTTTTGTAAGCGGCGGCAATGCCCGATTCGAGCGCGTCGACGAGCACTTCGCGGGAGATCATCTTTTCCTTTGCGAACTCCTCGAGAGCCTGAAAGAATTCTCTGTTGACCATTGTTTCCTCCTAAAACCCGATGTACGGTTGCACCTTGGTTTTGTTATTTCTGTTTATGGTTTTTTCTTTTTCGTATTTTCCGCCCGTAACGATGGTGAAACTGTCGGCGGTGTATCCCGTCAGAGTGCCCCGCCACGTGCACTCCGGAGCTATCGCCTCTATATCCGTGCCGAGCGCGCGCCTGAAATCGTCGTCGGTGACTATGGGCCTGTCAAGCCCGGAGGACGACACGTTGAGGATGTAATCGTCGGGGAAAAGATCCTCCGCGGCGTCGAGCGCGTCGGAGACGGCTCCGTGCACCTTTTCGCAGTCGTCCAAAGTCACTTCGTCGCCGTGCCATATGAATACGGTGAGATTGAACTTGCCGTACTCCTTGGTGTAACGCACTTCGACTATCTCATACCCCGCGTCCAGCGAAGCGACTGCGTCGGCGACAAGGGATTCTATTTTTTCGCGCGCTTCCGGAGAGAGCGCGGAACGGGCGTCTTTTGCCATATCTTCTCCTTAAAACAAAGAGTGAGCGGCAGCTCACTCTCAGTAGAATCTACTTAAAGCATATATAAAATAACACAATATATCCGCATGCGCAAGCGTTTTTGACTGCTTTTTCATGCATTCCGCCGCAAAATTTTCCCGTCCGGCGCCGAAAACCCTGCAATATGTCGGATTTGCCGTGACGCGGACCGGACGCCGAGCGCACGGCTGACTGTTACAGCTCACAACGCGACAAGATACCGTTTGCGACAAAAGCCGTGCTCAACACCGTGCAACGCAGCCCGGCGGCGCGGGAGGATAATCCCCCCCGCACGGGGTACATGCCGAAAGCATTTTCGGTGGGGTAAAGGGGAAGTCGCCGCTTCACCGTGGCTTTGCCGCGGTGAACGTCTGGCGGCAAGATGTCATATTCTTTCCGCGATTATCCGCAGCACTTCCACGGTGGCGAACACGTCGCCCATCGCCCTGTGCGCATTGACATGCGTGATGCCGAAGGTCCTGGACAGCGCTTCGAGTCCCGCATGCCTCGCTTCGGGCAGATAACGCCGCGCGAGGATGAGGGTGTCCTCGAGTTCGTTGTCGAAGGTATACCCTGCGGCGGAAGCGTACTTGCTCAGCAGCGGAAAATCGTAGCCGGAGATGTTGTGTCCCACGAGCACCGCGCCGCGCGTGAATTTGTAAAAGTCCGGCAGCACTTCTTTGAATGTGGGCATTCCGCGCACCATGTCGTCGGTGATCGCCGTCTTTTCCGCCACCTCGTCGGGAATGTGGCACTTGGGATCGAGCAGCGTGGTGAAAGTTTCCGTCACCTTGCCGTCCTTTATTTTCGCCGCTCCGATCTCGATCGGTTCGATGGAGGCGATGTCCAGTCCCGTAGCCTCGAAGTCGAACACCACGAACGTCTTGCCCTTGAAATATTCCGGCACGGGCTTCTCCTCCCCGTCGTCGAACAGGCTCTTTTTCACTTCCGGCTCGGAGTAAGGCACGGGCTTGAGCACCGAATATCTGGCAGGCACCGGTTTCGACGCCGCAGCCTGAATGGATGAGTAGTCGATCTTAGCCCTGAACATCGCGTTCAGCGCGTAACTCGGCGCTCCGTTGTAGGAGGATATGGTCACTTTGCCGGTGCATATCACCTCGTCGCGTTCGTTCAGCGCGTCGAACGCCTCCGCGTCGTCCGGGCGCGGGAAACACACGCATTCTATCCTTCCCGTCGTGTCGTCGAGGAAAAACCTGATTAGAGGCAGTTCTTCCGGTCCCTTTTTGGGGTCGTCGGGATCGTATTTTTTGTTCTTGTAGGTGCGCTTCGTGATCCCGTTGATCCTGCCGCACAGCACCACGTCGTCCACCGCGCCCTTGACGTCGCCGATGTATGCCGGCATACGCGAGATACCGGCTATTTTGCCTCTGGCATATATCTTTTCGCCGGGTTCGACGGAGATCATGCGCATTGCGGAGTCCGTCACCACGACGCTTTGCGTCGTATCGTCGAATTCGGGCGGCGGCGCGCCTTCCGTTTCGCGCAGCGTGACCGAGATATCCTGATTGAAGTTGGAGTCCAGCCAGTCGCGCAGCTCGTTGACCGCGTCGGAGTGCCTCAGCATGGTGCATATCGCCGGATCGAGCGCAAGCGTTACCGACACGTTGCTTTCATCCACGGATACGGTCACGCTCTCCTGCGTGAGCGTCCTGAAAACCAGCGGATTGTGGGAATTGAAGTATTCTGCAACTTTATTCCTCACCGTTCCGTCGTCGGCGTAGGTGCGTATGTATTCCGCGTGCACGTCAACGCCGGCGAACATCTCTTTCAGGACGTCGTCCACCTTCTTTTTCTGATCGTCGCCGAAAGCGCGCGCAGCGTATGCCGAGATGAGGAAACGCACCGCGAGCATACCCGTATCTTTCTGATAGCACGCCGACCTGAATTTCAGCATGGGGAAAGCTCCGCCCGTATGTCTTTCGAATTCTTCAGTAAACTTGTTGCTCCGCACTTTTCGCCTCCGCGCAGATGCGCGCCGTATTATTCTCGTTATGCAACAAAACTATTCTCGATTTTTCTTATTTTTAGAATACTCTGCTATGTAGTCGTCAAGCATTGACATGAATAGCGGCATCAGCAGCTCGTTGGACACGGTGGTGACGATCTCGCCGTCTTTCATTATTACGGATTTCTCTTTTCCGCCCGCGATGCCGAGATTGCTGTTTTTCCCCTCGCCTATCCCGTTGAGCGGACATCCCATAACGGCTATCCTGAGTGGCAGTCTGACATGATCCACCGCGCGCTCGACCGCCGCGGCAAGCTCCTGTACGTTTATCTCGGTACGCGCACACGTTGGACACGACACCACTTCCGCGCAATCCGTTCTGAGACCGAGAGCGGCAAGGAGCGTCTTTCCCGCCGCGACTTCCTCGACGGGAGGAGCTGAGAGCGAGAAGCGGACGGTGTCGCCTATTCCCTCTTCGAGCAGCGCGCCTATCCCCAGCGCGGAGCGAACAAGACCGCTGCGGAGCGTCCCGGCTTCGGTGACGCCGAGGTGCAGCGGATAGTCCGTGACCGCAGCCGCCTTCCGGTTGGCGGCGAGCATCACTCTCACGTCCGACGCCTTTATCGCAAGCACGATATCGCGCATACCGCAGCTTTCAAACGCGTTCGCGCACTCAAGCGCGCTCTCGACGAGAGCTTCGCTCTCCTCCTTGCCCGCAAATTTCGGATCCAGAGAGCCGCCGTTCACTCCGACGCGGACGGGGACGCCTGCGTCGGACATTCTCCGCGCAAGCTCCCTGATCTCGCCGAAATCGCGCATATTGCCGGGGTTCATGCGGATCTTTTTCGCGCCGTTGTCCAGCGCGAGATGCGCAAGACGGTAGCTGTAGTGCACGTCGGCTATGAGAGAAAGCCCCGTGCGCTTTGCGATCTTTCCGAACGCTTCCGCGGACGCTTCGTCGGGGACGGCGACGCGTATGAGGTCGCATCCGGCGCGCACAAGTTCCTCCGCTTGCTTCACACACGCTTCCACGTCCGTCGTTGGCGTATTGAGCATGGATTGGATCGTGACCGGCGCTCCGCCGCCTATTGCGGTCTTGCCGACATATACTTTGCGGCTTATCCTTCTTTTGTTTGTCATTTCAGTCATATTCGTTTTTATGCCGCGGCCGTTGCCGCTCCGTACAGGTTTATTGCGCCGCTATCCCCTTACCAGGTGGAATACGTCCAAAAATACCGCCAGGAGTACCAGCAGTATCAGCCCGACGGCGTGTATCACCGCCTCCACTTTCCTCGGCACGGGTTTTCGGAATATCATTTCTATAAGCGTGAACACCATACGCGAGCCGTCCAGCGCCGGCAGAGGCAGCAGGTTCATTACCGCGAGGTTTGCCGAGATTATCGCCATGACGTACAGGAAGGAGCCGAATCCCGACGCACTGACTTCCGCGATGGTGGTTATCACGGTGATAGTGCCGCCGGCAGCTTCCAGACCTATCTGTCCTGTGATGAGCGCACCGAGCGAAGCGAGGATCTTGAACACTATGAAGAAGCTGAAGCCGAACGATCTTCCCAGCGAGCGGAAGAAGCCGAGCTTTACGCTCTGCGCTCCGTACACGACGCCGACGCCCGTCTTTTCCGCCGATTCGCCCTCATCCAGATACTCGTCGCCGAGGGTGTATTCCCCGACGGTCACCGTGACGGTCATGACTTTTCCGTCGCGCAGTATTTTGAATCTCGTGCCCGTTTGCACGTCCTCGAACGCACCGACCAGGTCGTCCGTCGTCATGACGTTGATCTGCAGTCCGTCTTTTGCGAGGATGACGTCGCCCGCCTGAAATACGTTCGCTTCGCCGTTCACTTCGTATGCGGCGGTGACCACGGGAAGTATCTGCCCGTAAGCGGTGAAGTACACCGTTATGATGAGTATCGCGCTGAGGAAGTTGAAAAGCGCGCCCGAAAACAGCACTATGAGCCGTTTCCACGGCTTCTGTCTGTTGAAAGAGCCTTCGTCCTCCACACCCTCTTCGTCCTCTCCGTGGAAGGAGCAGAATCCGCCCAGCGGAAAGGGGCGCAGCGTGAACAGTTCGCCGTTTTTCCTGTTGACTTTTTTGACGATCGGCGGTCCGAAGCCTATTCCGAATTCGTCTATCTTGAATCCGAGCAGTTTCCCTGCCAGATAGTGCCCCGACTCGTGTATGACGATCATTATCATCAAAGCCACCAGCGCGAGCAGAATATATCCGATATAGGTGAAAACTTCACCTGCCGTTGCCGCCGTCAGCGAAAGGACCACTTCATTTTACTCCTACGGAATAAGTGTATTTGCGAGCTTCCGCGTCTATGCCGATGATATCCTCCAAAGCAACGTCCCCTGTTTTTGCGAATTTGCGCTCCACTTTGTCGAGCACTGCGGCTATGTCCGTGAATTTGATCGTGCCCGCGAGAAAAGCGTCGACGAGCACTTCGTCGGCGGCCGATACGGCAATGCACGCTCCCTCCCCCGCCTTAGCCGCGCGCATGGCTATCTCCAGGCACGGATACCTGGCAAAATCCGGCGCGCCGAATTCGAGCGTGCCGATCTTCGCAAGGTCGAGCTCCGCCACCGCGCCGTCGGGTTTAGCGGGATAAAACAGCGCGGTTTCGATGGCGAGCGCCATGTCGGGAACGCTGAGCAGCGCCTTGACGCTGCCGTCCGTGAACTCCACCATTCCGTGCACGACGCTCTCTCTGTGCATCAGCACTTTCACCTTGTCCGCATCCGCGGAAAAGAGCCTCATCGCTTCGATGACCTCAAGCCCTTTGTTGAAAAGCGTCGCGGAATCTATGGTGACCTTTCTGCCCATGTTCCATACCGGGTGGTTGAGAGCTTCGCGCGCGGTGACCTTGTGCAGTTTCTCGACGGGCATGTCGCGGAGCGCGCCTCCGCTTGCCGTGAGCACAAGACTTCTTACGCTCTTTGCCTCCTCGCCGTCAAGGCAGGACATTATGGCGGAATGTTCGGTGTCGAGCGGAAGTATCTTTCCGCCGTACTTCTTTTCCAGCGCTTTGAGATGCCTGCCCGCGCACACGATGGTCTCCTTGTTGGCGATGGCGAGCGTACCGCCGCGTTTCAGTACGGCGACAGCCGCCCAAAGCCCGGCTATACCGCTGACGGCGGAAACTGTTATGTCCGCAGGATAATCGGCAAGCTCCTCAAGACTGCCCACACACTTGGAGGCGAACTTCTCGTCGTCGAGGAAGTCGAAAAGACTGCTCTGTATCTCCACGCCCCCGGCGGGGTAATAGTAGTGTATGGGCGCGTATTTGTCTATCTGTTCTCTCAGAAGTCTTTCGTTGGTGAATGCGGAAAGCCCGACCACCTTGAAGCGGTCGGGATGACGGTCCGCGGCGGCGAGCACCTGTCTGCCCACGGACCCGGTGCTGCCGAGAACGGTCAGCGTTGTCAATTTTTTTTCAGCCATTTTATCTCCGAAAGGCGGCGGAAAAACCGTGTTTCCGCGCCCGTTGTACCACGTTTTATACGCCGTAGACGACGGTGAAGGATACGAGCAGCACTATTATACCGGCGATAATGCTGTCAAACCTGTCCATAATGCCGCCGTGTCCGGGGAATATCTTGCCGAAGTCCTTTATGCCCAGCGAGCGTTTGATGCGTGACGCAGCGAGATCGCCGAGCTGTCCCGCCACCGCGCCTACGAGTCCTATCGCAAGATATATGAGTGCGGACTTCCACGTTGCGTCCGTGAACGGGACGTAACCGGCATTCGGGAACAGCTCGAACTGCTCGAAGAGCAGGAACATTATCACCGCCACCAGCATTCCGCCGAAAAGACCGCCTACAAACCCCGCGACAGTCTTTTTGGGGCTGATGGACGGACACAGTTTCCTGCCGCCTATCATGCTGCCGAACCAGTAGGCGAAAGTGTCCGCTCCGACAGGCATAAATATCGCGAAGGGTATCGCGTACACCGCCGAATACCTCTGGATGAGCATCCACGCAAGCGATATGAGCACTCCCGGATAGACCAGTACGAACATCGTTGCGAACAGATCCTTGGGTGTGTTGCGTTCGGGATCCGCAAACGTGAAGATGACGAGCGCGGCGAACGCGCTGACCGCAAAGCTCATGAGTATGCCCAGATACCCCTGCCCCGCGAAATGCTCCATGAGATACATCACGGGATAGCAAGTGAGGAGGAATATCGCGAGCGGCAAGCGGAAGAGCTTGAAGCCGGCTTCCTGCATGCAGAAATACATTTCCCTTACCGCCCCCGTCAACAGAAGCAGTATGAAGAGGTCGAGGAAAATGTTGCCGTGTTCCACGAAATAACTCAGGGCGAAAAGCCCTATGAGAAGCGCTATGAGAAAAACTGCGGTTATTGTTCGTTTCAGCATAACAACTGTTTACGCGCCGAATTTGCGCGTGCGTCCGGCGAATTCTTCCATCGCCGCGTCGACGTCCGACTCCGTCATATCCGGCCAGAGGACGTCGGTGAAGTACAGCTCGGAATAAGCCGCTTCGTACAGCATGAACCCCGAAAGCCTCTTCTCTCCGCCGCTTCTCACGATGAGGTCGAGAGGCGGAAGTCCGTGCGTCGAGAGTCCGCGTTCAAAACTTTCCCTTGTGACCGCCCCGTCCGCCGCGGCTTTTGCAGCGGCACTCACGATGTCGTCCCTGCCGCCGTATCCCAGCGCGATGCAGACGGTCATGCCCGGATTGTCCGCCGTGCGCAGTTCCACCCCGCGCACGCTCTTTACAAGCCCCGCCGGAAAACGCGAAAGATCGCCGATGTAGCGCACCTTCCGATCTCCGGAGTAGCTCCCGTTCCATTTTTCGACCACGTCGAATATCGCGGCGCTCTCGTCCGCTGGGCGGGCGAAATTTTCGGATGAATAGGCGTACACCGTGACGGCGGCAACGCCTCTCGCCTCGGTGCGGTCAAGCACACGGAGCATGGCTTTCAGCCCCGCGGCATAACCTGCGGAGCGCGGGAGTCCGCGCCGCTCCGCCCATCTGCCGTTGCCGTCCATGATGTAGCCGACGTGCCGCGGGATCATCAGACGGAGAGGATCTCCTGCTCCTTGTCCTTGGTGAGCTTGTCGATGTCGTCTATCTCCGCGGAGAGAGCCTTGTCAACGTCCGCGGTGAAGTCCTTGAGGTCGTCCTCGGTGATCTCGGAGTCTTTCTCCAGCTTTTTGAGGGCGTCGATCGCGTCGCGGCGCGCGTTGCGGAGCACGATCTTGGTGCTCTCGGCGTTGTTTTTCAGTTCTTTGACGAGGGACTTCCTGCGCTCTTCGGTGAGTTCCGGGAAGATCAGGCGGATGACGTTGCCGTCATTGTTGGGATTGATGCCGATGTTCGCCGCGAGAATTGCCTTTTCGACGTTCTTCAGCGCGCTCTTGTCCCATACGGAGATAACCAGCAGACGCGCCTCGGGCACGGTGATGTTCGCCATATTGTTTATGGGCGTGGGAGTGCCGTAGTAGTCGACCGTGATCTTGTCGAGTATATGAGGATTGGCGCGGCCGGCGCGCATGCTTTTCAGTTCCGTGGAAAAGTTGTGTGCGGTCTTTGCAAACTTTTCTTTCATTTCTTCGAAGATGAGATCGACAGAGTCGATTCCGTATGACATAATTTGCCTCCTGAACTGTTTTTGATAATTATATCAAATCCGTGCGTATAAATCAACACGAAAGAGAAAAGAACGCGCCTTTACGGCGCGTTCGCAGGGTTTTCGCATGCAATGCGGCGGGTGGCGAGCGGACAAAATGGCTCTCCGCCCCCGTCCGGGCTCATTTGCCGATGTAAGTGCCTATCTTCTCTCCGGTGATGGCGCGCTTTATGCTGCCGTCCTCGTTGAGGCTGAAAGCGATGATCGGGATCTCGTTGTCCATGCACATTGTGATGGCGGTAGTATCCATGGCTTTGAGCCCTTTGGATATGACCTGCATGTAAGTGAGCGTTTCGAATTTCACCGCGTCGGGATTGAGCTTCGGATCGCTGTCGTACACGCCGTCCACGTTCTTTGCCAGCAGAAGCGCGTTTGCGCCTATCTCGGCGGCGCGCAGCGCTGCGCCCGTGTCGGTGGAGAAATACGGATTGCCCGTACCGCACGCGAAGATGACGATCCTGCCCTTTTCGAGATGGCGGAGCGCCTTGCGCAGAATGTACGGTTCGGCGACTTTGGTGATGGTGAGCGCGGTCTGCACTCTCACTTCCGCGCCTTTGCGCTCGATGCAGTCCTGAAGCGCGAGCGCGTTGATGACCGTGGCGAGCATCCCCATGTGATCCGCGGTGCTGCGGTTCATCTCGCTGTCCGCCTGTCTGCCGCGCCAGAAGTTGCCCCCGCCTATCACTATGCCGACCTGCGCGCCGAGATTCTTGACCTCGACTATCTGGTCGCACACGCGGGAAAGTTTGGCGTGGTCTATACCGGCGCCGTTTTCGCAGGCGAGAGCTTCACCCGAAAGTTTTATGACTACGCGTTTGAATCTGAGTTCTGCCATTACGTCTCCTTTGGTATCGGTTTGGATCGGGATGCGGACGTGATCCGCTCTGTTCGCCGGAGCGTTCAGCCTCCGGAAGAAAAAAGGAACGCTTGCGCGTCCCTTTTCGAGGTCATTTGTTGAGTCCGGCTTGTGCCATGACTTCTTCCGCGAAATTGTCCTCGCGCTTCTGAAGTCCTTCGCCCATCTGATAGCGCACGAAACGTCTTACGGTGATCTTCTCGCCGATGGAAGCGATAGCTTCGGTTACGAGCTGGCTGATGGTCTTGGAGCTGTCACGCACGTACACCTGCTCCATGAGGCAGACGTCCTTGTAGTACTTCTGGATCCTGCCGTCGACCATCTTGTGGATGATGGCGTCGGGCTTGGGATTGGGCTCGTTCTTCGCCTGTGCGATGAGGATCTCTCTCTCCTTTTCGAGTTCCGCGGAAGGGACTTCCTCTTTGGTCACATAAGTGGGAGCCGCGGCGGCGATGTGCATCGCGATGTTGTGGACGAGTTCCTTGAAAACGGGGCTCATTGCCACGAAGTCGGTCTCGCAGTTGACTTCGAGCAGCACACCGATCTTACCGTTCATGTGGATGTAGCTGTCGACGATGCCCTGGGACGCGATCCTGCCCTGTTTCTTTGCGGCGGACGCAATGCCCTTTTCGCGGAGATAGTCAATCGCCTTCTCCATGTCGCCGTCCGTCTCGACGAGCGCCTTCTTGCAGTCCATCATGCCAACGCCCGTGCGCTGACGGAGTTCCATAACGTCTTTACTGGTAAATGCCATAATGTTCTCCTCTATATTCCGTCTTTATGAGTCCGAAAATGCGTGCGCTCCGCGGCGCACGCACGATGCTGTGATATTACGCTTCCTCGCTCTCTTTCTCGGCGATCGCTTTCTCAAGCGCTTCTTCGGGAGTGAGAGCCACTTCTTCGACAGCCGTTTCCGCGGTGACTTCCTCTTCTGCGGGGGCTTCGGCTTCCTCCGCGGCTTCTTCGACAGCGGGAGCTTCCTCCGTCTTTGCCGCTCCGCCGAAAGACTCGCCCTGGCGTCCCTCTATCACCGCGTCCGCAATGATGGACGCGAACAGCTGAATGGCGCGGATGGCGTCGTCGTTGCCGGGAATGACGTAATCGACAAGGTCGGGATCGCAGTTGGTGTCGACGACCGCGACGATGGGGATGTTCAGCTTGCGCGCTTCTCTTACCGCGTTCTCCTCTCTCTTGAGGTCGACGACGAACAGGCAGCCGGGAAGGTTGCGCATATTCTTGATGCCGCCGAGGTTCTGTTCCAGCTTATCGCGCTCGGCTTTGAGCTTGAGCACTTCCTTCTTGGGAAGGAGTTCGAACTCGCCGATGATCTCCATCTGGTTGATCTTGTTGAGTCTGTCGATGCGCGTGCGGATGGTCTTGAAGTTGGTGAGAGTGCCGCCCAGCCATCTCTGGTTGATGTAGTACATGTCGCAGCGCTCCGCCTCGCTCTTGATCGCGTCCTGAGCCTGCTTCTTGGTGCCGACGAAAAGGACGGATTTGCCTTCCGCGGCAATGCCCTTCACGAACTGGTAAGCTGCTTCCACATGGTCGACCGAGATCTGAAGATCGATGATGTGAATGTCGTTTCTGGTCGCGTAGATGTACTTTGCCATCTTGGGGTTCCAGCGTTTGGTCTGATGACCGAAGTGCACGCCCGCTTCGAGCAGGGCTTTCATTGTTGTA
This sequence comes from Candidatus Limadaptatus stercoravium, assembly GCA_018710835.1. Lineage (GTDB taxonomy): Bacteria > Bacillota > Clostridia > Christensenellales > CAG-917 > Limadaptatus > Limadaptatus stercoravium. The sequence continues at coordinate 883 of DVJC01000013.1, read as the reverse complement.
ACTGCCATATCAGGCCTCCTTGATTTGTTTTTACCTCCCCCGGTTTCGCTGCTGCGGCTACCCTAAGGAACGACCGCGGCTCCGCCGGGGTGTGCGGTGCATTTGCGATTATATTATATAAAGAAAATTTTTGCAAGGAAATTTACACAAAAAATATGCCCTTTTCCGCCGTGTTCCGCATACGGGAAAGGGAATGTGCCTTTCTCCTGCCTCCGGACCTTTGCAAAGCGCGCCCGGCGTCCCTTCCCGAACGCCGCGCTTATGCCGCACGGACGGACGATCCGCCCTTGCGCGCAACGCGGATTTGCGTGGCGGAAAGGACTTTACTCCTCTCCGTCCTCCTCTTCGGCGTCGAGCGCGTCGACTTCCTTCATGAATTCGTCAAAGACTTTCTGCAGCAGTTCCTCGTCCTCGATCGCCGCGAAAACGTCGCCTTCCGCGCCCTCCACGACTTCGTAGATGAGCACTTCGTCGTCTTCGATGTCGGGAAGTTTCTCGACGGGTTTGAGCACGACGAACCATCTGTCGTCCACGTCGAGCGTGGCGAGATGGTAAAAATCTTCGTCCTGATCTCTCTCTTCGTTGTAGAGGGTTATGATGTCGTCGTCTTCATCCATGTTGTTCTGATCTTCGAAAAAATCTGCCATTCGGGACTCCTTCGGGCTTTGCCCGTTGTTTTGGTATATTTTACTCTAACTCAGCGCATGCCGTCAAGGTAGGATTGCAAAATTATGGTCGCCGCCACCTTGTCAATGACTTTCTTGCGTTTGTCCCGGCGCACGTCCGCGCCGATGAGCATACGCTCCGCGGAAACCGTGGTAAGCCGCTCGTCGACGTAAACGACTTCCAGTCCGCTGGTTTCTTTGAGCAGATCCCCGAACTG
>DVJC01000066.1 GCA_018710835.1 Candidatus Limadaptatus stercoravium | reverse complement strand
CACGCGGACGCGGCGATGCGGGATCGGGCGTTGAATTTTGCCGCCGCAGATTGTATAATGGCATCAGACGTGAGTTGCGCCGCCGGCGGAGAGTGCGGCGCGGAGGTTGTATGGGAATGTTGACGGACGGCGCGGCGGTCGTGCTTCTTCCGCCCGACAGAGAGGAAGATGTAAGACGGCGGACGAAAAAGAAGCGCGCGGCGAGGATCGCCGCCGCGGTGACTGTGCCGATAGTGATCCTTACGGTGTTCTTCGCCGTGATGCTCAACGTGCGCGCTCTCGGAGTGGGAGAGGGCAGTACGGACGGTGCGTACGGCACGGTGCTTGCCGACATCGACGGCATTACGCGGGCAAATCCGCGGATCATCGACATCGCCATGCTGGGGGCGCATGACGCGAATTCTTTCTCTGTGGGCGCCGACTCGCCCATAGATCACAAGACGGGAGGGGATCTCCTAAAGGCGGTGTATCCGGTGAGCTCCGGCTTTCAGTACCGTATGTCGGTCACCCAGACGGTTTCGCCTTACGCACTGCTCATGCAGGGGGCGCGGATGCTGCATATGAAGTATACATACTACGACGGTATGTGGTATGCCACGCATTCGCTCCTGGGCAGACCTTTCCGGGAGGATGTGCTGGATGTGCTGAGGTATCTCGCGCAGCATCCCGGCGAAGTGGTGATACTTTTCCTGCAATGCACCTATTTCGGCGAAACGCAGAGCCTCGACACTTTCCACGACTGGCTGGCGGACGTGCGGCTGGACGGGAAAAACATCTACGACTATGTGAATTACGGCGAGGTCAACGTGTACGGATCGGAGTTTGACGACGGGGTGCGCATCGAGCAGCTCACTTATAACGACGTGACGCGGTCGGGCGCGTCCGCGGGAGTGGTGCTCATGGACAGACGGGAGTATCCGGCGGTCATCGAAGGGGATGCGGAGGAAAGCGCGTATTCGGCGTACTTTTTCGACATCGACTCCAATTCCTCGCAGGAATGGCACAACAGGATGGGCAGCGGCGTGCTTGTCGGAGAGATAGACAGGTACGCGCTCGAACTGAACGCGTCGGGATTGTACCGCTGGAAACTGCGTGTGAACCAGACTCAGGCGGCCGTGTCGGGGGAGAGTTTCGGCGACGTCATGCGGAGCATAGGCGCGTGGTCGCTGCTGAAATTTGCGGAGAAGCATAATGCCGCGCTGCTCGAAAACGATAATTTCGACGCATGGCTCAAGGCAATGCCCGTGTTTCAAGTGGATTTCGCAAACAGCAGCTACGGGGATTTCAACCGCCGCGTGAACGAAAAGATACGCGCGCGCAACGAATATATAGTATCTGTCCTGTCGGAGGAGGGGAGCACTTATGAAGATCTATACCGTTAGGCACGGGCAGACCGATCTCAACGTGCAGAAGCGTATGCAGGGAAGGCGCGGACTGCCGCTCAACGCGGTCGGAATCGCGCAGGCCGAAGAGCTCCGCCGCGAGCTTGCCGGAGTGGCTTTCGGCAAAGTTTATTCCTCGCCGCAGGAGCGTGCGGTGCAGACGGCGCGCATCGCTTCGGGCGGCGCGGAGGTGACGGCGGACGAGCGTCTGCAGCCTTTCGACGTCGGCAGCGCGGACGGGCAGATCATCGACGGGAGTATGCGCCTCACGGTGGGGCTGATACCCGATCCCGCGTTTTACGACGGGGTGGAGGATCCGGACGCGTTCGTGCGGCGGATATACGGTTTTCTGGACGAACTTATCGCAAAGAGCGGCAAAGACGAAGTGGTCATGATCGCGGGACACAAGTGCACGACGGGCTGTATCGACTGCTATTTCAACGGCATGCCGGCGGACGGCGACTTTTTCTCGCGTTCCGTAAAAAACGGCAGATACAGGATCTACGAGGTCTGAGCCTGTGTGCGGCGCGATACCGCCGGACGGAACGCCGCGGCGGTTCAGAGCATGCCGCGTTCGCGGAAAAAGCCGCGGTTGAACACCACTGACGGGTGTTCCGGCGCGACTTCCTCCGCGGTGAGGTGGCATTTGAGCGATTTTTCCTGTTCGCCGTCCTGCCAGTAGCACGCGGTGAGTTCTACAAGAGGGATGATCCCGCGGTACTCCGGCTGATCGAAATCGCCGTACAGTGAGAAATCTTTTGCGTTCAGCGCCGCGGTATACCAATATATTGCTTCTTTCAGCATTTTTCGGCGTTTGAATATCGCTCCCATTTTGCAAAGCACCGCCGCGCGCGGTTCTCCGAAACGGAAGCTGCCTATCAGCGTGTTGAGCGCGTCCTCCTCGCGGTCCTGGGCGAGATAGCAGTCCGCAAGCACTTTGCTGGCTTCGATCTTGTTGACCGCCCAGCCTTCGCCTTCGACGGCTCTTTTCAGCACGCCTTCCGCCTCGGCGTACAGGCGGTTGGAGTACAGTTCTCTGCCGTAGTAGAACATATGCCGCGGATCGAGCCGCTCGCCTTTCGACACGTTGCGCTGGTAGATGTCCAGATTCCGCCGTCCGCGCACTTTGCCCGGAGTTTCGCCGTGCCTGACCGAGAAGTGCGAAAAGATGATCTTTCCCGTAGGGGCGATGCATTCGTGCACGCAGCCCTGCCACGGGGGGCAGCCCTCGCGCCGCATTATCCTTTCGCGGATGTACGAAAAGGTCGTGCGCCCGGCCTCGTCGAACGCCACGTCGTAGCGGCACATGACGGTGTCCGGATTTTCTTTTTCCAGCCGTCCGCGCAGTTTCTGCAGGCGTTCGCCGTTTTCGGGAGTCACGACGTCGTCGGCGTCCATCCACATGACGTATTCGCACGTCGCTTTCGAGAAGGAGAAGTTGCGTGCCGCGGCGAAATCGTCGCACCATTCGAAATCGAAAACACCGTCCGTGTATTCCGCCGCCGCGGCTTTGGTGCCGTCGGTGCTTCCCGTGTCGGCGATGACGATCTCGTCGACATATGCGCGCACTCCGTCAAGAGCCCGCGCGAGCACTTTTTCTTCGTTCTTCACTATCATGCAAAGAGAGAGCAGTCCGCCCATAGTCACCTCCGGGACACTGCATTTATATGATGTATTAGGAGATTTTGCGTTTACATAAAACCAGGAGGAAATGCCATGTTTTCTGATTATTGCAGGGTATGCGGCTGTTCGCCGTGCAAATGCGGAGCACGTTCGCCGCAGAGGGGCTGCTGTCAAGGCCCGACGGGACCTACGGGTCCGCGCGGACCGATAGGCCCGCAGGGGCCGCTCGGACCGACCGGACCGACCGGTCCGTCCGCCGTGACGGTAACGGTGGGAGCGACGATAACGGGACAGCCGGGGACGGCGGCTTCCGTGACGGACACGGGAGGAGCGAATCCCGTCCTGACTTTCACCATTCCGCAAGGCGCGACGGGAGCGACCGGCGCCACAGGCGCAACGGGAGCAACGGGAGCACAGGGCGCGGCAGGCGCGACGGGAGCCGCGGGAGCAACGGGCGCAACGGGTGCCACCGGCGCTCAGGGAGCGACGGGTGCGACGGGCCCGCAGGGAGTCCAGGGATTGCAGGGCGTAGCCGGCGCTCAGGGAGCGACGGGAGCTACAGGCGCAACGGGAGCAACGGGAGCACAGGGTGCTACAGGCGCAACCGGGCCCACGGGAGCGACAGGCCCCACCGGCCCTGCCGGTACGGGATCGGGGACAACCGGACCTACGGGACCTACCGGAGCCACCGGTCCCACCGGTGCGACAGGCCCTACGGGCGACGCGGGCGCGCAAGGTGCGCAGGGCTTGCAGGGCGACGAAGGACCGACAGGTCCCACCGGTCCTACGGGCGCGACGGGTCCCACTGGCGCAACGGGACCTACGGGCGACGCGGGCGCGCAGGGTGCACAGGGCTTGCAGGGTGACGAAGGACCGACAGGTCCCACCGGTCCCACGGGCGCGACAGGCCCCACCGGCGCGACAGGCCCTACCGGTGATGCGGGCGCGCAGGGTGCGCAGGGCTTGCAGGGTGACGAAGGACCGACAGGTCCCACCGGGCCCACCGGACCGACAGGTCCTACCGGGCCTACGGGCGCGACGGGCCCCGTGACTCAGGGCACGGCTGTGTCGGACGTCGCCACGACCGCGAACACTGAAACGCTCGCCAACAAGATCAACGAGCTGATCGCTTCGCTGAGAGCTGCCAACATCATCGAAACCTGACGGGCGGAGCAGGGAAGGGGCGGAGTGCTTACTCCGCCCCTTCCGTATGCGGCGGAGGCGGAATGTCCGCCTTCCGCCTTCCGCGTCGATTACATATTTATTGCAAAAACATAAAATCATTTTATCACGTTTCAAATTTATCTTGAAAATCCGCTCCGAATAGCGTATATTGTAATTACAATTTAATCTGGATTTAATTCAGATGAAAACATGTGCGCCGGTGTTCTTACGGCGCCACAAGGAGGAAACATCATGCGGCTTTTGGTGGTGGAAGACGACGAAAAACTTGCGAAGATTCTTTCCACATCTCTCAGCGTCATCGGCGACGTGGACATTGCGCTTTCCGGCGAGAAAGCGCTGCAGGACGTCGAAAAAACCTATTACGACCTCGTCATCCTCGATCTCATGCTCGGCAAGCTGTCCGGCATGGACGTGCTCAAGGAGATAAGGCGCACTTATCTCATGCCCGTGATAGTGCTTTCCGCGCTGAGCGACATCGACAAGAAGATCGACTGTTTCAAGCTGGGGGCGGACGACTACATGACCAAGCCTTTCGCGCGTGAAGAGCTGATGGCGAGGGTGGAGGCGTGCCTGAGGCGCACGGGAGGCAACTTCAGCAGCACGCACTACAAGTTCCGCAACATGGAGGTGAACTACGTCAACAAAATGATGACGGTGGACGGCAATTACGTCCCCATGAACAGAAAGACGTACGAGATCCTCGAACTGCTCGTCCGCAACAAGGAGATCATCATGACAAAACAGCAGATCTTCGACCGCATTTGGGGATACTATTCCACGACGGGCACTTCCGTCATCGAAATAAACATCTTCCGTTTGCGCAAAATACTTGCGGAATTCGGGTTGGACGTCTGCCTGAAAACCATCAAGGCGACGGGTTATATGTGGACGGAGAAGATCTGATGGTCGGAGTTGATCGTGACATTAAAAAGCGGTGGATGGTGTTCGCACTCGTCAATCTGCTGCTGGTGATACTGATTTTCGGCGCGCTGATAGCCGGTTTCGGCGCGTATGTCGCCACGGCGCAGAGAAGCGCGGTGCGCGACGGCGTGCGCGGTTACGCCGAGGAGCTTGCCGCCCTCGGAGCGGAAGAGGTGCGCGCGGCAATGAACGGCGGCTCGGCGCAGGTGTTCGGCTCGCCGGAGTACCGCTTCGCGCTGTACACGGTGACGAGCGGCAGCGTGATGATCGAGACCGCGGACGAGTTCCTCGGCATCAACGCTCCCGCGCTCGGAGGAAGAGCGGGCGAGGGCAGGCTGGAGACCGTGGGCGGACACAGCTTCGAGACGTATACCGCGCAGACTTATTCCTCCTCGGAAGGGGACGCGTACTATTACGTCAAGGTATTTGCGCCGTGCGACAGTCTGGTCGCCGCCATGGACGAGATATCGGTGTACTGCATCCCGTTCGTGATAGCGTTCATTGTCGTGGCGGTGGTGTTCAGTTTCGTATGGGGTTATATCGCCATCAAGCCGATCATGACCGATTATGTCAAGCAGAAGGACTTCATCAACGATATGTCGCACGAGATACGCACGCCGCTCGCCGTGATAAAGGGCAATCTCGAAAACGTGCTCGCCGTGCCGGACAGCAAGGTTTCGGAGCAGGCGGACATGCTGTATGCGTCGCTTGAGGAAGTGGACTATATGTCCGACATATCTTCGGGACTGCTCAACATCGTGCGCGGCAAGAGCGCGGGACGGAGCAAGGAGACCAAGATGAGCGACGTCATGTCCGAGACGGTGGATATGTTTGCGGATATGGCGACGATGGCGAACAGGGCGCTCATTGCCAACATCGAATACTGCGACATCCCCGTGGACAGGGAGAAGATCAAACAGCTCGCTTCGGTGCTTATAGAGAATGCGGTGAAATACACGCGCGAAGGCGACAGGATCACCGTGCGGCTCAAAAACACGAAGGACGGGTGCGTGTTCACCGTAGCGGACACTGGCATAGGCGTGCCCAAGGCGGAGCTGGAGTCCATTTTCGACAGGTTTTACCGCGCCGACAACGCGAAGGACATCCCCGGCACGGGGCTGGGACTTTCCATCGCAAAGGCGATCGTGGAAGGCATGGGCGGCACGATAAGCGCGGCGTCCAACGTGCCGTGCGGGCTTGAGATCAACTGCCGCTTCAAGAGGCAATAACGGCACAAAAGGCGGTTTGTACCGTCGTTTCGGTGTGATAAACACGCAGAATTTACGGGTTGAGAGATGCGAAGTATGCGGACTGACAAGAGAAGGGTAGTATCGCTGGCGGTCGCGGCGCTGCTGGTGCTGTGCCTTGCCGTTACGCTGTTCGCCGCCTGTGACAAAGGGGACGAACTGCCTGCCGACGTTCCGGTTTCGTGGGAGAAATACCTTACCGAGGCGGCGGAGCGCATTGCGGACGGCATTGCGCTGGACGGCGGCAGGATAGGGATGAAACTGACCGCGCATGCGGTGACGGATTCCGGCGGATACGACTTCCTCTTCGGCATGAATTACGATACGGCGGACAGCGCCGGATCGTGCATCGTGATCGAGGTGAAGAGAGCCTCCGGCGCGCGCGGCGACGCGGAAGCGGCGGCGGAGGACGTGCTGTTCTCGCTTGTCGCGGACGACTCGTCCACATGGATAGACATAGCGCCGGGACTGGCAGTCTCCGACGCGCGTCTCAAGGTGGAGAACGTCAACATCTTCGATCTGCTCGGCGTCGTCTACAACGAAGAGAACGAGGACGCGGCACGGGAAGCCTTTGCCGGCATCGTGTTCAATCTCGGCAAGGCGTTCTTCAGCGGAGCGCGTCCGGACGGGGATGCCGACATCTACACGTTCGTCGTGGACAGCGGGTACAAGGAGACGGGCAGAGAATATTTCGACGCGGTGCTCGGAGTGTTCGGCGACGAAGTGGCGTCCGCGCTGCTTGCGGCGTTCGGGCTGGGCAGTCCGGACGAACTGTTCGATCTGCTCCCCGACATGAGCGGAGAGGTGACGCTGACTTTCGACGGAGAGGGCGGAGCGGCGTTTTCGGCAGACGGCCTTACCGTAGGGGACGGCGGAGCGGAATTCGACGCGGTGTTCGACGTGCAGTCGGAGTTCTATGCCGAACTCACTGCCAAAGTCCCGGACGGCGACGCCGCGGGATACGTCGTCACGAAGGTGGGCAATTCGCACATGGAGGGACAGCTCTCGCTCATGCAGGGCGGCGGCGCGCTCGTGACGTACGATTATGTCCTGGACGCCAATCTCGACCTGCTGACGCTGATATCCGCGGATTACGATCTCGGCGCGCTCGGCGATGACAACTATTTCCACCTGAGGGTGAGCCATACCTGCTCCGCCGCATGCGGAGAATTCTGCCGTACCCGTTACGCGGAGGCGGGAGGCTCGGTGTTCGATCTGGCGTTTTCGCCCTCCGACTTTAACGGTTCGCACAACATTTACATGTCCGTCGCAGTGCAGAATCTGTTCTCCGACGACAAGGTTGATGAGATCGCGGACAGTACGGGACTGCTCTCCGGGCTGATAATGCCGGAGTATACGCTGATCACTTATCCCTGCGAAAAATTCTACGAGGGATCTTCCGTGTGCAGTCTGCTCACGGCTCTTTACGCATGCAACATCTTCTCGGACGATACGGTATCCTTCGACCTTACGGACGCGGAGGGGCTGATAGGGCTGCTGTCCGGGCTGGCGGACGGCGGCGACTCGTTTGTGCCCGACGCGCTGCTTTTCGAGATAGAGGAGAACTCTTTCGGCATGGCGCAGGATCACGACATATACGCGCAGACGGTGTACATCATCGACAGCGGTATCGGCGACGTGAAGGATTACGGCCCGTTCCGCACTTCGCTCGCGCTGTCGTGGGAATGGGAGGAGTTCGCACAGACGGTGTACGGCGGCGGAGAGGTTTCACTCACCAACATATACATCGACGAAAACACGCTGCTGCACGGCGTGTCCGACGACGGAGGATACGTCCCCGTGAGCCCCGAAGAGCTTGAAAGAACGGCGGGGCAGTATTATGTCAAAGCGCATTGCACGGGGTTGGATCTCGCAACACGGTTCGACACCCTTGCGCGCGTGGTGGAGCTGAAGGACGTTGATTATTCCAGCCGCAGCGTGCAGGAGATCACCATGGTCGTCGAATATCCAAATCCGCTGCGTACTGCGATCCTGACCGGCGGCACGGAAGAGTATTCGGAAAATCTTACCGTGGAAGTCAAAGCGCGCGTGCTTCTCACGGGGCGCACTTCGGCGGACGTGATATTCACGCCGCGCGTCGCCTCCGACGCGGAGCTGTACATCATTTCCGCGGACGCTCCCGGCATCGGCGGACTGTACAGCGGCTTCAACACCGCCGTGCCGGAATATCTTTATGCGGACGCGCGCGTGGAGTACGACAACGGATACGTCAAGGAGATGCTGCTCACCGGCGAATGCGACGGAATAGGCATAAGGGATATGGTGATCTTCGACGACTACTATTATTCGTCCGAGGTCGGGGACGTCACGGTGCAGTGGAGCTTCCTGGACGGGGAGTATTCGCGCACCTATCGCATTCAGGCGCCCGACCGTGTGGAGTTCGACATTGACGTAGACTCGATGCCGTCGCACGGAGTGGGGAGCACCGTCTATATGCCCACTATAACGAATTATATCGACGCGGTCGCCTATTACGACAATGCCGACGGAACGGTCAAGGGAATAACGCTTTATCTGACCGCCGACAATCTTTTCATCAACGACATCCCGCTGTCCGAGAGCTCCAGCTATTGGACGAGCAGCCGCCCGACGCAGAGCAGCTATACGGTGGTTTTCCATGTCGCCGCCGATTATGAATGCCGTGCGGAGATATTCGGTTTCGAAAGCGAAAGTTTCACCCAGCGCGTAACGTCGGACTTGGGGGAGGCTGCGACATACGCCTTCGGGCAGTCCTCGTCGACGCCGAATTTCTGGTTCACCGGGACGGAGTACACGTTCGCCGGATACCTGAGCAACGCCACGCACGGCTACAACGACGATTTTGCGCGTACCTTGACCGTTGCGGTGAGCCGTTACGACTCCGCCCACGCCTCCTATCCCGAAACGCTCGACCTTTCGGCGGAGGATTCTCCCGTGTCGCTGACGTCGTTCACGGCAGACGGCTGCTTCTCGCCTTCCGGAGAACCGGGAGTGCTGGAAACGTCGCAATTCCCGGCGTTGATCGTCGATCCCGTTTACACGTCTTTCAGATTGGTGTTCAACGAGCCTGGCTATTACCGCGTTTCGCTCCGCCTGAGCGGCAGAGGAGGGTTTACTAATTACTGGTATATAACCGTGGCGGAATAGATCCGCCTCCGCATGCGCCGCGCCCTGCCCGACGGAGGGTGCGGATCATTACATCAAACTTTCACCGCGCCCGCGTTCGCGCACTCCGCCGCCTCGGATATGCCGGCTTCATAAGCCCGTCCGGAGCAGTGTACGGACGGGCGCGGTGTGTTTTGTTACAAATATTTTATAGCGCCGATGTAAAATATCATTATTATTAAATCAAATTTTACTCAAAATTACATAATTTGAGCGGACGGAAGCGGTTTTTGCAGGCAGATCCGCCGTTTTGTTTAATTTTTATTTTATTTTGGTGTAAAAGCCTAGCTATTTTTAACATCGAAAGCCGCGATTTAATTTTAATTTAATTTGAATGACAGGCAAAATAAATATACTGTGTACAAGGCAAAATATGCCCATAACAAAACTTAAAGGAGAAAATTTATGAAGCGGAAACTATTTCTGGCGATCATAGCCGTGTTGGTTGTCTGTCTGATGTGCGGCGTGCTCTTCGTTGCGTGCAACGACGATCCGCCCGCCGACGACGGCGGTAACGGCGGAGTCACGCCTCCTCCCGTCGATCCGACAGATCCGGCAGATCCCAAAGGAGACGCGTACGACGCTCTCATCGACGCGTTTGACGAGGTAGCGCAGGACGAGAGCAAAGAGTTTACGTTCGCGCTGCAGATCACAGAGAAGAACGATGACGGCACTTCCGGCAAAGAGATCTTCGGCATCGCCATGGAGCAGCTCGGTACGGGCGCAGACAGGGCGGACTACCTTTATGCCGCGGTGAAGGGCGAAGGCTACGTCAAGTTCAACGGATTCGACCTCGGTCATCTGGTCATGACTCTTGTCGACGACTGGTTCGGTCTGCTCGGGGAGAGAATAGCGGGTCTTGTTCCGATCACTGCCGAAGGATTCAAAGGCGGAGTCGTGAAGCCCGTTATGGTAGGTCAGTTGCTGGGTGATTACGCGGTGAGCGAGTCCGGCGACGCGTTCATGTTCGAATTGAACCTCGGCAGCGCTATCAGTCTGATCGACACCGCACTTGCGGCGAAGGGCGGACTTGACGGTATACTCGGCGGAGCTATCGGTACTGATACCGTCACCACTATTGTTGACACGCTTGCCGGACTGATGAATATCGAGCTTACGGAAAGCACATTGTCCGCGCTGCTCAACGAGATTGCGTCTAACTACAGGGTGAACTTCTACTTCGGTTTCGACAGTGCGACTGCGGACGATACGGATCCTTTCGACGGACTGCTGCCCGGAGTGCAGGATGCACGCAAAGCCGACGCGAAGAATGTCCTCAACGTCACGCTTGACGGCACTGCGGAACTCAAGGATGCGGAAGGCAACGTGACGCACAGGTATGACATCGACGTCGACATCGATCTTAATCCCTTCGTGCTGTTCGGCATTTTCGATATGGTGTCCGGCAACGGCGAATGCTTGCTTTCCGGCGTGGAGATCAATCCCGCATGGAAGCTTGCGTTCAACGGTACTCCCGAAGAAATAGTTGCCCTTGTCGAGCAGCTGGGTTACATCAACGTCACCGTCGATGAAGTGAACCTCGAAGACGGCAGCTTTGTGAAGAATATTCTCACCATCCACTCCAACTTCGAAGAGGGTAATGTAATTGCACAGATTTACAGTGAAACTCTCAAAGTCGTAATATTTGATGCAACCGTTGCGCTTGGCGGAGTGTACGATTTTGACGCACTCGGCGGATATATAGCCGATGTGCTCGGCAATGCGCTTGCTCAAGCAGACGAAGGTTCGTCCGAAGAGGGCGGGATTAACGTTATGGGGCTGATTACGGACATTCTCGGTCTCACCAACCTTGATGTTTCAGACATCTCCGGTTCCCTTGCCGATATTCAAGCGAACGGGTTCAGCATCAAGATGAGTAGTCTTGTTGAGACTCTGGCAAACAACGGCATAGACCTCAGTGTGGCCAGCAGCGCTATCCCCGGCGTGTGGCACAATGCGGACACCATGACGATTTCCGTGCAGAGCGCAGGCTTCGGCAATGCGGTCAGAAAGGAGACGGCGGAAATTTCCGCTGTGGCAAACAACAGCACGCCCTCGGAGGCTCTTGTCAGCGACATAACTTATGTTGATTTTAATACTGAAATAATCGGACTTATTAATGGTACGGGTATCAGTGCTCCCTGCACCATGAAGGGAACATCGATAGCAACAGGCGAAGAGATTGAATTTCAGGGCTATGTGATCGGTGTTTCAGGGCTTGATATGACACAATCCGGCAAACAGACCGTCACACTGTATGTAACACCGATGAGTGATGGAGAGAGCCTTGTCAGCCTTCTTGCCGATTACGTCAACATCGATCTTACTCCTTATCCTGTATTCGGTATACTGGAGTATGAAGTTGAAGTCGATGTTGTCGCTTCCGATGCGGTAACGGATATTGCAATAGTCGGAGCCGAGGGCGATGAGGCGGTGTCGTATACGTACTCCGAGCAGAGCGCTTCGAGTATGAAGACTCTCTTCGAGATGTTCCGCAAATACGTCTCCGGGGATGGCTACTGTGTCCAGATTTCTTACACCCATGGAAGCGAAGCTGGAGTTATTAAGCTTGACGAAACCAAGTTTAATTCCTATGTCACGATATTAGATGCCGAAGGTAACGCGGTTGCGAATCCGACGAATGCAGACGGAGATCTCGCGCTGCCTGCAGGCAACTATACAATACGCATAGACGTGAACGGATTTGTGGCTGAGAAAGATGTAGCTGTCACAGTCATCACTGCCAAAGCTGTGTCCGACAACGTGCCGGCATTCGGAGGAGCGGCTATCAATTACGGAGTATTGGTTGAGGAGACGTTGCCCGACGGCACCGTCAACACTCTCACGCCGTCTTCTTTGAGCTATACGCTCGGCGGTGTCTCCGTGAGCAACATGCACTCCAGCGGGGACTTCTCTGATGTAGGTACACCTGATGCAAACAACAAGTTCATCGTGACGCTTGACAACAATCTTAATCTTGTAGGTGAACATCGCGCCAGCATCACGGTCAGTTCCACAAACGGGACAAGAGTGAGCAGTATTACTGTGTCATTTGGTACTCTTGCCGCCCCGGCAGATACTGCTGTGCTTAATAATGTCAGCTACACCTACTATTATGGTGAAAGTTTATCTGCAATTACGGTTGTGTGTAACGGAATGACATACAATCTCGCATATGATGTCGAGAACGCCAAGTGGATTGCACGGGCTGATGACGGTACCGAGCTTGAAGGCCTTGAAATTGTTCTCGAATGGAAATCCCGTGGTAGCGGACAGTATGTGACTGCAAACGCCGACGCTTTGATTAACAACTATATCAACGAGTACAAGAGTGGATCAAGGAATACCAAAGTGTATATTACGTTAACAATGAACGGATATACTTACACCGATGATTTCACTGCATATGAGTTGTACGCTTCCGATAAGACATCTTCCTACAGCGCACTGGAGATCGGTGAAAACCTTGACGGAATGATTTCTAATGCGAATCGTATAACCACTGGTTCTAAGTTCGCCTACGGTGCGGAAGGCTACGGTATCTATGACAGCGAAGGCGCTCTCATCTGCGCGGTGACCGTCAAGGTGTTTGACGCGGAAGGTGCTGATGTGACTTCGACGGCACTCGGCGCTGACGGCGCATTCGCAGCCGCGGGAACTTATAAGGTGGAATACGAGCTTACCTACAAGGGACTCAACCAGAAGTTCTTCCACAATGTTCTCGTGAACGCTCCCGAAGCGGAGGCATAAACAACCTGAGCTTCCTCTGCGGAACGCTATTCGAACAAGCGCCCCCTTGAATAAGAGGGCGCTTGATTTCGAATTTTTGTAGTTCCGCCGAAAACGTTTTCGGTGCGGCAGAAGGGGAGTCTGACCAAAAACAGCGGCTTAATCCGCTGTTTTTGCGCTTTATCGGGAAATGTCTTTCGCGTTCAGTCCTCGATTTGTATCATCACGGAGCCTTGCTTCGCCTTGCACAGAGGGCATTCCTGCCACGCTTCCTTCGCCGTGGCTTCGTAGCCGCAGTCCGCGCACTTCCATTTGACTTTTTCTTTCTTCTTATACATCGTGCCGCTCTTCATCTGCTCGTAGAGCTGGGAGAAGAGTTTCTGATGGCAGGTCTCCACCTGGATGATGTCCTCGTAGAGTTTTGCGATCTCCGGGAAGCCTTCCTCGCGCGCCGTCTTGGCGTATTCGGGGTAGATCCTCGTCGCCTCGTCCATTTCGTCCTCCGCCGCTATGCGCAGATTCGCCTGCAGGTCCCACTTTTCCTTGAAAGGGTAGCCGCTGGCGATGTCTATGTTCTCCACCTGCTTTTCTTCGGACTGCTGGATGAAGGTGTAGAACATTCTCGCGTGGTTGAACTCGTTGTACACGACCTTTTCCACCAGTTCGGCGAGATACTTATAGCCGTTCATGCGCGCGCCGTACACTATGAATTCGTAGCGTGTGCGCGCCTGGCATTCGCCGGCGTAAGACTTTGCGAGATTGACGTAAGTTTTGCTGTCTTTCAGTTTCATATGACCTCCGTTTCTGCCGCGATTATTCCCA
>DVJC01000065.1 GCA_018710835.1 Candidatus Limadaptatus stercoravium | reverse complement strand
TATGCCCAATCTCTTGTGGTCATCTACACGGGACAGGCTAAAGCCGGATCCGGCATGACGAGGACGTGGCTCCTTACGCCACGCACCGGTGAGGCAGTGACGGCTTCCGCCGTTATAGAAGGAACGGATACCGACACGGTGGTCTTCCGCAGATTGACTTCCAAATATTCGTCATGGGGCGATAACAGATGGGGCGCAAACGACGGTATCTTTACCGCTTCGCTTACGGCTCAGGACAGCGAAGCCGAGCCCCCGTCTTATCCCGCGCTCACGCAGTACGAGCACGGGTACGTTGCCGATGCCGATAAGATAACGGCGGAGAATGCTCCTGAAGGGTGGACAGCCATCTCTTCGGCAAGCGACTTCAGCGCGGCATTTTCGCCGAGCGGGAACGCAACCGACGGCAGTTACTATCTGACGCGCGACATTGTGATCAGCGGATTCTCCGGACATGATTTCAGCGGAATGTTGGACGGCAACGGCCACACTATTTTTATTGACGGACTTTATCAGCAGAGCTATACCGGACAGTATGTAGGCGGCCTCTTCGGCACGCTTTCCGGCACTGTAAAGAACGTGCGCGTCGTGCTTTTGAACAGTGTAACGGTTAATTCCGCGCATGAGAACAACATCGGAGTGGGACTTATCGCCGGCAGATTAAACGGCGGCACCGTGGAGAATGTCAATGCGGTTATTTCCGAAGGAGCAACACTTTCGACAACGGTGCAAAGAAAGACCACCGCGCTCGGCGCCGTAGCCGGCGTTATGGAAGGAAGCGGAACACTGACGAATGTCACCGTTCAGCTGGACGGTATTCTCGATGTCAACGGCTCGTGGTCGTTCATCGCAGGTTTTGTGGGCAGGTCGATGAAGCCTAATTCCAACAGCGCGCCCATTTACAACTTCAGCAATATAATCATAAAGGGCGAGGGTAGATTCTCCGGCACGGCTACCGGCGATACTGCCGAACCGAAGTATGTCGGTGTCGTGACGGTTCTGCAGGGCTCGACGGGCACGGCGCAGGTAGATATCAACGGGCTTATTTATAATCTTACTAATAATAACAACAATAATGCGACTCCGCCCGTCGAGGGAACATATGCAAGTTACGGCTGGGTGGCGCAGAATTTGTATAATGCCGGAGGGACTCAGGCGGCTGTAAGTGCAGAAGGATATGTAAACTACGCCAACATATTCGAGGTGGAGGGCGCCGCATTCGGACAGTATATGGATCCGAACTCTCCCGGTAATACCTACATACAATATGGCGGCACGGCAAGCGCACATCGTACGGCTTTGATTTCGAACAGCATATCGGGAGTGACGGCAACGCATACCGTCACACCTTACTTTGTCCCGAACGGAGCCGATACAAGCTCTGTCACCCTTGTCGCGCATTCTTCGGACTGGCTCGGCACGGGCAGGCTTCAGACCAACGGTAACGGTACGGGCGATTACCGTGCAGAAGGAAACTACAAGATCGTTACCGTAGCCAAGGAGAACGCTTACGATTCGATCGGCGGCACGATCACGCTGTCGAAGTATGTCGCGGCGACGGCAAACGCGGCGAATGAGAAAGTGACTTACAACGGCGCGGCGGCGGACTTCGCCATCACCGTTACGGTAGGGGACAGCACCCTCACGCCCGGCGATGATTATACGTTGAACTTTGAGAGCGTCACGGGATACAATTCGTCCGAAGCGCCTGACAATGCCGGCACTTACTCCGTCACCATCACGCTCAATGCCGACAACGATTACAATTTCGAGAATAACGGCAACCTCGTAAAAAGCCTTACGATTTCTGGACTGGTGATAGCTAAGGCGGATCTTCCCAATACCGTCACCGTCAGTATAAAGGGCTGGACGTACGGACATTATGATGCGGATACGAACGCTCCGCAGATGAGCGGTCTGCCCGACGGCGTGACCGAGGAAAATGTATCATATACATATGCGGGGCGCGGCGACACGTCCTACTCGGACTCCATTCCTCCCGTCAATGCGGGCGAGTATACCGTGACTGCGACGATTGCGCAGACTGCGAACTACAACGGCGGCACGGTAAGCGCGAATTTCACCGTAGACAAGGCGGCTTTCCCCAAAGGCATTTCGGTCACAATGGGCGGCTGGACGTACGGCGATGAGCCTAAAAGCCCTTCGATCAGCGGAGCAGACATAATCAGCGGGGCAAAGCGCACTTTCCTTTATGAAGGAAGGGGTGCTACCGAATATTCTTCGTCCGAAAAGCCCACCAACGCGGGCACCTACACCCTCACCGTAATTTACGGCGAGAGCACCAACTACGTCGGAGGCTCCGTGACCAGCGCCGAGTTCACCATTGCGCCGTATGAATTGATATTCAGAGTTGAGAGCACGGGTAATATCATTTACGGAAGCTATGCCGAGCCGAACGGTGTCATGACGGTAACGCTTACAAACGATCCGCCGGATGAGGGGTTCGTCGGAGAGTATCCGTCGTATGATATCACATTCGTATACACTCTTGACAGCGGCGAATATAATGAAGATACCGTTGCAGACATTGCTGCCGGCACCACGGTGCATGTGAGAGCGGTGGTATCGGTTGTCGATCCTGCGACAGACCTAATCGACACAAATTACACAATCAGTTTCGAGAATGGCACAGACGCTCTTGATTATGTCATTCAGCAGCGTCCGATCTCTCTTTCGGCCTCCGACGGGCAGGGTGTGTACGGTGCGCTGGATTACAATGCGGAGTATTTTGCCGGATTGTTTGAGTTGTCAGGTGCGCTCGGCAGCGACACTGTTGCAAGTCTTTTCGATGTCAATATCGAAGGGCAGGGCGTGGCAACTCTCCCGAACGCCGGCACTTACACCGTCACGGCTTTGCTTAATGATACCGAAGCGGCTCGGAACTACACCCTCAAGGAGAGCAGCGTAAACAGATACACCTACACCATCACGCCTTTCATTGTCACTGGCAGCATAGAGCCGTCGGCGGAATATTCGGGCAGCGCATTTACTCCTGAGTGGACCGTGACGGAGACTTTGCCGAACAACGAAACACAAGAGGATATGGAAGTATCGGTCGCTTACGCGCTCAATTCCGACAGCGGAGTGACGACGATACAGAATGTCGGGCAGTATACCGTCACGGTCACGCTCGGCAACACCAACTATGCGTTCGCGGCGGGTGAAGGTACTTCGCCGGAGCAGACTTATCCCTTCGAGGTCACTAAGGCGGGCAACAGTCTGACCGAATTCTACGCGAGCTGGGCGTACGGCGAAGAGCCTGTCATCAGCGAGCCTTCCGCGGCGTTCGGCGACGTGGTGGTGACCTATTACGCCGATGAGGAACATCGGGAACAGCTTGACAGAGGATTCTTTACATCTGCGACGAATGCCGGGACATATTACTGCGTTATCACCGTTGAAGGCACTGACAACTACGACGGAATAAGCGAAGGAAAGTCGTTCGTGATCGAGAAAGCACAGACGACGGTCACGCTGTCTGTTGAAGAAGGCGCGGTGTTTGACGGCGCGATCTACGACGGCAACATCTCTGTCACGCTCGGCAACAGCGCGGTGTCGCTCGGCGATGTCACATGGCAGTATAAAGTCGGCGACGGCGTGTGGACGGAAGGTCTGCCCGTGAATGCAGGCACTTACACCATAAGCATCAAAACGTATTCCAATAGCGGAAACGTGACGGTCACAAATCTCGGCGACGCGACGGCGCAGCTCGTCATCTCGCCCAAGGACATTACATTCAATGCGAAACTTGCGGAAAAAGCTTCGTTGACGTACGGTGATACGCTCGAACAGGATCAGATGAACGCGCTCGTGAATGTCGGCGTCGCAGAGGGACAGGAAAGCATAGGTTTCACCTTCACGGTGTTGCTTATGGCAGGAGACGTTGAGTTCGGCAGCACGACTGCTGCGGATGCAATTGTCACTGTTTCCGTCGAGGTCACTGCCACTGACAGCAACTACAACGCGGTCAATCCCGCGGCGCTTAAGCTTACGGTGCAGAGGAGAGTGATTACGGGTGCGCTCCGTGCAACTTCCGCCACTTATGACGGCGCGGTGCAGACGGTGGAGTTCGTCCCCGACAATGTCGCGAATGGCGATGCCGTTACGTTTGCGTACAGCTACAGGCTGAACAATGGCTCTGCGGAAAGCATTCTGAACGCAGGCACCTACACCGTCAAGGTCGCGCTCGCAGAAGGCAACGACATCAACAACAACTACACTTTGGAAGTCGATACGCTGACCTTCACGGTCAATCCTCTCACCGTCAACGCCACGCTTAGTGTCAATGTGAACGACGGTGGCATTGCGGAGTTCACGGACAATGCTCTCGTCATACACGGAAGCAACAGGGAAGCGGTGACATTCACCATCAGCGGCAGTCAGCTCCAGGTCTATCGCGGTGAAACCTTGGCGGTGACCATTAGCGTGACGTTCGCAGCCGCGGGCGGCACGACGTACATTCCCGAGGGCATAACGTTCGCCATAGGCAGCATAGTGTTCGAGAACGGCATTGCGGCGGGTGCGGGTCTTGCGGCAAGCCACGTCACGGTCGGTTTCGAGGACGGCAACTTCGACCTCGGCTCAACCGATCCGTCCATAACCTTCGAGGTGAGCGGCAGCATTTCCGTCGCGGGAGAAATAACAACCACCGCGAACTACGGCGATGGCACGTACACGCCCGACAGCTTCACAAATTACTTTGTTATCGAAGGCGAAGGCAAGGCGGCGATCACGATTTACAAGGGCGAGTCTGCAAGCGGGCAGCCTCTCGCGGAAATTTCCGACGCGGGCACTTACTATGTGCAGGGCACTTTCGGCGGCGTGAGCACAGGCTTCACATTTACCATCATGCCTAAGCATGTGACCGTCGAAGTGACAAACGCAAATGACCTTACATACACGGGTTCGGAGCTTGAACTCACGCTTAAGAGCGATGCGGACGATATGCTGTCCGCGGACGGTCTGACACTCGGCTACGCCCTCGACGAGGGAGTGCAGAGCATCCTGAACGCGGGCGAGTACAACATCACCTTCACGCTTACGGGCGCGGATAATGACAACAAGGCGGCGAACTACAAGTTCACCACCGGGAGCACGACGATAAAGGTCGAAAAGGCAAGACTCAGCGTGCATCTGAGCATTGAGGGCTGGACTTACGGCGACGCTGCCAACGAGCCGAACTTCACCGGCAATCCGACGAACAACGACGGAGAGGTCACGGTGTCTTACAGCGCGGTTTCCGACGGTGGAACGCTGGTTGACGGAAAGCCCGCCACCGCAGGGCACTACACCGTG
Organism: Candidatus Limadaptatus stercoravium; assembly: GCA_018710835.1. Lineage (GTDB taxonomy): Bacteria > Bacillota > Clostridia > Christensenellales > CAG-917 > Limadaptatus > Limadaptatus stercoravium. The sequence continues at coordinate 22,316 of DVJC01000065.1, read as the reverse complement.
ACGGTGACCATAAGCGAAGGCACGAACTATAAGGGAACGCAGGTCTATTTCGGCTTCAACGTGGCGAAGAGAACCGTCAGCGTCACCGTTGAGGGCGCGGACAGCCTGGTTTATACGGGCAGCGCGATCACCCTTAACCTTGTCAGCAGCGATATTCTTGCCGCGGACAGCGAAGACGCGGTGCTCGGTTATACCCTCGCGGAGGGCACGGAAATCCTGAACGCGGGCGAGTACGCCATCACCTTCACGCTCACGGGCGACAAGGCGGGCAACTATCAGCTCGCGGCAGAAGGCACCACCGTCAATGTGGCGCAGAAGGAGATCAATGTCACGATCGACAATGCGGACAGCCTGGTCTATGCCGGCGAGGCGCTGACAGTCAACGCAAGAGCTGTCGGAGTGATCGGCGAGGACGCGGTCACGCTCACTTACGAGGTGACGGAAGGCGAGGCGACCGTCCTCAATGCGGGTGATTACACGCTCACGTTCACGATCGGCGGCGCGCAGGGCGGCAACTACAAGTTCGCGACGGGCGAAAACGTGAAATCCGTGACCGTACAGACGCGCAACATCACGGTGAGCGTCCCGACGACGACATTCACGTATACCGGCAGTGAGATCGAGATCGGTTTCAGCGTCGGCGACGAAGTGTTCATGAACGATCAGACCGCGGGCAATGTCGTCATAAGCTACGGCACGAACGGCAATGCAGTCATCAACGCGGACAGCTATGAGATCACGTTTGCGCTCTCCGGCGACGCGGCAGACAACTATAATCTGACCAATCCTTCTCATACCGTCACGGTCAATCCGGCAAATGTCACGGCGAGCATCTCCGCGCCGAGCGCAACATACGACGGGGCGGCGTATGACGGCAGTATAACCGTTGCGCTCGGCAACGCCGGATTGTCCCTCGGAGAGATCACATGGCAGTACAGAGTCGGCGACGGCGGGTGGACGGAAGGTCTGCCCGTGAACGCAGGCACTTACACGATAAGCATTAAAACGTATTCCAACAGCGGAAACGTGACGGTCACAAACCTCGGCGATGCGACGGCGCAGCTGGTCATCGACAAGGCGCAGGTGCGCTATACCGCAACGCTTGCGGAAGGCGCGGAGATCGTATTCGGCGATACGTTCACGCAGGAGCAGATGAACGCGCTGGTGACGGTCACCGACGACGGCGGCGTGACTGTCGACACTTACACCGTCAGACTCGAACTCGCGGACGGCAGCGCTTACGACGCGTCGGTCCCCGTGGGGACAGCGGTAAGCATTGTGATCGTTCCTGTCGTCGACGAAGCCAATTACGAAGTGACCGTAACCGAAGGCCTCACCCTCTCGGTGCAGTCCAAAGCGATAGACATCGTGCTCGACACGGACGGCAACGGCGAAACGGACGAGGACAAGATATCCTCCGGCGCGACGGTCACGATACAGCAGGGCGAATCCCTTGCGCTCGCGGCTGCGGTGGAAGCGTTCCTTGAGGAGCAGGGCATTCCCGCCGGCTCCTACCGCATACTCATCGACGGCGCCGAGTTCGCCGGCACGGAGAACCTTGCCGCACGCACTTACAGGATGCAGGTCAGCCTGACGGGCGGCTATCAGGGAGTGCTCGAATTCATGCTGACGGTGGAAGGCGACGACGAACCCGTTGCGCCTCCGGTCGATCCCGACGAGCCGGACGATCCCGATCCGGACGAACCCGTTGATCCCGATCCGGAGGAGCCGGTCGATCCCGACGAGCCCGGCACCCCCGACGAGCCCGAACAGCCGGCGCAGCCCGACGGCGAAGGATTCCCCGGATGGGCTATCGCGGTGATCGTGTGCGGCGGACTGCTTGTCATAGCGGCGGTGACCGGGATCGCGGTCGCGGCGGCGCGCAAACGCAAAAAGAGCGGCGACAAGAAATGAAAGTCCGTAACGCGTTAAACGCAAAAGGCAAAGCGGCGTGCGCAGGCGCGCCGTTTTTGCTGCTTGCAAAAGACGTCGGGGCGGTTTATAATTCGGCTGCGGACATATGCGTCCGCGCCGCGGACGCCGGAGCCGTCAAAACTGACGCGGTGTGGCGTATATGCGCAAAACTGCGGTTTGATATGCGCAAAATACAGTGTTAAAGGGGCGTTGTGTGATGTCCGGAAGAATGTCGCAAAGGAGAGATGAGAGAAAGAAGCTGCCCGTGTGGTACAGGTGTCTTTCCGCCGCGCTGACGGTATGCGCCGTGGCGGCGGTGCTTTTCTGCGGTCTGCTTGCACTCATCGCAAGAGCGGTCAGCGAGGGAGGGGCTTTCTTCGGCAGCGTCATTCTCCGCGTCGAAACGGGGAGCATGTCGCCGACGTTCGAGCCGGGCGATATAGTCCTCTTCTCGGAGTACGGCGGAGAGGAGCTTGCCGCAGGCGACATCATCGTGTTCCGTGCGCCGTCCGGACCGCTTGAGGGAGAACGCGTCACGCACCGTATTACGGGCGTTGCCGAGGACGGGAGCGGATTTTTCACACGCGGCGACGCGTCGGAAAGCGACGACGCATGGACAGTATCCCGCGAGGATATAGAAGGCGTTTTCGCAAGGAAACTTCCGCTTGCGGGCAGCGTCGCGGGTTATATGCAGTCCGCAGGCGGCAGAATGCTCGTGATAGGGCTGCCGATCGTGCTTCTTGTCGCCGTTCTTCTTGCGGACGCGGCTTTGTCGCGCAAGCTCGCTTCCGAGTCGGCAGACGGCGCAAAGCATGACGGTCATGCGGACGGAGAAAAATCTTAATAAGGATTTTGCGGAGAAAAATAAAAATTTTCGTAAAACAGGCGCGCACGCGCGCCTTTTATTTTGCGCGTACATCGCACGCGCGCGTGCGCGCGACTATAATTTTCCGCCGTCAACGGTTGCGTTTTGCCGCGGCGTATGCTAGACTTGTGATAATTTCCTTGTTTTAAGAGGTTTCGGATGCTTGCCGGTGTCAGAAGTTACGCGCTTGAAGGGCTTGAGGGTTACGGTGTGGACGTCGAGGTGGACGTCACCAACGGCATACCCGGCGTGGAGACCGTAGGTCTTGCCTCGACTGCCACGAAAGAGTCCAAAGAGAGGGTGCGCGCCGCCATCAAGAACAGCGGACTGCCTTATCCGGCGCGGCGCATAACGGTCAACCTCGCGCCTGCGGAAACGAAAAAGGAGGGAGCGTCGCTGGATCTGCCCATCGCGGTCGGACTGCTGGTATGCGCCGAGGCGGTGACGGGCAGACTGTATAAGGACTTCGTCATGATAGGCGAGCTTGCTCTCAACGGCGGACTGAGGCATGTCAACGGAGTGATGCCTCTGCTCATTTCCGCAATGCAGAAAGGCGAGAAGAAGTTCGTCATACCGTCCGCAAACGCCGCGGAAGCCGGATATATCGACGGTATAGACGTATATGCGTTCGACAGCCTTAAAGACGTGGTGGATTTCCTCAACGGCGCGCCTGCGGAGCCTGTGAAAAAGCGCGGTTTCGAGGCGGCGAAGAGGGAGATGCGCTACGACGTCGATTTTGCGGACGTCAAAGGTCAGGCGGTTGCAAAACGCGCCATCGAGATAGCCGTAGCCGGCGGACACAACGTGCTGATGTCCGGACCTCCGGGGGCGGGCAAGACCATGCTGGCAAAGTGCGTGCCCACCATCATGCCGGACATGACATTCGAAGAGGCGGTGGAAGTGACCAAGATACACAGCGTCGCCGGAGTGCTGGACGCGTCCGAAGGGATAGTCGCGGTGCGCCCGTTCCGGTCGCCGCACCATACGGCGACGGTGCCCGCGCTCATCGGCGGCGGCGCGAAGGCGCGTCCCGGCGAGGTGAGCCTGGCGCACAACGGAGTGCTTTTCCTCGACGAGATGCCGGAGTACAGCCGCAGGACGCTCGAAACCCTCCGCCAGCCGCTGGAGGACAAGAAGGTGTTCGTGTCGCGCGTCATGCACTCCGTGGAGTATCCCGCCAATTTCATGCTGGTAGCGTCCATGAACCCGTGTCCCTGCGGCAACTACGGTTCGCGCACGCAGACATGCCGATGCACGGCGGCGCAGATACACAATTATCTCGCCAAGTTGAGCGGTCCGCTGCTGGACAGGATAGACCTGCTGATAGAGGTGGACGGCGTGGAGTACGCGGAGCTGCGCGGAAAGGGCGGGAGCGAGAGTTCCGCCGCGGTCAAGGAGCGCGTGGAGCGCGCACGCGCGGTGCAGAGAGCGAGGTTCGCAGGCACGGGTATCAACACCAACGCGCAGATGAACGCCAAGGATATGGCGAAATGGTGCGTCGTGGACGAGAACGGAGAGCGGCTCTTGAAGCGTGCTTTCGACAAGATGGGACTGACTGCGAGAGCCGCGGCGCGCATACTCAAAGTGGCGCGCACGATAGCGGATCTTGCCGGAGAGGAGAATATCCTTCCGGTGCACCTCGCCGAAGCGATACAATACAGAAATACTGAAAGGAAATATATCTGATGAACGGACGCGACGCGGACACCAAAGTGCTTGTCGCGCTGCAGAGGGTGGAGAAACTCACTCCGCGCAAGCGCGATCTGCTGTTGGGACATACGCCTTTGCCCTCCGGGTTGCTGACTGCGGAGATGAAACCGAAGGTGGCGGCGGCGCTCGGCGAGAGCGCGGCGGATTTCTATCGCTGCCTGGACGAGTCCGACGCATTCATGGACGGGCTTGCGGACAGGAACATCGGCTGGGTGACGTATCTCGACGACGAGTATTCGGATCTGCTCCGGGAAACGGAGGGCAGACCGCAGGTGCTGTTCACGCGCGGCAACACGGCGCTGCTGAACACGTTTGCCATTGCCGTAGTGGGTACGAGAAGGCCGACGAGATACGGCGCGAAACTCGCGGACGAGTTCGCAAGGGAATTCGCGCGTGCCGGCATAACCGTGGTGTCGGGGTTTGCGAGAGGCATAGACTCCTGCGCGCACCGCGCGTGCGTCGAGAGCGGCGCGCCTACCGTTGCGGTGTTCGGCTGCGGAGTGGACGTGTGCTATCCCGCGGAGAACAGGGAGCTTTACGCTTCGGTGCTGTCATCGGGCGGATTGTTCGTGTCGGAGTACGCGCCGGGCACGCATCCCATGCCGTACAGATTCCCGGAGCGCAACCGGATCATCAGCGGACTTTGCCGCGGAGTCCTGCTGCCGGAGGCCGCCGAAAAGAGCGGCTCGCTCATCACCGCAAACACCGCCGTGGAACAGGGCAGGGATCTTTTCGTCGTCCCCGGCAACGTGTATTCGCCGGAGAGCAGGGGGACCAACGCGCTGCTGCGCACCATGCCCCACGCGCTGACGCTGTCGCCGGAGGACGTGCTTGAACACTACCGCATGCGCGCGCCGTCGGAGAGCGCGGAAGCCGAAACGGTGCAGTTGAACATGACGGAAACGCTCATCCTCGACAGCCTGCACGACGGAGAGAAGCATTTCGAGGAACTGCTCGCGGACACCGGGCTCACGGCGGCGGAACTTTCCACCGCGCTCGTCAACCTCGAACTCGCGGGCGCGCTCGTACAGACGGGCGGCAATCATTACGCATTGTGCTGAAAGGAGAAGGAATGAAACAGCTCATAATAGTCGAATCGCCCTCGAAGGCAAAGACGATACAGAAATATCTCGGCGGCGATGCCGCCGTGCTTGCGTCCAAGGGGCACGTGTGCGACCTTCCGCAGCGTACCCTGGGCATTGACGTCGAGCACGGGTTCAAGCCGCAGTACGTCATCACTCCGGATAAGGAAGAAACGATCAAAAAGCTGAGTCAGGCGGTGAAGAAGTACGACAAAGTCTATCTCGCCACCGACCCGGACAGAGAGGGAGAGGCCATCAGCTGGCATCTCAAGAACACTCTCGGCATAGAGGGCGACAAGGTGAGGATAGAGTTCAACGAGATCTCGCCCAAAGCCGTCCGCGCCGCGATGCAGAATCCGCGCGAGATAGACATGAATCTCGTGGACTCCCAGCAGGCGCGCCGGGTGCTTGACAGGCTGGTGGGCTATAAGATATCGCCCATACTTTCGCGCAAGATCAAGGCGGGGAAGAAGTCCGGGCTTTCCGCGGGGCGCGTGCAGTCCGCCGCGCTCAAGATGATCGTCGACCGCGAGAACGAGATCAGGAACTTCAAGCCGGAAGAATACTGGAACATCTTCGCGCTGCTCTTAAAGGAAGGCGCGCCAGCGAAAAAGGAGAATCTTTTCAAGGCGGCGCTCAACGACGTCGGCGGCGGGAAGGCGAAGGTGACCAACGGCGACGACGCGGCGCGCATCACTGACATGATGCGCCGCTCGCATTACGTCGTGGACGAGGTGAAAAAGAGCGTCAGCACGGCAAAACCGGCGCCGCCTTTCACCACCAGCACCCTGCAGCAGGAGGCCAACCACAAGCTGAACATGGCGGCGGACAGAGCTATGCGCGTGGCGCAGCAGCTCTACGAAGGCGTGGATATCGGCGGCGAGGGGCTGCACGCTCTCATCACCTATATCCGTACGGACAGCGTGAGAGTGTCGCCGGATTTCGCGCGCGCCACGCTCGCTTTCATCACGGAGAATTACGGCAGGGAATACGCGCCGTCCTCTCCGAACGTCTACAAGACGAGCGCGAACGCGCAGGACGCGCACGAGGCTATCCGTCCCATTTCGCTGGAGCGCACGCCGAAGTCGCTGGAGGGAAAGATCGAGCGCGACCAGTACCGCCTGTATAAACTCATTTACGAGCGTTTTCTCGCCTCGCAGATGAAGAGCGCGCAGTACAACACCATGCGCGTGCACATCACGGGAGAAGGCGCGGAGGAGAAGCTCGGTTTCGTGGTCAAGGGGCGCAGCGTGAAGTTCAAGGGTTTCACCGCCGTCTACACCAGCACGGCGGAGGCGGCGGACGACGACAGGCAGAACGAGCTGGACACCCTTCCCGACCTCAACGAGGGCGAGAGGCTGGATCTGAACGATGTGACGAGCGAGCAGAAGTTCACAAAACCGCCCGCTAGATATAACGACGCGACGCTGGTCAAAGCCATGGAGGAGAACGGCATCGGACGCCCCAGCACATATGCGTCCATCATCTCCGTGCTCGCGCGCCGCGAATATACCGAAAAGGAAAACAAGTTCATCAAGCCGACGCAGCTGGGAGAGATCGTATGCGACTATATGGAGAAGAACTTCCCGGACATCATGAGCCTGAATTTCACTGCAAGGCTTGAGGGCGCGCTTGACAAAGTGGCGGACGGCGGACAGCAGTGGCAGGAGCTTATCGGCGCGTTTTATCCGCGGCTGCAGAAGTTCATCGACCGCGCATACCATTCCGGCGGCGGACGTCTGCCCGACGAGGAGAGCGACGTGGTGTGCGACAAGTGCGGCGCGAAGATGGTCGTCAAGGACGGTAAATACGGCAAATTCCTCGCATGCCCCAACTATCCGGAGTGCAAGAACATCAAGCGCATCGTCGAAGTGGTGGGCAAGTGTCCCAAATGCGGCGGCGACGTGGTGAAAAAGACGAGCAGGGCGGGCAAAGTGTTCTACGGCTGCGACAACTATCCGAAGTGCGATTTCACGTGCTGGGATCTGCCCGCGCCCAAGCTCTGTCCCGACTGCGGAGGCGCGATGCGCGTTTCCGGCAAGGGGGAGAAGCGGACTTACGTCTGCATGAACAAGGCGTGCGGACACCGCGAGGCGGCGCCGCAGGGCGGAGAGGACAAATGAAACCGACCGTAACCGTCGTCGGAGGAGGGCTCGCGGGCTGCGAAGCCGCGCTCCAGCTACTCGGACGGGGATTCGGCGTGAAGATGTACGAGATGCGCCCCGTGCGGATGACGGGCGCGCATTCCACGGACGGGCTTGCGGAGCTGGTGTGTTCCAATTCGCTGAAATCGGAAGAGGAGGAGACCGCATCTGGCACTCTTAAAGCGGAACTTGACGCGATGGGGTGCGTGCTGCTGCGCATAGCGAGGGAGTGCAGAGTGCCTTCGGGCAGCGCGCTTGCCGTGGACAGGGAGAAGTTTTCCGCGGCGGTCGGGAGTGCGCTTGCACGGTATTCCGCATTCGAAATCGTGCGGGGAGAGGTAACGGAACTTCCCGAAGGGCCTGCCGTCATTGCGACGGGACCGCTGACGTCCGACGCGCTCGCGGCACGGCTTGCGGAACTCACCGGCAGAGAAAACCTGCATTTCTACGACGCGGTCGCGCCCATAGTGGAGTTCTCATCCGTGGACATGAGCCGCGCGTATTTCGGCGGCAGATACGGAAAGGGCGGCGACGACTACCTCAATCTGCCCATGGAGAAGGAGGAGTATCTCGCCTTCCGCGAAGCGCTCGTCGGCGCCGAAACGGCGATACTCCGCGATTTCGAGAAAAAGGAACTCTTCGAGGGCTGTATGCCCATAGAGGAGATAGCAAGGCGCGGCGAGGACGCAATGCGTTTCGGACCTCTGCGTCCCGTGGGACTGCGAGATCCCGCGACGGGAAAGGGCGCGTACGCAGTGGTGCAGCTCCGCCGCGAGAATACGGCGGGAGACTGCTGGAATCTGGTGGGCTTCCAGACCAACCTGAAATACGGCGAGCAGAAGAGGGTGTTCGGCATGATCCCCGCGCTTGCGAACGCCGAATTCGTGCGGTACGGAGTGATGCACCGCAATACGTATCTCTCTTCCGCGGGCAGACTTAATGCGAATTTCAGGTTCGCGGGAGAAAATAAACTGTATGCGGCGGGACAGCTGACGGGAGTGGAAGGCTACGTCGAAAGCATAATGAGCGGACTTGTCGCCGCGGTGTCGCTCGCGCGCGAAACGGAAGGGAAGGAGGCGGCGCTGCCTCCCGAAACGACCGTCACGGGCGCGCTGTGCCGCTACGTCGCGTCGGCAGGAACGGACGCCCAGCCGATGAACGCCAACTTCGGACTGCTGCCGTCCGCCGCGGACGTCGGCAAAAAGGAACGTAAAAAATACTATCACGAAAGAGCATTGCGTGATATAATCCGATTTGTCCGGGAGACCGGATTTTCGGACTGACAGCGGACCGCGAGGACAACCTAATTCAGCCGCGGACCGTGCCGGGCATTCCCGGCGGAGGAAAGACCATGGAATTCAGAGGAACGACCATCTGCGCCGTCAAAAGAGGCGGCATGACCGCTATCGCCGGCGACGGACAGGTCACAATGGGCGAAAGCGTGATAATGAAGGGCAACGCCGTCAAGGTGAAGCGCATATACAACGACAAGGTCGTCATCGGCTTTGCCGGCTCGGTGTCCGACGCGTTCGCGCTTTCGGAAAAATTCGAGGAGATGCTGCAGAAGTACAGCGGCAATCTCATGCGTTCGGCGGTGGAGCTTGCCGAGCTCTGGCGCAGCGACAAGATGTACCGCAAGCTGGAGGCTCTGCTCATCGTCGCGGACGCGAACTCGCTCTACATCGTGTCCGGCAGCGGAGAGGTGATCGAGCCGGAAAGCGGCATATGCGCGATCGGCAGCGGCGGAAATTACGCTCTGGCGGCGGCACGCGCGCTTGCGGGCGCGACCGATCTCGACGCGAAAGAGATAGCGGTGCGCGCGCTCAAGATCGCGTCCGAACTGTGCGTTTTCACCAACGACCACATCACTGTGGAAACCGTGTGACAAAGGAGGCACTATGGAACTCACTCCCAAACAGATAGTCAAGGAACTGGACAGATACATCATAGGTCAGCAGGAAGCCAAGATCGCCGTCGCAATCGCGCTGCGCAACCGTTACAGAAGGAGCCGTCTACCCGAAGAGATGCGTGAGGAGATCACGCCCAAGAATATCCTCATGAAAGGACCCACGGGCGTGGGCAAGACGGAGATAGCGAGGAGGCTCGCCAAGCTCGTCCGCGCGCCTTTCGTCAAGGTGGAAGCGACCAAGTTCACGGAAGTGGGCTATGTCGGACGCGACGTGGAGAGCATCATACGCGACCTCGTCGAAGTGTCCATACGCATGGTCAAGGACGAAAAGTTCAAAGAGGTCATGCCGAGGGCGACGGAGATCGCGGAGAACAGGCTCGTGGACATCATTCTGCCCATCCGCAAGAAGGCGGACACGGCGGACAAATCCGACGCGCAGCTCAAAGAGGAACTGCTCAGCGAGATCAGGGCGGGGCACCTTGACGGCATCACGATCGAGATCGAGATCAAGCAGCAGCCCAAGCCCATACAGCTCACTCCCGGCAACGCGCCCGGCAACGAGATAGACCTCGGCAGCATCTTCGGCGGCATGATGGGCGGCAAGACCAAGAAGCGCAAACTCACCGTCAAACAGGCGATGGACTTCATCGTCAACCAGGAAGCGGAGAAAATGGTGGATCAGGACGCCATCACGTCCGAGGCTCTCGCAAGAGCGGAGCAGGACGGTGTGGTGTTCCTGGACGAGATAGACAAGGTGGCGGCGCGCGCCGGACGCGACCAGGGACACGACGTGTCGCGCGAAGGCGTGCAGAGGGACATCCTCCCCATCGTCGAGGGGAGCACGGTACAGACCAAATACGGCTCGATACGCACGGATTTCATCCTCTTCATCGCCGCCGGCGCATTCCACATGTCCAAGATGGAAGATCTCATTCCGGAGCTTCAGGGACGCTTCCCGATCAGGGTGGAGCTGGACAACCTCACCGAGGACGATTTCGTCAAGATCCTCACCGAACCCGACAACGCCGTACTCAAGCAGTACAAGGCTCTGCTCGGCGTGGACGGCGTGTCGCTCGAATTCAGCGACGAAGCCATACGCGAGATCGCGCGGACGGCGTATTACGAAAACGAGAACAGCGAGAACCTCGGCGCAAGGCGTCTGCATGCGGTGCTCGAACACCTGCTCAAGGACGTGCTTTACGAGGCGGACGACAACGAAACGAAGGAGATCCGCATCGACAAAGACTACGTTCAGGCGCATCTCGCCACGTCCCTGAGAGCCGCGTCGTTGAGGAAGTATATTTTGTAAAATCGGCAGAAAGCGCGGTTTTCGGCACCGGACGGGCACTTAAACCGCGTTTTCGGTAAAAGCGGCGATTTTGACGCCGCTGCGGAGGATATATGATTTCGATCCCTAAAGGCACAAAGGACATGCTGCCGCAGGACGCCTACAAATGGCATTACGTCGAGAGCGTCGCCAGAGAGACGGCGGCGCTGTTCGGCTTCCGCGAGATCCGCACGCCCATGTTCGAACACACCGAACTTTTCACGCGCGGAGTGGGCGAAACCACGGACATCGTCACCAAGGAGATGTACACCTTCCTCGACAAGGGCGGCAGGAGCATGACGCTCCGTCCGGAAGGGACGGCGGGCGTCGCGCGCGCTTTCATCGAGAACGGGCTTGCGCAGCAGACGCTGCCCATGAAGGCATATTATCTCGCCTCGGTGTTCCGCTACGAGCGTCCGCAGAACGGCAGACTGCGCGAACACCACCAGTTCGGCGTGGAACTGTACGGCAGCGAGCTTCCCTCCGCGGACGCGGAAGTCATCGCGCTCGCGCACACCTTCCTGACGAAAGCCGGGCTGAAGTCGCTCAGCCTCAACATCAACAGCATCGGCTGCAGAGAGTGCCGCGCAAAGTACAATGCCGCGCTGAAAGAGTATATCGGCGCGAATCTGAACAATATGTGCACGGCGTGCCGCGACCGTTTCGACCGCAATCCTCTGCGCATACTCGACTGCAAGGAGGAGAAGTGCAGGGCGATAACGGCAGGCGCGCCCAGAATAACCGATTTCCTCTGCGACGGGTGCAGGGAGCATTTCGCCGAAGTGCAGAACACGCTCGCACGGCTCAATATACCTTTCGCGGTCAATCCTTCCATCGTCCGCGGACTCGATTACTACACGCGCACGGTCTTTGAATTCGTGTCCGACGACATCGGTGCGCAGGGCACGGTGTGCGGCGGCGGCAGATACAATCATCTCGTCGAGGAGGTGGGCGGCAAACCCACCGCCGCTGTCGGGTTCGGTCTGGGGCTTGAGAGGCTGCTCATGGTGCTGGAAAACACGGGCGCGCTGACGGCAGAGCCGGAGCGTTCGGACGTGTATCTCGCCGCTCTCGGAGAGCGTGCGGCGGAGTACGTCCCCGTGCTTGCGGCCAAGCTGCGCGCGGCAGGCGTAAAGACTGAGTTCGACCTCATGGGCAGAGGACTGAAGGCGCAGATGAAGTACGCCGACAAGTGCGGCGCGCGCTTTTCGGCAGTCATCGGCGACGAGGAGATGGCAAGGGGTTCCGCCGCGCTCAAAAACATGGAAACGGGAGAGAGTGCGGAGTGCGCGTTCGGCGCTTTCGCCGAAGCGGTGAAAGCATGACCGAGCGCGGAGTCGTCACCAAAGTCAAGGGCGGACGCGCCACGGTGGAGTTCGACCGCAAGAGCGCGTGCGACAGCTGCCATATGTGCGCCGTCACCAAGGACGGGATGAAGGTGAAGATAGTCATCGAAAATTCTCTTAACGCCGCCGTCGGGGACGTCGTGAGCGTGAGCATGGGGGAGCGGTTTGTGTTGACAGCCGCGCTCATCGTGTATATAATACCCCTTGTACTCGTCGGAGTCGGAGTAGGGGTGGGGACGCTCCTCACCGAAGCCGCACAGGCGATACTCGCGGTGTGCGGACTCGCGGTCGGGTTTGCGATCGCGTTTGTTCTCGACAGGTTCGTCATCAGGAAGAAGAAGGGCTTCGCGCCCCGTATGACCGAGATATGCGCTCCCGCCGCGGTCGTGACAGGCGGCGGTGCCGAGCCGCGTAAAAGCGGTGAAAAGAGTGAATAACCAACGGCGAAAAGCCGAAAGGAGATCATAAAATGAGTGAAAACTGTTTGCACATCACGAGCGACAATTTCGACGAAACAATAAAGAACAACGACGTCGTTATGGTCGATTTCTGGGCAAGCTGGTGCGGCCCGTGCAAGATGCTCGGCCCCACCGTCGAGCAGGTTGCGGACGATTATGCGGGCAAAGCCGCCGTGGGTAAAGTCAACGTCGACGATTGCCCCGACCTTGCGGAAAGATTCGGGATCATGACCATCCCCGCTATTTTCGTGTTCAAGGCGGGCGCCGTCGTGGACAAGATGGTCGGCATACGCCAGAAAGCGCAGCTCGCCGCCGTACTTGACAAGTATCTGTAAGGTCATGCCCACGCAAGTGGGCTTGACTTTTTTCTTGCAGGTATAAAAGCCCCGTTTATTGCAAAGTCAGCGGCGCACCGCCGCAAAACCTTTGATTTTGAAATGGAGTATATATCGGGGGTCCCCGCAAAACGCATGTTTTGTGGGGGTATTCATCGAGGTCCCCGCCAAAATTCCGCAGGAATTTCGGTGGGGCAAAAAAGAAGGAGTAATATGGTAGATCTCAAAAGCATTAAAGCCGTAGACGAAGAACTTTACGATTCCATGGTGGAGGAACTCCGCCGTCAGCAGCACAATCTCGAACTCATCGCGAGCGAAAACATCGTTTCGCCGGCAGTCATGGCGGCGGCAGGAAGTTTTTACACCAACAAGTACGCGGAGGGGTATCCGCGCAAGCGTTATTACGGCGGCTGCCAGTTCGTCGACCGTGCCGAGGAACTTGCGATAGAACGCGCGAAGGAACTCTTCGGAGTCAAGTACGCCAACGTTCAGGCGCACAGCGGCTCGAACGCCAATTTCGCGGTGTACTACGCCGTCCTCAAGCCCGGCGACACCGTGCTCGGAATGTCGCTCTCCGAGGGCGGACACCTCACTCACGGCTCTCCTGTCAATCTCAGCGGAAAACTCTTCAGATTCGTATCCTACGGGCTGAACCCCGAAACGGGAAGGATAGACTACGACGACGTCAGGAACAAGGCTCTGGAATATAAGCCGAAGCTCATTGTCGCAGGCGCTTCCGCGTATGCGAGGACGATAGAGTTCGACAAATTCAGGGCGATCGCGGACGAAGTGGGCGCGTATTTCATGGTGGACATCGCCCATATAGCCGGGCTTGTCGCGGCAGGGTTGCATCCTTCTCCCGTGCCGTATGCGGACTTCGTCACTTCCACCACGCACAAGACGCTGCGCGGGCCCCGCGGCGGTCTTATCATGACCAACGACGAGGAGCTGGCGAAGCTCATAGACAAGACCATTTTCCCCGGCTCGCAGGGCGGACCTCTCATGCACATCATCGCGGCTAAGGCGGTGGCGTTCAAAGAGGCGCTGTCTCCTGAGTTCAGGGAGTATCAGAAGCAGGTGGTGAAGAACGCGAAGGCGCTCGCGGACACGCTGCTCGAAGAGGGCGTCAACCTCGTCAGCGGCGGCACGGACAACCATCTTATGCTCCTCAACCTCGTGGGCACGGGCGTCACGGGCAAGCAGCTCGAAAAATGGCTGGACGAGGCGCACATCACCGTCAACAAGAACGCCGTCCCCAACGATCCCGAGAAGCCTTTCGTGACGAGCGGAGTCAGGATAGGCACTCCGGCGGTCACCACGCGCGGAATGAAGGAAGACGATATGAAGGTCGTCGGCAGGTGCATCGCCGACATCATCAGGAACGGAGAGGAGGCGATACCGCGCGTGACAGAGCAGGTGCTCGCGCTCTGCGCCGCGCATCCTCTTTACGAAAACGACGTGATGTTCTGAGTCCGCCGCTCCGTCGTAAGACGGCAGGGAAAGGCGAAGTAAAGACGGATATTTACGTCTGTTGCCGAGATATTGAACGAACCGCCCGGAGGTGGTTCGTTTTGCATATTCACGCCGCGCCGGACGGGCTGCGGCGACGTTCACTGAACGGCGTGGATATGCTCATACGCGTTTGCGCACGCGCCAGAGCGTTTCCATGAAAGACCGAACTTCCGATCCGGCGAAGCCTATGTCGCCGAAAGGCGTTTCCCCATACCGCCTTCCGGCGTAGCCGTATGACGTACTTTCACCCCGTCCTCCGCCGCCGCGCGGATACTCCGCGCCGCGCTTTTCTTCCGCACCGGCGGCTTTTGCCGCGTCCGCGCCGGGACGGAAAGGCTCGGAAGAGCCTTTCATCATGTTCATAAGGAAGGGCAGCATCCCGAAAGGATTGCGTTCACCGGCGCCTGCGGCACTTTGCGCCGTCCCCGTATCGGCAGTGCTTTGCGCCGATCCGTTTCCTCCGCGCGCCGTCATCATGCTCATAAGGATGGGGAGCAGCGTCTGCATGCGATTGCCGCCTTTTTCTCCGCCCCCCAGCATGGACATCAAGGTCATCAGAGTGTTCATATCCGCGTTCATAGCCACCTCGCATTCCGATCCGGATCAGGTCTCGCATTTCAATATATGCCGTCATATTATGATTGTGACGGAGGTGTTCATGAACGATTGGTACGGTTACGGAGGAGGACGGGGCGGCGCGGACGGATACAACGGGCGCGGAGATTACGGCGGTTATAAAGACGGCGGCGGACGGAGTTTCGGCGGAGCGGACGGGAGCAGAGAGGAAATGGAACGCAAAATGGCGAGGTATTCCTCAATGAGCCGGGGCGCGCTCGAAGACGAACTTGCGAGAGAAGCCGCCGCGCTGCGCGAAAAAGGAATGCTGGATGTGGGCAAACTCGAAGAATTCTGCAACATGGCCGCGCCGTTTATGACGGCGGATCAGCTTCGCCGCATGCGCGAGATCATCGACACATTGAGGTAGTATGGAAAAGCTCGACGCAGGACTTGTAAGCGTGCTTGCCGCAGAAGGCAGCGCGTGCGCGGTCGTCCGCGTGCGCAGCCCGTGGCAGCTGAACTATGTCGCGCGGCATTTCGACGTGCTCGCGCGTTTCCCGTTCATCAATTCGATCGGCGTGCGCTGCGACAGAAAGGAGGCGGTGCGGCTGGCCGCCATGCAGGAAGTCGTGTCCGTCACGGCGCAGAGCAGAGTGCGCGCGCTTTCAGACGGCGGTGCGCGGCAAGAGTCCGTCGATCCCGGCATTTTGCGGGCGGAAAGCGCGGAAGAACGCGCGGCGGCACAAAATTCTTCCCCACCGTATGCCGCCGCCGAAACGCTGGGTGTGAAAGGACTCACGGGGCGCGGAGCGGTGCTTGCGGTGCTCGACACCGGCGTTTCTCCGCACGTGGACATCAGCGTGCCGCGCGACAGGGTGAGAGCGTTCAAGGATTTCGTGGGCGGAGGAGAGTTCCCCTACGACGACAACGGACACGGGACTTTCGTCACGGGAGTCGCCGCAGGCGGCGGATTGCTGTCCGCGGGCGAAGTGCGCGGAGTGGCGCCGCAGGCGGAGATCGTGTCCGTCAAGGTAATAGGCGCGTCGGGAGAAACGGGGGCGTTCACCATTCTGGAGGGAATGCAGTGGCTCTTCGACAACTTCCGTGCGCTCGGAGTGAAAGTCGTGTGCATGAGCTTCGGGGCGGATCCTCTTCCGTCCGCAGATCCTCTCAAACTCGGTGCGGAGATGCTGTCGAGGAGCGGACTCACCGTGGTGTGCGCGTCCGGCAACAGCGGAGCCGGCAGCCTTAAATCGCCGGGGATAAGCGGAGAAGTCATCACCGTAGGCGCGGTGGACGAAGGGCTTAAAGTCGCGCCGTTCACTTCGTCCGGGGTGTATCAGGGAGTCTACCGTCCCGACGTTTACGCTCCCGGCGTGTCCGTGAAAGGCGTGGACGCCGGCGGGACTTATTCCTTTATGACGGGGACGTCCGTGTCGGCTCCGTATGTTGCCGGGGCGTGCTGTCTGCTGCACGAGAGATTCGCCGCGCTTACGCCGCGCGAAGCGAAACGCATGATAGTGTCTTCCGCAAGAGTGCTGGACGGCGTGCGGGTATTCAGGCTGTAGATACGCCCTGCGGAGACTTCCGCAGGGCGCGTCCCGCAGGAGCGGACTGGTCCGCGCCTGCGTTTTATCTTTTCATGATGTTTATTTTTTCCAGAGCGGCGACAAAGAGATAGATGTCCTTTTCAGTGTTGTCCGAGCCTATGCTCGCGCGCACCGCACCGCGCGAGAGCGTGCCGAGCGCCTTGTGCGCGAGCGGCGCGCAGTGTAGTCCGCCGCGAACGGCGAAGTCCCTCTCCGCAAGCGCATTGGCGACGAAAGAACTGTCCTTGTCTTTAAGGTTGAACGATACCACTCCGAGGGCGGGATCTTTGGTGTACACTTCGGCGTTCAGCCCTTTGAGATACTCGATGAGCTCGCCCGCAAGCCGCTTGACGACCGCCGCGTTTTTCGCGCGCTCCGCGAAACTCCATTTCGCCCCTTCGTGCAGAGCCGCTATCCCTCCTGCGAACAGCGTGCCGGCTTCGAGCGCTTCCGGAGGCTCTGTCGGCTGATAAGTGCTGTCCGAGGCGGTGCCGGTACCGCCCATGACGAGAGGCTGCAGCATGAGGTCGTTGCGGAATATCAGACAGCCCGTGCCCTGCGGACCGTGAAGTCCCTTGTGTCCGGGAAGCGCGAGCATGTCGAAGGGCGTCTTGCGCATGTCGATACGGACGAGCGGTACGGCCTGTGCGCCGTCCACGAGCGTTATCACCCCATGTTTTGCCGCGGAAGCGGCGAGCGCGTCCGTGTCTATCCGCGCGCCCGTTACGTTGGATGCCGCGCTTACGGCACAGAAGTCCGCATTCTGCATCGCGGCGTCCATATGCGCGGCGGAGATGAAGCCGCTTTCGTCGGGTTCGACGACCATCAGCTCTATCTTGCCGCGCTTCTCAAGCTCGAAGAGCGGGCGCAGCACGGAATTGTGGTCGTACGACGTGGTGACCACGCGCATTCCCGCGCGGAGAAAGCCGAATATGCCGAGGTTGAGAGCCTCGGTGCAGTTTTTCGTGAACGCAATGCCGTACCCGCCGTCGGACGCGCCGAGGGCGGAGAGCAGAAAATGTCTGCAGTCCTCGATCTTCATCGCCGCGTCCAGCGCGTATCTGTGTCCGCTCCTGCCGCTGTTGGCGGAGTGGGCGAGATCGTAGGCGAGCGCGTCGAGGACGCCTTTGGGCTTGAATGCGGAAGTTGCGGCGTTGTCGAGATATATCATGATTTCCTCCGAGTCATGATATGCCGGAGCACCGCCGTGTGATACGGGCTTTCGCCTGCGCTTCGCGCCAACCGTCCGCGCGCGGAGTGTCAAAACACGGAGCGGAAAAATATTGTATATTAGCGGACGGACGCAGTGCGCGTTCATGATTATTCCCGTACGGCTTACATACAATATTCGGAGGGAATTATGAGAGAATTTTTCATTGCATTCCGTTCGCGCTCCGATGCCATGCGGTTCTACGAGGAAGCGGCGACCTATCGGCTGCCGGCACGGATCATCAACACGCCGTCGTCGGCGGGGACGGGCTGCGGACTTTCGGTCAAAATGCTCGTGAAGAACCTCGGACAGGCGAGAGTGGTGCTCGAGCGCATGAGGCTGAACTCTGTCATCGGATTTTTCTACCTTACGGAGAGCGGAGCGGCGCGGCGCATGTAGCCCGCCGCTTCGCTCTGCCGCCGCGGGACTTGCCCGGTCGTATTTTTCCGTGGTTTCCCGCCGCACTTTTGACGACGCGGATGCAGGCGGCGCGGGAGGGGCCCGCCCGGCTGCATCATTCTCATCCGGCATAGGAAAATAGATTGCAAACAGGACGGAATTGTGCGATAATATGCGCATGAATGCCGCGAATGGGAAAATCTACGAATTGCTTGACAAAATGCACGGGGGAGCCGACTGCGAGCTGGATTTCCGCACGCCGTTCGAGCTGCTCGTCGCCGTCATACTTTCGGCGCAGTGCACGGACAAGCGCGTGAACATGATCACGGAAGAGTTGTTCAAGACGGCGAACACTCCCGAAGATTTTGCGGCAATGCCCGTTGAAGAACTGGAGAAACGCATATTTTCCTGCGGATTTTACCACAACAAGGCTAAAGCGATCAAAGAGGCGTCCGAGAGCATAATCGCAATGGGCGGCATGCCGACTACGCGCGAGGAGCTGATGAAACTGCGCGGCGTCGGGCGCAAGACCGCAAACGTCGTCTATGCCGTGGCTTACGGCGGCAACGCCATTGCGGTGGACACTCATGTGTTCAGGGTATCCAACCGCCTCGGCATCGCGGACGCAAAGACGCCGGAGGAGACGGAGCGTCAGCTCATGGCGGCATTCGACGAGGACAAGTGGAGCCGTCTCCACCATCTGCTCATCTTTCACGGACGCTACACCTGTCACTCCCAGAAGCCTGATTGTGCGGCTTGTCTGCTGAAAGAAGTGTGCAAGTATTATAAAAAAGAGCAAAAAGTATAATACATTCGGTCAAGTTTGAGAATACTTTGCCGTAAATCGGACGTACGGAGCGGTTTTTCGGCTGCCGACGGCGAACGGGTGAAAGTATGGAAGATACGTGTCATAGGCACGCGCGCGTGACCGCGGCGTGCGGAGGTGGTATGGAAAGATACGAGATTGTATCGAAAAGGACGCTTGCGGAGCGCGTGAACGAATATGTGGTCTACGCGCCCGAAGTTGCAAAGCATTGTCTTGCGGGGCAGTTCGTTATCCTGCGCGTGGACGAAGACGGAGAAAGGGTGCCTTTTACCGTGTGCGATTATTCGCGCGAAGAGGGTACGGTGTGCATACTTGTGCAGGAGGTCGGTTACACAACGGCTCTGCTGGCGCGCACGAAAGCCGGCGACAGGCTGGCGGATTTCGTCGGACCGCTCGGCAATCCCACCGACCTTTCCGCTTACAAGCGTATCCTGCTAGTGGGCGGCGGCATAGGCAGCGCGGTCGTTTATCCGCAGGCGAAACAGCTTGCCGCGGAAGGACGTCCCGCCGACGTTATCGTCGGCGCGCGCAACGAGTCGCTGCTCATCTATCAGGACGAGTTCCGCAGGTACGCGAAGCATTTTTATCCCGTAACGGACGACGGCTCCAACGGCAGGAAGGGGTTTGTGACCGACGTCGCGCGGGAACTTTTTGAAAAGGGAGTAAAATACGACGTTGTGCTCGCGGTCGGGCCTCTTCCCATGATGAGGGCGGTGTGCGGACTGACTGCGGAGTTCGGCATTCCCACGGTGGTCAGCATGAATCCCGTCATGGTAGACGGCACGGGTATGTGCGGCTGCTGCCGCCTGACGGTGGGCGGAGAGGTGAAGTACGCCTGCATAGACGGTCCGGAGTTTGACGGACACAAGGTGGATTTCGACGAAGCGATCCAGCGGCTGCGCATGTACAGGCCGCAGGAGGAAGAGCATATGTGCAGGCTGAGAGGAGGCGTGCGGTGAAAGGAGATATGGCAAGACATTCCGTGCCGGCTCAGCCGCCGGAAGAGAGAATAAAGAATTTCCGCGAAGTCGCGCTCGGTTTCACTCCGGAGCTCGCCCTCGCGGAAGCGGAAAGGTGTCTTAACTGCAAGAATGCGCCCTGCATGAAGGGATGTCCCGTCGGGGTGCATATACCCGAGTTTATTTCGCACGTCCGCAGCGGCGAGCTTGACAAAGCGGCGAAAGTGCTGCTTTCGGACAACAATCTGCCTGCGATATGCGGCAGGGTTTGTCCCCAGGAAAACCAGTGTGAGAAGCTGTGCGTTCGGCGTGAAAAACTCGGCGGATCGGTCGCCATCGGCGCGCTCGAACGCTATGTTGCCGACTATGCGGCGGACAAGGGCATTGCTTTTCACGCAGCGGAGAAGAAAAACGCGCGCGTGGCGGTCGTGGGTACCGGCCCGGCGTCGCTTTCCTGTGCGGCGGATCTTGCCAAAGCGGGCGTGAACGTCGTGATGTTCGAGGCTCTGCACAAGGCTGGCGGCGTGCTGGTGTACGGCATTCCGGAGTTCAGGCTCCCGAAAGCGCTGGTGCAGAGGGAGATCGACAAGGTCGCCGCGCTCGGCGCGGAGATCCGCACAAATACGGTGGTCGGGAAAACGCTCATGCTTGACGAGCTGCTGGCGGAATACGACGCGGTGTTCATCGGTACGGGGGCGGGGCTTCCGTCCTTCCTGCATGTTCCCGGCGAGAATCTCACGGGTGTGCTTTCCGCCAACGAATTCCTCACTCGCGTCAATCTCATGAAAGCCTACGAGGACGGCGCGGTGACTCCCGTGATCCGCGGCAGGAACGTAGCCGTCGTGGGTGCCGGCAACGTCGCGATGGACGCGGCGCGCACGGCGAGAAGGCTCGGCGCGGAAGTCACGCTTGTTTACAGGCGCAGCCGTGCGGAGATGCCGGCGCGCGCGGAGGAGATAGAGCACGCGGAGGAGGAGGGCATAAAATTCGAACTGCTCACCAATCCCGTGGAGATACTCGGTGAAAACGGCGCCGTCACCGGCATGAAGTGCGTGCGTATGGAGCTCGGCGAGCCGGACGCGAGCGGCCGCCGCAGACCGGTCCCGGTCGAGGGGAGCGAATTCACCGTGGATTGCGACGAAGTGATCGTGGCTCTGGGCACGACGCCGAATCCTATATTGAAGCGCAGTTTTCCCGCGCTCGAAACCACGCCTAAAGGCACGATCATGGCGGACGAGGAGGGCAGGACGTCGGTGCCGCGGCTGTACGCCGGCGGCGACGCGATGACGGGCGCGGCTACGGTCATTCTCGCCATGGGCGCGGGCAAGCGCAGCGCGCACGCCATAATAGAAGAGCTGAAATCGTCGGGCAAACTCTGATCGGCGCACCTCGTACGGGCGGTCGGAGTCGGCGGCGGAGGAAGATATGTTTCTGGATTACGTCAAGATTTTCATAAAAGCGGGCAACGGCGGCAACGGCGCCGTGTCCTTCCACAGGGAGAAGTACGTCCCCAACGGCGGGCCGGACGGCGGCGACGGCGGAGGCGGCGGCAACGTGGTTTTCGTCGCGGACAAGAACCTCAATAACCTTGTGGATTTCAAGTTCAAAAAGCACTTCCGTGCGGAGAACGGCGCGAACGGCGCCGGGCGCAACTGCACGGGCAAGAGCGGCGAGGATCTCATCATCAAAGTGCCCGTGGGCACCGTCGTCAAGGACACGCGCACGAACGCCGTGGTCGCGGATCTTTTTGAGGACGGAGAGCGGTTCGTCGCGCTCACAGGCGGCAGGGGCGGCAAGGGCAACGCCCGTTTCACCCACGCGCAGCGGCAGGCGCCCGGATTCTCGCAGCTTGGCGAAACCACGGAGGAGCGGCAGGTCACGCTGGAGCTCAAGACCATTGCCGACGTGGGGCTTGTCGGTTTCCCGAACGTGGGCAAGAGCACTTTGCTCTCCGTGCTCACTTCCGCAAGACCGAAGATAGCCAACTACCACTTCACCACCATCAATCCCAATCTCGGAGTGGTGCAGATGTTTGACGACAGTTTCGTCATAGCCGACATACCGGGGCTTATCGAGGGCGCGAGCGAAGGCGCGGGGCTTGGGCATTATTTCCTGCGGCATATCGAGCGCGTGCGTCTGATCGTCCATGTGGTGGACGTGTCCGGCAGCGAGG
>DVJC01000012.1 GCA_018710835.1 Candidatus Limadaptatus stercoravium | reverse complement strand
CCGCCGTTGCTCCACGCGTAAAACGTCGAAAAAGACGTTTATCTGCCGAATTTGCGGCATAAACTCCGCAATCGTGCAAACGGCGTAGCGCGGCAGATATTGCGGATAAGCGGCGCAAGGCGCGCAGCCGGGGCGAAAACCGCCCGGCGGGACGGGACTGAGAAACGCGGTATTCTTGCAAGGCGTTCCCACCTGCGCGCACCGGAAAACCGCGCGGCGGACGGCGTCCGCGGACAATGAAAACCGCGGCGGTATTCCGCCGCGGAAAAGCCGCCGCAGGCAAGATCCCCGCCACGGAAAACGGTCCCGCGCGTCCGTACCGTCCGCCGCGCGGAAGCACCGCCGGAGCGCACGGGAATACGCTGTCAGAGCGCCACGTGGAGATCCTTGCGGAAGTCGTCGAGTATACGGCGCATGAAGTCCTCGACGGACGCACCGTACGCGAGTTCCGTCATGTCCAATCCGTAGACGAGCGCCGACGCCTCGTCGCCCTCGTGGCTCTGATAGAACGTCGCGTTTGCCGCCCTGCGCGCCGCGGACGCCACATCGTAGCGTTTGACGGAGTTCTGCGAAACAAAACACGCCATAAGTTTAGCGGCGAGTTCGTCCGAGCCGCTCACATTCATTGCGACCTTGTCGGAGTCCGCCGGCCAGTCCAGGTCACGCCACACTTCGCAGCCGTATATCTTCAGCGGTTTTTCGTCGTCTTTCAGCATATTAACCGCTTTTATCGCAAGCAGACACGCCGCGACGTGTGTGGGGTGGCGGTCGAAAGGATTGTGCAGATACAGCACGTCGGGACGCGGATTTTCGCGGAAAACCTCCGCCAGTTCCTCCGCAAGCCCGCCGTCACCGTAGGCGGCGCGTTTCACCTCCGCGGACGTCTTTTCGAAAAGATACAGCTTCTCGTAACGCCCGGCTTCGGCGGCGCGCTTCTGTTCCGCCGTCCTGATGAGCGCCATGTCCTCGTCGCCCACCGCCGAATATTCGCGGGAGCGCGGACACTGTCCGCCGTCCGTCAGCACCGCCGCCGCGAATCCTCCTTCGCCGTACGCACGGAATATCCCGTCCAGCGCCAGCATCTCCACATCGTCCTTGTGCGCGGAAACCGCAAGATACTTCACCTTTTGTCCGCGCGCGCTTTTTGGTATGAATTTTTCCATAAGCCCACCGTTTTACATCAAATTCCGCCCGTCGGCGGTCCGCCGTCCCGCGCAGCAGCCGCCGGCGCGGACAAGCATTCCGGTATGCGCGGTGCCCGTCTGCGGCATCGCGCCCCGAACACGATTCGTGTTTTAATCTTTCTCCGTTCCGATACGTTTGCGCCGAATATCGCACGTTTCGTGTATTATGTGCCGCCCAAAGCATCGCTTTGCGGCGCGCGGCATGCGCCGCGGTAAACGTATCGTGTTTTATCTCTTACGCCAGCGCGAGCGCTTCCGCGACGTCGGGAAGGTCCGCAAGGTCGTGTACGCTCAGCTCTTCCGTCATGGTATGGCTTTCGCCGGCGGCGAGAGTCACCTTGCGCGACAGCCACTCCACTTCGAGGATGTGCGCATTGGTGTAGCTCTCGAAGTTGCACGCGAAGTCGCCGTACTCGCCCTCTTCGGGCACACACTTCCATTTCATGACCTTGTCGCCCACGGCATAGTACGCCTCGCCTTTCTTTGCAAACGTGCCTATCTTGATCGCCTCGGGGCGCGCGGTCTGTCTGAGCGTGAGGAATTTTTCTCCCACGCGCAATCTTGCGTCGTGCGGATCGTTGTACGGCCAGCGCACGAGATTGTACACGGGGTTGAGGTCGTCCGTCGGATCGTTGAGCGGAAGCGCGAGCGTGCCGCCCTTTGCGGCGACGGTCAGCGCCCATACCGCGAGAGTGCGCGTTTCGCCCTTGTTGGCGACCGTATTGCGCACGGTGAGTTTTCCGTCCGGGGCAAGCTCGACGTCCAGCGAGTAATCGAGGTTCTTAGCTGCACGGCAGACGAAAGTGCCTCCGTTTGCACGTTCGCTCACTTCCACGGGGAAATTGTCCGGGGTGTACGTTTCCAGATCCTCCGGCGACTTCCACACGCGGTGTCCGCCGTAGAGGTACCACGTCGTGCCTTTGCCGTACGTCTTGTCGAAATACTCGCCGCCTTTGGACACGTTGCGGTCGATGTCCTCGTTCATGAAATTGAACTCCGGCGTACCGAACCATATTATCCTCGGTCCCACGTCCAGCGTGACCATCACTTTGACTCCGCCGCGTTCGAACACGGCGCATTTGCCGTAATTTTTGTAATTTTCGGTTTTCATATCTCCAGCCTTTACGATGATTTATACGCGGCTCCGTGCGGATGACCGCGGCGCGCGGCGCGCGCCGCGTACGGGTGCGGAAGCCGCAGACTGCGGCGCAACGTCACAGCTTCGGTTCCTTGAGCCGCACGCTTCTCCAGTTGCGCGCGGAAGTCGGGTCGGAACGCCTCTGCATCTTCATGCCGAACGCGGTCGTCTGCAGCGCGCTTTTCAGTTTCCCCGGATCGCATTCCGCCACGGGCGTATAAGCCGCGCCTCTCTTTTCCAGCAGGAACAGCACTCCCGCGAGCCTGTCCCTGAAGTCGGCGTAGTCCTTGCCGGGCGCGCTCCAGCCCGTTTCCGCAACGGCAAGCGCGCGCGGATAAAAGTGGCGGAACAGATCTTCGACATCCGAGATGTGCTCCGTCCACAGAGGACACTCCACACCCATGATGCCGCTCTCGCCCTTTTTGCCCAGTTCGTCGGAAGGCTCAAGCTCGTAGATCGCCTTCAGGGAATGCGTTCCGCACGGATAGTCAAGGTAGTACGGGTTGCAGCGGCTCATGATCACCTTGCGCCCCTCCTCGCACACCGCCTTGGACACGCGCTCCGCCGAAGCGCGGTCCGTAGTCCAATACTGCACGACGGCGTCCCCGGAAAGCATATCGGAGTTAAGCGCCTCATTCCACAAAATCGGCGTTTTACCGTACTTTTCCAACAGCTTTATCACGCGGTTCGTGAAATATCCCTGCAATTCTTCAAGGTTTTTCAGTCCCTCTCTCTTGTACGCCGCGGCGCAGTCGGGGCATTTCGCCCATTCGAGTTTCGCCACCTCGTCGCCGCCCAGATGGAAGAGCTTGCAGGGGAACATTTCCGCAGTCTCCGCGAATATCCTGTCTATCGCCTCGTACACGCTCTCCTTGCCGGCACACAGTATCTTGGAGTGTATCCCGAACCAACTCGCCACCTCGGTAGGCTTGCCGGAGCACGACAGTTCGGGATAAGCGGCGACGATCGCGCGCGTGTGTCCCGGCATGTCTATCTCGGGCACGATCTGGATAAACCTCTCCGCGGCATAGTCCACGATCTCCTTGATCTGCGCCTTGGTGTAATAGCCGCCGACGGGTTTGCCGTCGCCGCACGTCCCCTTGCGCTCGCTGCCTATCTGGTGCAGCTTGGGCATGGAGTCTATGCGCAGACGGAAGCCCTGGTCTTCGCTGACGTGGAAGTGGAGATAGTTGAACTTGAAGAGTGCCATGGTGTCGATGAGCTTCTTCACCGTATCCACGCCGAAAAAGTGGCGGCACACGTCGATCATGCCGGCGCGGTAGGCGTAGCGCGG
>DVJC01000064.1 GCA_018710835.1 Candidatus Limadaptatus stercoravium | reverse complement strand
AGCCAGGATCAAACTCTTAAGTTCAATCTTGACTATGCGTTCAAAGGTTAGACGCATTGAATTTTTGGATTTAATTCACATTTAAATCGCTTTTCCAACGTGTTCAATTTTCAAGGTTCTTGCTGCCCTTTTTTGGTGACAGCTTCCATATACTACCACAGGCAAAAATCCTTGTCAACGATTTTTCGCTGTTTTTCTCAACTTTTTTACAAGTTCCGAAAAACCTTTCCGCATGTCCCACATCTTGTGGTCGAATGCTCCGAAAAACCGACTGTTAAGAATGTTTCCGCCCTCAGGCAGCCCGGTTATCATATAACAATCGGACGGGGTTTGTAAAGCGTTTTCGAGTGGAATTTCAAAGAAATTTTCAAACGTCGTAAGAGCGCGCTATGACGCCGCCGCCGACGCACATTCTGCCGACGTAACACACCGCGTACTGCCCCGGCGCGATCGCGCGCTGTTTCTCGTCGAAAACAAGGCGCACGCCGTCCTTATATATATACGCACGCGCGCGCTGAAGCGGCTGACGGTGACGTATGCGCACTTCGCAGTCGAACTCCTCCCCGTCGGGACGGGTGATGAAGTTGAACCCTTCGGTGTCGAGCGCGTTGCGGAACAGCACCGCGTCCTCTCCCTGGGACACGATCAGCCGGTTGGACGCAACGTCCTTGTCCAGCACGAACCAGCTCTCGCCGTTGCCGTCCGCGCTGCCGCCTATACCGAGTCCGCGGCGCTGCCCTATCGTGTAGTAATACACTCCGTTGTGTCGTCCAACGACTCTGCCGTCCGCAGTCACGATGTCCCCCTCTTTCATGGGGATATAACGGGACAGAAATTCGCGGAACCTGCGCTCGCCTATGAAACATATACCCGTGCTGTCCTTCTTCTCCGCGACGGGTATACCGTGCTCGCGCGCGTACGCGCGCACGTCCTTTTTATATAGTCCGCCCAGCGGAAAGAGCACGTCGTCCAGCTGCCGCTCCGTCACCTGATTGAGAAAATAGGTCTGATCTTTGTTTTCGTCTGCGGCTCGCAACAGATAATTCCTGCCGCCCTCGTGCGCTATATCGCAGTAATGTCCCGTTGCAATACAGTCCGCGCCCAGCCCGCGCGCGAACTTCACGAAAGGACCGAATTTCACCTCTCTGTTGCAAAGTACGTCGGGATTGGGAGTCCTGCCCTTGCGGTACTCGTCGAGAAAAAGGCGGAAAACTCTCTCCATGTATTCCGCGGAAAAGTCCACGGAATAATACGGAATGCCTATATGATCGCACACCCGCGCCACGTCCGACCAATCCTGCTCGCCCGTGCACGCGCCGTCGGGTTCGGTATCCTTCCAGTTGGACATATAAAGCCCGACAACGTCAAACCCCTGCTCCTTGAGCAGGCACGCCGCCACGGCGGAATCCACCCCGCCGCTCATACCGACAACAACGCGTTTTTGCATGGCATCTCCTTTGCCTAAATTATATCGCGCCCACCCCCAAAGTCAAGCGGCGGAAGTGTACCCGAAAAACCCGGACAACTTTACGTCCCCTAACTTTGGAGTATTGAATCCCTCCTACCGGGGTCCCGCAAAAAGTCTTTGAGTTTTTGCGGGACTCCTTCGGCTGAGCGGCGCGTAAAACCGTCTTCGAGCGAATGCACATGAAATATTCAGTTGTCGCCGTTTCTTTCCAAAGAACAGAACTCGAAACGGTTTTCGGTGATGCCGATCATATCCGGTTCGACCAGAACGGTCAGAGCCACCCATGCCTTGGCAAACCACCTTATATCCGGCTCATCGCAAAACAACAACGCAACCTCATAGGTGTTCACCCTCTCCTTTTCGTTGACATAATCAAGTATCTTTTCAAGGTCGTCATGCATGTGTTCCCTCGTATTGCAAACCTGCGCAATGTATTTAATGCTCTTAACTTGTTAATATCTATGGATATTATTCAAATTCAAGTATATATCCTTGGGCATATCATGCCAAACGTATGGAAATAAGGTTTGTTGAGCGGCTGAAATATCTGATGGCGATCGAACATCTCACGCAGGGCGAACTTGCGCGCAGGATCGGTATAAGCCAAAGCGCGGTATGCAATTGGCTGAACGGCAAGAAAGAGCCGAGCATAGAAAGCCTTTGGAAACTTGCGGACTATTTCGACGTGACCGTGGACTATCTCATCGGCAGAGAAAAAGACTGATCGGAGCACACCGAATCTCCGCGCCAAAGCGCGGATTTTTCATGTTTGACGCAAACCATTATTCCTTTTCGACTCATCGGAGAAAAGTGGCAAACTGCAATATCATATCAAAATATCCTAAAACAAATTACGCAAAAACGCAGGTTTACACCTACGTTTTCGCATAATCATGTGTTAATTTTGTAAAATCAGACATAAAGTTCCTTCGGATAGCGGTCGGAGTTGTCCGGAAGAATCGCAAGCACCGCTCCCCGCACTTTGTCCCCGACGGTGCGCGCGGCGAGGACGGCGGCGGCGGAAGAAATACCGCACTTCAAGCCGTGCTGTCTGTACATCTCCGCCACTCCCCTTACGGCGTCGTCGCCTTTAACGGTCAGTATGCCGTCGAACGCGGCGACGTCCACGAGCGCGGGAACGAAATTCGCGCCTATGCCCTGGATCTTGTGCGGACCGGCTTTTCCCTCGGTCATGAGAGGGCTTTCGGCAGGCTCGACGGCGTAGACTTTGCAGTCGATTCCGTGTGCGGTGATGTACTTTTTAATACCCATCGCCGTGCCGCCGCTGCCCACTCCCGCAACCACCGCTTTCACGTCGGGAAGCGCGGAAAAGATCTCCGGAGCGGTGGTCTCGAAATGCGCTTTTATCGACGACGGATTGCCGAATTGGTCTGCAAAAAAGCCGTCCCGCTCCTCTACTATTCGTTTTGCCGCGGCGACTGCTCCGCCCATGCCTTCCGCAGCAGGGGTAAGGACCAGCTCCGCGCCGTAGTCCGCGAGCATTTTTCTGCGCTCCGCGCTCATGCTCTCAGGCATGGTGAGCACCACTTTTATGCCGAGCAGTCTGCCGACATAGGCAAGTCCTATTCCCGTATTGCCGCTGGTCGCTTCCACGACGGGCGCGCCGGCGCGCAGTGCGCCGCTCTCAATCGCGTCTTTCACAATGTAAAACGCCGCGCGGTCCTTGATCGAACCTGCAGGATTCCGCCCTTCGTCCTTGCCGAAAATTCCGCCGCCCAGATCGACGACAGGCGTATTTCCTATTCTTTTCGCTATATCCGCGAGTTTCGCTTTCATTTCTTCTGTCATGTCTTATCCCCTCTCGGCGCTTTTGCCGCCTCCTCGAAAAGGTCTGCGATGTCGCGGGAAGCGCACACGACTATGCCCTCTTCCGCAAGGCGGTATTCCCCGCCGTTTACGGAAAGCGCAATGCCGCCCGCCTCTGAGGCAATGAGCCACCCCGGAACGATGTCCCAGAGATTGCGCGTGTACATCATGAAGGCGTCCGTCCTGCCGCTTGCGAACCACGCGAAATCTATGCTCGCCGCGCCGAAATGGCGGAGTTTTGTCACGCGGTCGAAGATGTACTCGACACGCGCGATCTGTCCTGCCGCGTGCGCTGCCGTTTTGTGGGAATAGTCACCGACGCTGACGACCGCGTCCGCCGCCTTTCTGCCCGACACCCTGAGGGGTGTGCCGTTGAGTTTCGCACCGCCGCCGCGCACAGCGGCGTACATCTCGTCGAAACGCGGGAGATATATCACGGCTGCACGCGGTTCTCCGTCCACGGCGAACGCGCACTGCACTCCGAAAAGCGGAAGCCCGTGCGCCATGTTGACCGTCCCGTCTATCGGATCCACCGTCCACGCTCTGCCTGAAGGGAGTTCTGCAAGCGGATTCAGCTCCTCGCCCACGACGACGTCGCCCGGGAAGCTCTCCTTTATCGCCGCGTCGATGTGGCGTTCCATTGCGAAATCCAGATCCGTCACCAGATCGAACGCGCCTTTGCCGCGCGTGTTGAGCGCGGTGCCGCCGCACTCTCTCCATGCCTCGCGCACCGTGCGCGCCATGAATGCAAGTTCCTTCTTGCCGTCGCTATTCATACCGTACTCTGCCTTTATCTTCGTATTTTTGCAGATAAACCGCCGATTTATGCAAAATCGTCGTTCACTTCTTCAGCACTTTCGCCTTGCCCGTGATGTCGGTAAGGCGAATCTCGTACACACCCGTCCGCGCAAGACTCGCTTTGACCGCCGCGTCGAATTCCGCCATGATACCGGGCGTATATTTTTCGCTGATGAGCCTGAGCGCGCGGATCTTCTCCCCGTCGTCCGTCACCTCGCGGCACACGCCGTCCGCCATGGCGCACTCGTAGCCGGTGGTGAACTTGTCCGCAGCGCGCTCCACATCCCCCACGCACACGACGTGCACGACGGGAGAATGCCGCAGGCAATCTATCTTCCTGCCCTCCTGCGCGGTGTGGAAATACAGCGACTCTCCGTCGCGCACCGCGCTGACCGGCACCGCGTAAGGTCTGCCGTCCGGAGTCACGAAAGACACCGTCGTCCACTCGCACTTGTCCATGACCGCGAGCGCGAATTCCCGCGGCATTGCTCTGTCCTTTCTTCTCATACCTGCCTCCCGACCGGAAGTATTATAACACTCCGCACGCCGTTAAGTCCCGAATGCGGAGGATTTTTCCGCGGCGGAGCCGAAATTGTCAAACCGAAGCCCCGGAAAGTGCCGCGGCAGTCCGCTACACGCCGCGTTCGCACCAGCGGCGCGGAGTCACGCCGAACTCCTCCTTAAACCGCGCGATGAAGTGGCTCTCCGTGGAAAATCCAAGCGTGTACGCCGTCTCTCCCACCGAACATCCGCCCTCCAGCAGCGCTTTGGCGGCTTCCAGCCTGCGCTTCGTGACGAACTGCGACACCGAACACCCCGTGCTCCGCCTGAACATCGCGCCGAGATAGCCCGCGGAGAGTCCGCAGTACTCCGCGAGCGCGGCAAGCGTTATCCTGCCGTGGAGATTGCGGTTGACGTAATTTACGCACTTCCGCACGGGAGGCGGAAGCTCCGCCGCCGACTTGCACTCCGCCACTTTGTCGGCGAGTTCCGCCGCGCGCCCCGTGAGCAGCGCCATGATCTCCTCCCCGCTCTTCATCGCGTCGGCGCACCTTATGCAGTCGTCGCTGAAGTTGAACGCGTCCGTTTCGTCCATTCCGCCGAGTATCGCGCTCCGGCACGCGAGAGTAACGCAACAGACGGCGAAATACTTCATCTGCGTGAGCGCGTCCGCGCTGAGCCTGCCGACCACTATTCCCTTCGCCAGATATTCTCCGAAGAAGCGCCGCACTCCCTCGGAGTCCCCCTCCCGTATGAGAGAGTAAAATATCCGTTCGGTCTGATAGGGCGTATGCCCCACACCCGCCTCACGCTGTCTGAAGAGAGGATCGCCTTCTCCCGAAGGCACGACTTCAATGGAATACGGTTTGCGCCCGCCGGCGTTTGCAGCGTCCATACTCACCTCTCTGAAATTGTACGGACAAATTTTCAAATTGTCACTATTTTTGATATTTTTATCGCAATTTTGATATTTTTAATGCGGCGCGGCGGTTAAAATCCGATTGTACCTGACAGGACATAAAGGGGGACAGTCATGAAAAGCAGAAGCAAAACCGACGTTTCGTTCGACACCGTCGCGGAGATGTTCCGAAAAGCCGGGCTGGGCGACGCGAAAGCCGTCGAGCCGCTGGGCGCGGGCGAGTTCAACACCGTCCTCGCCGTCACCACGGAGGACGGAAAGAGATATGCGCTCAAGGTCGCGCCGTCCGACGAGTCGCGCGTGCTGACGTACGAGCGCGACATGATGCGCGCGGAAGTATACTGGTACTCCGTCATGCGCGGGCGCACGGACATCCCCGTCCCGGACGTGTTGTATTCCGATTTCTCACGGGAGATCCTCCCTGCGGACTGGTTCGTCATGAGCCTGATAGAGGGCGTGCATCCCGGTGCGGAGAAGGGAGAGGACGCGGAGCGGCTCGCAGAGCGACTTGCCGTAATGGCGGCGTCCATGCACAAGGTGCGCGGCGACGCGTTCGGATACGTGCAGGGGAAGAGGTTCGGCTGCTGGCACGACGCGGTGCGCTCCATGACGGAGGATCTCATCGCGGACGGCAAAAGAAAGGGCGTGCGGTCGCGCAGGGGCGAAAAACTGCTCGCATACATAGACAAATACGCAGACGTATTGAACGAAGCCGAGTGCCGCATGGTCAACTACGACATCTGGATGCCCAACATCATCGTTTCGCAGGAAAACGGAGAGAAAAAATACTGGTGGATAGACCCGGAACGCTGTTTCTTCGGCGACCGCATGGCGGACTTCGTGTGTCTGGAATTTTTCAAACCCTTCCGCGAAAAGACTCTCTCTTTCGCCGCGTACAACCGCGTCGCGGACGCCCCCGTATCGGCGACGCGCGGAGAGGAGATCCGTTGGGCGGTCATGACGGCGTACATGGGACTGCTGCAGGAAGTCGAAAAGCACTACCGTTACACTCCCCTGATGTTCGGCTGGTGGCGAAACGTCGTGAGCAGCGCGCTGGTCTACCGCGCCGGCTTCAAGGCTCTGAAAGGCGGAAAATGAAAACGCACGGACATTCCCTGGCGGAAGGCGGCGTCAAACGGCAGGTCACGGGATTTGCCCTGACCGCGCTAGCCGGACTGGTGTTCAACTCCGTCTACTCGCTCACGGACGCGCTGTTCGTCGGGCGCGGAGTGAGCGACGCCGCAATGGGCGGCGTATCCGCGGTGTATCCCTTCGTCATACTGCAAAGCGCGATCGCAACGGCTATAGGCGGAGGCGCGGCGTCCGTGGTTTCCCGCGCGCTCGGAGGGGGCGACGGACGAAAAGCCGCGCGCGTCACCCTGAGCGCGATGACGGCATTCTACGTCACGGCGGTGATAGTCACAGCAGTCGGCTTTGCGGCAATGCCGCAGCTGCTTGACGCAATGGGCGCGACGGGAGAGCTCCTCGACCACGCGCGGACATACTTCATTATCATCCTTGCGGGCAACGTGTTCTCAACGGGCTTCTCCTCCGTCATCCGCGCAGAAGGCGGCAGCTTTTATTCCCTGCTCATTTGGGTTATCCCCATTTCGGTCAATATCGTGCTGGACGCGGTGCTCATCTTCGCGCTGGACCTCGGCGTTGCAGGCTCCGCCGCAGGCACGGTAGCGGCTCAATTCGTCAGCTTTTCCATGAGCGTGCTGTGGTTCTCCCGTTTCTCGTGCATGAGCTTCAAAGGCGTGCGCCCGACTCTTGCCGACGTAGGCGCCGTGATAGGCATAGGCATTCCGTCACTTGTGCAAACAGGAAGTTTATCTGTAATTTCTGCAATAATAAACAGCTTATTAAGTCAGATTGACGGAGAAGCCGGCGTGACCGCGTTCGGCTACATGAGTCGTCTGATAACATTCGCCGTCGCTCCTTTCACCGCCGTCGCGCAGGCGCTCGCCCCCGTCGCCGGATTCAACTACGGCGCGGGCGACAGCCGCAGGACGAAAGAAACCCTCCGCTTCTGCGCACTGCTCGCCGCCGCATGCGCGGCAGCCGTGCTTGTCGTCGCCGAGAGCGCGGCAGAGGGACTCATGCGCATCTTTACGTCGGACGAGGCGTTGATAAGCCGCGGCGCGCACGGACTGCGCGTCCTCGCCGCCGCACTCCCGTTTATGCCCGTTTCGGGACTCGCCGGCGCCTTCATGCAGGCAACGGGGCGGAAAGCTCCCGCTCTTGCGTTTTACGCCGCGATCCCCGTCGCCTTCGTACCTTTTGCTTACGGACTTTCCTACGCCGCCGGCACGGACGGAGTCTGGTGGGCGTACGTCCTCTCCTCCGCGGCGGCAGCGGTGTTCGCCGCCGCCGTACTCGCCGTCAGGCGCGACTATTTCCTCTGCTCCGCGCCGTATGTCGGACGAAACGTACAAGGGTAATCCCCTGCCCCTTCGCACGGCGGAGCGCGGCGCAACGTGTACCGTTGTTGCTCCCGTGCGCCATATGCGCGCGGAAAGTTTCCGCTCCGCATTTGCACGCAAGGCAAAGCCCTCCGCCGATGCGGAGGGCTTTTTAAAGGAGGTAACGGAACAAACGTTTACATGCTCTGTTCGAGTATCGTTCTGACGTCGACGGCGGTCAGCGCCTTGTAGCCGCCTTCGTTGAGGAAAGTCGCTTTGACGATGCCGTCCAGCATATCCGGCGTGACGCCGAGGTCGGTGACGTTCATGACCAGCCCGATCTCTTTCATCCATTTCTCCATCTCGTCAAGACCTTCCGCCGCGACTTCTCCCGTGCTCTTGCCCGACTCGTTCACGCCCCACACGTTCACCGCGTATCTTGCGAATTTGTCCGGGGCATACGGCATGATGAAGCGGTAGTAAGGCATGGACACCGCGGACAGCGTCATACCGTGCGTGGCGTCCGTGTAGGCGCCCACCGCCTGACCGATCATGTGCACTTCCCAGTCCGTGGTCTTACCCTTGGCAATAAGCGTATTGAGCGCCCATGTCGCCGTCCACATGATGTTGCTGCGCGCCTCGTAGTTCTCCGGATCTTTCACCGCTATACGCGCGCTGTGTATGAGCGAGCGCAGCAGTCCTTCGGAGATGTAGTCCGAAGTGCTGTCGTCCGCGTCGGAGAAGTACTGCTCGAGTATGTGGGACATGATGTCGAAAAATCCCGCTTTCATCTGATAGGCAGGGAGCGTGAAGGTGAACTCCGGGTTCAGCACCGAGAATTTGGGATACGCTTCCTCGCCGAACACATGCCCTATCTTGAGCTTCTGCGCGTGGTTGGTGATGACCGAGCCGCCGTTCATCTCGCTGCCCGTGCCGACCATGGTGAGCACGCAGCCCACGGGGATGATCTTCCCGTCCGGTTCTTCGAAGCGGATGAAGAATTTCTCCCACGGATCGTCGCCGCAGTACGCGGACACGGACACCGCCTTTGCATAGTCGCACACCGAGCCGCCGCCGACAGCCAGGATCAGATCCGCATTGCACGCGCGCGCTCGTTCACAGCCCTCGTTCAGCTTGTCGCTGGTGGGATTGGGCATGATGCCCGAGTCCTCGGCGACGGTCTTGCCGCACTCTTTGAGTATCGCGGTCACCTTGTCGTAAATGCCGTTGCGCTTGATCGAACCGCCGCCGTACACCAGCAGCACGTTTTTGCCGTACTTGGGCAGCTCCCGTTTCAGCCCGTCAAGCGCGTTTTTGCCGAAATAGAGTTTCGTGGGATTGCAGTAAGTAAAATCTCCGAGCATAGTTATATCTCCTTGTGAGGTTTGTTTTCCGAGTCCGTGCGCGGCTCCGCCGCGACGGCGTGCGACGCGGATGTCAGGCGTTAAGCACCTCTTCCGCCCACGCTTTCAGGCTCTTCGCGTCGTATCTGCCGAGCACTCTGCCCTCCCTGACGTCCGCCGCCGGACACACCGCCTTGAGATCCTGCGAAGTGCGCCCCATGCCGCTGCCGCCCGAAGTAGCGGACGGCACAACCGTCTTGCCCGAAAAATCGTAGCTTTCAAGGAAAGTGTCGACGATCTTCGGCGCAGTGTACCACCATATCGGAAAGCCGACGAAGACCGCGTCGTATCCCGCGACGTCCGCCGCCCTGCCGCCGAGTGCCGGACGTGCGGACGGATCTTTCGCCTCCGTCGTGCTGCGGCTCGATTTGTCCGTCCAGTTCAGATCGGCGCGCGTATACGGCACTGCCGGAACGATCTCGTACACATCCGCTCCCGTCGCCGCGGCAAGATCCTTCGCCGCGCGCTCCGTCCTGCCCGTGCAGGAAAAATATGCAACCAATATCTTCTTGTCCATAACTGCTCCTTGTCCCTTATATTTTCATCCGCGGAGGAGCTTGAGCACCACTCCGCGCGTAAGTTCGCACACCGTGGGCAGCGAAACGTCCATCCCGACCGCGTCCATCGCCGCGCGCTGTTTGGCAGTCACGGCGGTGTAAGGATAGATGCCGAACGTGAACGGGAAGAATTCTTTCACAAACTCCTCCGCGCTTTCCGCGCTCCTCGACGGGAAAAACGCCGCGTAACACCTTTTCATCTCGTCTATGCTCCGTTTGTACGTCCGCTTGAACTCCACCAGCCTTTCCTGCCTGCTGCTGCCCTCGATGTCGTACATGTTCATCGCAAGCAGTTTCAGCATGTTAGGTCTCTCCTCCAGCGAACGCGCAATACCTTCCGCAAACGCCTCTTCGCCGCTGCCGCCGCTCGCGGCGAGCGCGGCAAGGCTGTCCCCCCACCGCTTGTATTCTCTCGCGAACAACGCGAGGAAAATTTCCTCTTTCGTCGCAAAATAGTTGTATATCGACGTCCTCGTGAACGTGGTCGCCGCCCCGATCTCCTTTATGGTCACTTCTCCGTAACTCATCTCGGAGTAAAGCCGCTCGCACGCGTCCACGATCTCCTCGCGCCTTGCCTCTTCCAGCTCCTTTGATCCTTTGGGCATAACCGCCTCCTCCTCGCCGCGGCTTTCGGCACCCATTCCCGTTCCGCTCCCGGCGCTCCGCATCCTGACACTGTGTCAGCAAGAATAATATACCACCGCTCTGACACCGTGTCAATACCGTCGCGTGATTTTGCAATATCTTTCCGCCCCGGCGTCCGGTAAGACTCCTGCCGAGAGAAAGAAAGCTCCCGCCGTAAAAACGGCGGGAGTGTGGTACACCCGGCAGGAGTCGTAAGGAGCCCAAGGGGCGACGGAACAGCGAAGTGCCGGCATCTCTTCCGCAGGCGGAATCCTGCGGGACGGCACGCAGCGTTAGCGTCGGGTAAGACTCCTGCTCGGAAAATCAAAACGACCAGCTCAGCTGGTCGTTTGCTCATGCAGCCCTGCTGCATATTCCGAGCCAAGCCCAAAGGGCTTGATGAGGATCCGCCAGCCGCATTAGTTTTCACGCCGCCACTAAAGTGGCTGACT
>DVJC01000002.1 GCA_018710835.1 Candidatus Limadaptatus stercoravium | reverse complement strand
ATGACTTTCTTGCGTTTGTCCCGGCGCACGTCCGCGCCGATGAGCATACGCTCCGCGGAAACCGTGGTAAGCCGCTCGTCGACGTAAACGACTTCCAGTCCGCTGGTTTCTTTGAGCAGATCCCCGAACTGCCTGGTGATTTCCGCGCGCGGACCTTCGGTGCCGTCCATGTTTTTCGGCAGTCCGAGAACGAAAGCGTCCGCGTCCTCGCGCTTCGCGTATTCCGCAAAATACGCCGCGTCCGCCGCGGGATCGTCCTTTTTGCGCACGTAAGTTTCGCGCGGATTCGCGCATATGCCCATGAGATCGCTCACCGCGACGCCTATCCTCACGTCGCCCACGTCAAGTCCTATCTTGCGTTTTACCATGTTGCCTCCCGCGCGGCGGAAGCCCGGTGCGTCCCGCGCCGCGCCGCCGCGCCTTTATTTCAGAAATCCGTCGCCCGCCGCGAAAAGACTGCGCCGCTGTTTTTTCACGGACGGGGCGCGGTTTTCGCCTATCTTTTCGTACAGCGGCACGCCTTTGTCGTACAGTATATACAGTCCCGCCGCGGCTACCGCCGCCGCAACGACGTTGACAATGCTCCAATACAGTGCCAGCACTCCGCTTCTTCCTATCGAATCCTCGAGAGCCGCCATGAATATCCCCATCACCACGAAAAGCACGGCGGGGGCAATGGACAGCAGTACGGGAATGAGAGCGGTCACGCCTCCTCCGGCGTTTGCGCGCATGTCAGACTGCGACTTCCAGTGCACGTTGCCCTTTTTGATGTCGAAATAGATGTGCAGCGCGCTCGTACCGGCGCAGAACAGCAGCGCGGCAGTCAGCAGAGCGAACGCCGCGCCGGGATCTATGCCGTACAGCGCGACCGCAAGCACGAGCATTATGACGAGAGATACCGCCGCCGCAGACACCGAGAACAGTAGTTTTGCGGTCACGGAGCTTTTGGGCGGTATGGGCAGGAATTTGGATATAAAGAAAGACTCGCCTTCGCGCGAATATGCCGTCATCGCCACCATATTCGTGCCGCAGAGGAAGATTATTGCGTAAAGCAGGACTATCCCCTGCATCATGATCTCGCCGGCAAGCGCGCTCATCGACGCCTCCTCCGCGTCGCCGCGCATGAAAAAGAACATCACAGCCATGACTATCGGCGCGAGGATGATGTTGGAGAAAGTCCCCATCGCCATGGAAGGGTTGCGCATGACGGAAAGGAAATCGCGTTTCATGAGCGCGGGCACGAGTTTTGTGCGGCGGTAGGAACGCTTTGCGCCACTCTCCTCCGGGTGCGACTCCGACTGTTTTGAGGTGATGCGCCTGTAAAACAGCATTGCGAGCACCACAGTGACCGCGGCAAGTCCCGTCCATATCGCAAGAGATATGCCGAAGTTTTCGGCCGCGTCTATCCCCATACACATGGACAGCAGAACGCTGTTGGGATACATCACCTGCGACAGCAGCGCCAGAGCTTCGAGCGCGCCTTCGGACACCGTTTCGCCGCCGTTCTGCCCCAGTCCCTCGGTGTTGACGAAGAATATGAAGACCATATACGCCGCCATGAGCAGAATGTAGAACAGCAGCGAAAACACCGTCCTCACCACCGATCTGCCTTTGAGGAAAGAGCCTATCCACATCACTGGCATCGAGAACAGCACGACGATGAAAAGCGGCAGAAGCGGCGCAGCGGCGACTATCACGGCTATCAGAGGGAAAAACCCGTAAAACATAGGATTGCCGAACGCCGCATACGTTACCGAAACGGTGAGAAGCGACGGTATGAGAAATACAGCCGCGGTCTTCAGCGCCGCAACGTAGCAAAGCGCGAGTTTCGCGAAAAACACCGCCGTCGGCGACACGGGGAGCGAGGCGAGGAAAGCGTTGTCCTCCGAGGAATACAGCGTACCGAGTACGGTGGGCAGCATCATGAAGAGGATGAAAAGCTGCACCGCGGAAAGTATCGCGTTGAGCAGCGTCATGGCGGAATAGCGCGTGGTGAGCTGCGCCGCGGCGAACCCCAGCAGCACGCACACGAGCGCGACGAGCGGCAGCATGGAAAGCAGCATCACCGTGGACTGCGGCAGCTTGCGTCTGCCCGTATTGCTCTCTTTGGCGACCGCATAGCGGTTTTTGTAGAGCACGCGGAAAATCCTGAAGAAATCTTTCATTCCGCTCCGCCGTCCTTTAAGCCGTTTTCGTGTTCCGCAGCGGATTCTTCATAGGGTTCTCGCTCTCCTGACGCGGTCCCGTCCGTGATCTTCAGGAAGAGCTCTTCGAGCGACGAGTCCAGTCCCTGGGCTTTGAGTTCCGCAAGCGTACAGTCGGCGACCAGCTTTCCCGCGTCGATTATACCCACCTTGTCGCACACTTTTTCCACGACGTCGAGGACGTGCGAGCTGAAGAATACACAGTTGCCTTTGTCGGCATGCTCGCGCATGAGTTTTTTGAGATTGTACGACGACTTGGGGTCCAGCCCCGTCATGGGCTCGTCCAGGATCCACACCTTAGGCTCGTGTATGAGCGCGCCGATGATGTTGAGTTTCTGCTTCATGCCGTGGGAATACGACTTTATCTGCTTGCCGATCGCGTCGCGCAGCGCGAAGAGGTCGAGATACTTGTCCAGCCTCTCTTCGCGCAGAGCGGACGGCACGTCGAACACATCGCAGATGAAGTTGACGAACTCCACCCCCGTCAGCCCCTCGTACAGGACGTGGTCGTCCGAAACATAGCCGATGAGCTTCTTTGCCGCGATGGGATCGTCGCGCAGATTCACTCCGCACACACTCACCGATCCGCTCTCGAAGCCGACTATGCCGGTCATGCACTTTATCGTGGTGGATTTTCCCGCGCCGTTGGGACCTATGAAGCCGTAGATCTGCCCTTCCTCGATGTCGAGGGTAAGGTTGTCCACGGAAGGAGCCGGGTTTCCCGAATAAGTCTTTGTGAGTTGATGTACGTTCAGCATAGAAACAGGATTCCGTATCGGGCGTATTAGCGGTTTGCGCCGCCGTTTCGCATTATACCAGATCCGCGCCCCCGTGTAAAGAAATCGTACGGTCGCGAAAGCCGCTCAATCAATATTTTGTCCGATCCCGAAAACGATGTTCAGCGGAATGCCGCCGAGAGTCACGGACGGGACTCCCGTCATCAGCGTCCCGTTGACGGTCACGCCCCCGCCGCCGCGCTCGATACGCACTTTGTGGCGCACTCCTTTGTGTACGACCACGCACTCCGCCTCCTCCAGCTCCGGCGGAAACTCCGGCGACACCGAAAGCCTGTCGCCTTTGATATTTATCCCGAAATTAGCAGATGTTACTCTCGATTTAGGCATAAAACTACTCTTGATTTTTACATTTTTGAGAATACTTTCGTTTTTTCCGCTCTGCCCGAATATTAGTTGCATGAATACGGGAGAAGAAAGCGCGCGTGCGAGCGTTGTCAGATCGCCGGGAAAGCGCGCCAGCACCGCGCTCCCCCTTCCGAGAGCCGCGCGTTTTACGCTCACGGCGGAGAGCTTGCCGTAGTCGCCGAAATTTTCCAGCCGCACCGCGTAAGCGTACTCGTCCAGATTCTCCGCCGTGCTGAGTTCGCCTAGCTTCTTTGCGAAAGCGGCGCGCGTTTCCGCCGGCGCGGAAGCATACGCGTCGAAGCGCGCGAGTATGCCGCACGGCTCGTAGTAGACGGAAAAGTCGAATATGGCGGCGTTGTCGAGCGAATCCATGACATTGTTGAGATAAAACGCCAGTTCGTCAGTGAGAGCGAGGTACGCCTTGTCGAATTTCTCCGTATCGTAGCCCATCTCCCCCGCACAGAAACGGGAGAACACCGTGCCGCGCATCATTTTGCACTTTTTTGTGTTTGCACGCAGGCGCGGACGTTTCGCCACGCGTAATGCCTCTTTTCTCACGTCATCGGTCACGGTCAGGCGCTCGCAAAGGAAGGCGAGTTTTCGGAACAACACGAATTCGAACGCCGTCTGCATGGCATCGATCTCCGAATAAGTCAGCGTCCGCGCGGCGTTGAACGCTTCCGCCGCGATCTCCACTCTGTCGGCGCAGAAGATGTAGCGCGAGCGCTCAAGTACGGTTTCCGCGACGAGCACGCATCTTGCCCGCCCTTTCACGCCCGGCAGATCCTGAAGCACGGTGAAATCCTTTTTCATAAG
>DVJC01000063.1 GCA_018710835.1 Candidatus Limadaptatus stercoravium | reverse complement strand
GAGAGTTCTGGGTGCAGTTCTATCCCATGGCGATAAGACTGCGCTTTGCGGAGACGACCACCGCCGCGCTGAACATTTCGGGTATTCCCAACACCATCATCGGTTTCGGCGCAACGGTCGCCATGCTTCTTCTGCCTTTCCTCACGCGCAAGCTCAGCAAGAACTGGGTGCTCATCATCTTCAGCGCGGTCTCGCTGATCCCCGTCGCGCTGCTCGGTTTCATAGGCTTCGAGA
This sequence comes from Candidatus Limadaptatus stercoravium, assembly GCA_018710835.1. Taxonomy (GTDB): domain Bacteria; phylum Bacillota; class Clostridia; order Christensenellales; family CAG-917; genus Limadaptatus; species Limadaptatus stercoravium. Next base: position 3,476 of record DVJC01000063.1, on the reverse strand, counting down.
ACATTCCGCAGGGCACCACTTCCGCAGTCGTGCTCACGCTGCTGTTCTTCATCGCGAGGATCAATCCCACCACACTCATCATCCCCGTCCTGCTCGGCGACGTGGCGGACTATCAGCAGTACAAGACGGGCAGAAGGCTCGAAGGGCATTTGCAGAACTTCATCATGGTCATCCCCGTGCTGATGTCCTTCATATTCATGCTCCTCGGCTGGATATGGCAGACCGCGATCGGTTTCGAGCCGTCCAACTATCAGAATCTCGAAGTGGTTCCTCCCGAATTGCAGAGCGTCGCAATGGAATGGTTCGACGCGGCATATCTGCTCAACGCGGCGAGCCTGGTCGGCATGATCATCATCCTGTGCTTCTATCCTCTCAGCAGGAAGAAACTTGCGGAAGTCGCCGAAGCGCTGCGCAAAGCCTCTGTCAATGCGGATGAAATGGGTGCCGGCGAGATGAAACTCGCTGTCGAAACGAGCGGTGCCGGCGAAGGCGTCACCGAGAGCGTGAGTGAGAGCGAGAGTTTAGAGATCATCGAATACACGGCGCAGGACGACGCCCCGACGGACGCGTCCGCGGACGGCGGACAGGACGCGGGAGGCTTCTTCGACGGCTCCGGCGGAGATGACTCCGGCAAATAATGCGTTACGGCGCGCCGCGACAATCCCGCGGCGCGCGCCATATAGCGGCATGCGTCCGCAAAAGAACTGCGGTTTCCGCGATATTCTCCGGAGCGCCTATGGGCGCACGGACACGAGGTCCGCTCCTTGTCCGGGGTCGCAACGGGGCACGCGGAATTTCCGCAGAACGTTCTATGGGGTAAAAAGATATGATTTTTGAAGCGAAAGACGGCGCGTTTTACGCCGACGGTAAAAAAACCGCGTTATATTCCGGCGCAATGCACTATTTCCGCATCCTGCCCGACTACTGGCGCGACAGACTGCAAAAGCTCAAGGCGTGCGGATTCAACACTGTTGAAACGTACATGTGCTGGAATCTCCACGAGCCGAAGAAAGGGGAGTTCGACTTCTCGGGCAGGCTCGACATCCGCAGGTTCATCCTCACCGCGCAGGAGCTGGGGCTTTACGTCATACTGCGCCCCGGTCCTTACATTTGCGCCGAATGGGACTTCGGCGGCTTCCCCGCGTGGCTGCTTGCGGACGAGAACATACGTCTGCGCACGAGCGACGCGGTCTATCTCTCCCATGTACGCGGTTATATCGCGCGCGTCATGGAAGAGGTAGGGGATCTGCAGTGCACCAAGGGAGGCCCCGTCATCGCCCTGCAGGTGGAGAACGAGTACGGCAGCTACGGCAACGACAAGCGTTATCTCGCCGCCGTGCGCGATATAGTGAAAGAGTGCGGCGCGGAAGTCATGCTGTTCACCTCGGACGGGACATGTTCCTACATGATGGCGGGCGGCAGCACGGACGGCGCGCTCGTCACCGTCAACTTCGGCAGCAACGTGGGCGGCAATTTCGACGCGCTGGCCGGCGTGCAGAAAGGGATGCCGGAGATGTGCACGGAGTTCTGGTGCGGCTGGTTCGACCACTTCGGCGGCAAGCACCACACGCGCGGATACAAGAGCGTGCTCAAGGAGCTCAACGCATTCCTCGACAGAGGCGCGGGATTCAACTTCTACATGTTCCACGGCGGTACCAACTTCGGCTTCACCGCGGGGGCTAATTTCGACTCGCGTTACCGTCCCACCGTCACCAGCTACGACTATTGCGCACCCTTGAACGAGTACGGCGGATACACCCCGGCATATCACGCGATCCGCGAGTTGATGTGCGCAAAACAGGGCATTGAACCGCCCGTTCTGCCGCCGGAACCGGTGTTGCAGGCTGTCGGCGAGGTGCGCCTCGGCGAGTGCACGGGGCTTTGGGAGAACGAAGATACCGTGGGAGAGAAGCACCGTTCCGGCGTGCCGCTTTCCATGGAGAAGTACGGGCAGAACTTCGGGCTGATACTTTACCGCACGGTGCTTCCCGGCGACTACGGCACGGGGTTCGTGTCCCTGCGCGGAGTGCACGACATCGCGCACGTTTTCGTGAACGGGGAGAAGAAGAGAACCTTCCGCCGCATGGACGAGGGGAGTCTGAAGTTCAAGCTCGCGGGCAAGCACTCCTTCATCGCCTCAGGCATGAAGAAGGGGGACGAGATCGCCGTCCTCGTGGACGCTATGGGACGCGTCAACTACGGCGAGCACCTCTACGACCGCAAGGGCATTTCCGCGCTCATGTTCAACAATCAGACTCTCATGGACTTCGACGTCACCTGCTTCCCGCTCGACAACCTCGACAGGCTGGACTGGTCGCGCGGCGCGGCTAAGTTCCCCAAGTTCTTCAGAGGTACATTCTCCGCGAAGAGCAAGGCGGACTGCTTCGTGCGCTTCGACGGCTTTACGAAAGGGTATATCTGGGTGAACGGGTTCAACCTCGGCAGGTTCTGGTCGGCAGGTCCGCAGAGGGCGCTCTATCTTCCCGGCGCGCTGCTCCGTACCGACGCGCCCAACGAGATAGTTTTGCTCGAACTCGAAGGTTGCGCGGCACAGAGTGTGAAGATCACCGACACGCCGGATCTCGGCTGAGAGCGCTCCCGTTATGTCCGTTTCCGGCGTTACGCGGCACTCCTCTCCGCGATTTTGCGGAAACACTCGAAGCCGCGCGCCGCATTGCAGTGTGCGGCACCGCGCTGTGTTTGCGACCGGATAGCTTGCGGCATTATCTTCCGCCGATGCCGGACAGTGCCGCCGGTGGAAGCCGATACGCAAATTCTCCGTCCGCGCGTTATTTCCGCGCGGACGGAGAGGGCGAAAAACCGCCCTCGTCCCGTTCTTCCGCGGGCGCCGTTCTTCGCGGTTCGCCCGAAAAAAACAGGAAAAAGCGGAGTTTTTGAAAAAATTTTCAAAAAAATCAAAAATTTTTTCATTTTCGTGTAACGTTTTGCCCTCGAAAAACAGTCTATATAATAGAGAGGATACAAAGGGTGGAAAATATTTCGGGTCCTTTAATCTCTCGTGTGCGTTGCCGCGGAGGGCGCGTGAGAAAATCCGGTACATGTTCTGGCAGGTGCATTACCCTTTCCCCCTTCGCGGCGGCGCTCCTGTTTCAATGCGGCGGCGCGTCGTGCGCGCCTTTTGTGCGGTTCCGGTTCTTTGCCGGTGCGGAAGATGGGCGCGGCGGTGCTCAAGCGCTGGACATTCCGCACGTTTTGGTCTAAAATAATTACGCTTGCACCCGTAGCTCAGCTGGATAGAGTGTCAGATTCCGATTCTGAAGGTCACAGGTTCGACTCCTGCCGGGTGTACCAAACCCCTGAGGCGTTTTTCGCCTCAGGGGTTTCTGTTGTGGAATAACCACCAGCTAAGCTGGTGAGGCAGGAATAGCTTTAGCGGTGAGTAGAAAAAAAGAACCTCTCGTGTATAATAAAGGCGGATTCGCAAGCCGCAAATAAAACACACGAGAGGTATCCAT
>DVJC01000062.1 GCA_018710835.1 Candidatus Limadaptatus stercoravium | reverse complement strand
GACCTCAACATACACAGAGCGGAACCTGTCGGGTGCGAGGAAAGGCTTGTCGTCAGCGGACTCTCTATTACCGACCACGAAGGAGTGAAGAAGCTGGACAACGTGTCATTTACCGCGCGCTCAGGGGAGATCCTCGGCATAGCCGGTATCGCGGGCAGCGGACAGCGCGAGATTTTGGAAGCTATCGCCGGACTCCAGCGTCCGGACAGCGGCACGATCATCTACAACGATCCGGGAACGGGCAGGGAAGAGAATCTCATGCGCAAGTCGCCCGCCAAGATCCGCGAGCTCGGCGTCAGACTCTCTTTCGTCCCCGAAGACAGGCTCGGTATGGGACTCGTGGGCAGTATGGATATCGTAGACAACATGATGCTCCGCAGTTACAGGCGCGGCAAACTGTTGTTCGTTGACGGCAAGAAGAAAAGAAAAAAGAACGGAGAAGAGGTTTCAGCCGCTCAAAACGAGGGCGTAAAGCGCGCGTTAAAGCCGGTGTCATCTCCGCACTTTGACGGATTCTTCCTCGACCGCAAGCGGCCGAAGGAACTTGCGGAGAAGATCATCAAGGATCTTGAGGTTGTCACTCCCTCTTCGCACACTCCCGTGCGCAGACTTTCCGGAGGTAACATCCAGAAGGTGCTTGTCGGACGTGAGATCGCGGCGGCACCTACCGTGCTCATGGTGGCGTATCCCGTGCGAGGACTTGACATCAACAGCTCTTATACCATCTATAATCTGCTCAACGAGCAGAAAGAAAACGGCGTAGCCGTCGTCTATGTCGGAGAGGATCTGGACGTGCTGGTCGAGCTCTGCGACAGGATAATGGTCATATGCGCGGGCAGGGTAACGGGCATACTCGACGGCAGAAAGACAACCAAAGAAGAGATCGGACTTTACATGACGGATTCCGCCGCGGACGGAGAGGAGGCGAAAGTATGACGGGACAAAAAATCGGAAGAGAGCCGCTTATCCGCATTGTCAAGCGGGATAGTATGGTGCGCTGGCAGGCTTGGCTGATCAGAATAGCGGCGGTTGTGATAGCGTTGCTGATCAGTGCAATAGTGAGCGCATGGCTGACGGACGGCGCGAGTATGGGTTATTTTTTCAGCGGATTATTTAATGGCGTGTTCGGGACAACGCGCCGTATAATAAATCTGTTCCAAAGCACTGCCATTCTTTTGTGCATAGCGCTTGCAGTTGCTCCCGCCTTCAAGATGCGCTTCTGGAACATCGGCGCGGAGGGACAGGTACTTATGGGAGGCCTCGGCTGCGTCATATGCATTATATATTTCGGCGGAAAGATCCCCGAATGGCTGTTGCTGATTGTAATGCTTGTTTTCAGTCTGTTGTTCGGTGCGGTATGGACTGTAATACCTGCTATATTTAAGGCGAAATGGCGCACTAACGAAACGCTGTTTACCCTGATGATGAACTATGTCGCAATGCAACTTGTGCTTGTCGCCATATACTCATGGGTGCCGCAGGGAACAAGCATGGTCCTGGATGTTTTTACCATAGGAACGCTTCCCAAAGTCGGGGGATCGGATTACACCATTAACATAATTATCGTCGCCGTACTGAGCATAGCGGTATTTTTGTATTTCCGCTTCAGCAAACAAGGTTACGAATTGTCCGTTGTCGGCGAGAGCGAGAATACCGCGAAGTATGTCGGTATAAACGTAAAGAAAGTAATAATCCGCACAATGATCATCTCCGGATTGCTTTGCGGCGTCGCCGGTTATTTGCTGGTCGCCGGCACTAACCATACGCTCGCAGCCAACACGGTGGGGGGCAGAGGCTTCACCGCAATACTGATAGCATGGCTCGGAAAATTCAGCCCTGCTTCCATGGCGTTAACGGCATTTTTGTACGCTTTTATCGAGCAGGGAACGACTCAGGTCGCTACCAATTTTTCGATCGGAGATTCGTTCTCCGATGTGTTGACAGGAATATTCTTTTTCCTTGTCATAGGCTGCGAGTTCTTTATTAACTATAAGATCAAATTCCGTCCTCGGAAGAAGAACATGGCTGAGAATGCCGCGGAGGAGGTGACGGCGTAATGTTTTTGACTTTTTTGCAAAACGCTATTCGATTCAGTGCGGTATTCCTGTACGGTTCTACAGGTGAAATTATCACCGAGCGATCCGGTAATCTCAATCTCGGTATACCCGGCATAATGTGTATGGGGGGAGCGGGAAGTATTATAGGTGCCGCAGCATACGTCGCCGGTGTAGGTGAAGAGGGAATAACGCCTTTTGGCGCGGTAATGGTGCCGATGATCATGGCGATGTTGTTTGCCGGTCTCGGAGGGTTGATATATTGCGTGCTGACAGTCAGTATGCGATGCAATCAAAATGTTACGGGACTTGCGCTCACCACTTTCGGAATAGGATTCATGAACTTTTTCGGTGGCAGAGCGGATAAGACGTCTTTTAACGTAATCAGCAGCTATTTTACACAGTCGTTCCCCATCGCAGAGCAGAATTGGTTTACGACGCTCTTCCTGTCCTACGGTGCACTTGTGTACATTGCGATCATACTCGCGGTTATCGCCGCCGTCGTCATCAAAAAGACGAGAGTGGGGCTCAATCTCCGCGCCGTCGGCGAAAACCCCGCCACTGCGGACGCGGCCGGAGTTTCGGTCACTAAGTATAAGTATACAGCGACATTGATCGGAAGCATTATAGCCGGGCTCGGCGGACTCTTTTATATTATGGATCAGAGCCGCGGCAATGTTGAATATACGATTGACAGCTTCGGCTGGCTTGCCGTCGCGCTCGTCATCTTCACGGTGTGGCGTCCCAACTGGGCGATCCTCGGCTCCATAGTGTTTAGTATGCTTTATCTCCTGCCTGCATATTTTGGCGACAGCAGTCATCCGGAACAGGCCGCGGCCATCACCATGTTGCCCTATCTCGTGACCATCGTCGTTTTGGTCATAACGAGCATCGTCAGCCGCAGGGAGAGCCAGCCGCCGGCGTCGCTGGGGCTCAGCTATTTCAGGGAAGAGCGATAGCGGATCCGCGCGGTCAGATGCCGTAAAAGTGCGGTTTGCGGACAAAGCGGTTACGGGAAAAAGCGCGCCTTCGGGCGCGCTTTTCGGTGTTCTGCACGGTGTGCGGCTTTCAAGCGGTAAGGCTGCCGGGCGGCAAGGGGCATCGAGATTCGCGCCGCACACTCTTATGGGGGACAATGCGGTGCGTCTGGCGGTATGCGGAGCCGTCGGCGGCGCGGCGGCGAAACGGAATGCGGCGGACGCCGGAACGACGGCACAGTATTATTTATCATTTATACAAAGTAATTGCGCGAAAGGGCGGAAAAACGTTTGACAGGGGAGAGTATTTTTGGTAAAGTGAATGTCGAGCCGCTCGAAAGTGGTCGTTTAAGCACGGGGAACCGTCACCATTACGGCGAGACTGGTCAGAGGAGGTAGAATATGTACGCTATAGTCGGTTGCGGCGGAAAGCAGTACAAGGTCGAGAAGGACATGCTCGTCAAGGTCGAGAAGATCGACGCGGAAGTCGGAGCGAAAGTCGAACTCGACGTGCTGATGTTCGTCGATGACGAGGGCAGCGTGAAGGCGGGCGCGGACGCGGCGGCGGTCAAGGTCGAAGCAGTCGTCAACGCGCAGGGCAAGTTCCCCAAAGTGGACGTCTTCCACTATAAGCCCAAGAAGCAGATCAGAAAGCGTCAAGGTCATCGTCAGCCCTACACCGAGCTGAAGATCACCGGCATCAAAGGCTGAATATGACTACGGTCAGGTTCATAAGGCGCGGCGGCGTGCTCGCCGGCGTCACCTGCAAGGGGCATACGGGCTATGCCGAAGAGGGCGAGGACATCGTCTGTGCGGCAGTGAGTTCCGTCGTTCAGACGGCAGTGCTCGGACTGATGCGGCTTGCGGGGATAGACGTGGAGTACAAGGTGGACGAAAAGGAAGGGTTTCTTTCCGCAACGATCCCCGAAAAGCTCACGGCGGCGCAGCGTCACGACGCGGACCTGATACTCCGTACGGCATATCTCGGCGTGTCCGATCTCTACGAAGAGTTTTCGGACTTCATCAATCTGGAGGTAGAGTGAAATGTTTATAAAGATCCAATTGTTCGCTCATAAGAAAGGTACCGGTTCGTCCCACAACGGACGTGAAAGCGCGGCGAAGAGGCTCGGTCCCAAGCGCGCGGACGGGCAGTTCGTGCTGGCAGGCAACATTCTCGTGCGTCAGCGCGGCACCAAGTATCATCCCGGCAACAACGTCGGCAGAGGCAAGGACGATACGCTGTTCTCCCTCGTCGACGGCACCGTGAAATTCGAGCGTGTGGGCAAAGACAGAAAACAGGTTTCCGTTTACGCGGACTGACACGAGGACCGAGAGCGATCTCGGTCTTTGTTTTTCCGGAGCACGAATGACGAGTGCGCCGCAGAGTGCGCAGATATGAGATTCGAGGTCGAAAAAACGCCCACCTTTTCGCTTGCCGAAACGCTGAATTGCGGTCAGGTGTTCAGGTTCCGCGAAGAGGGCGGAGTCACGCTCATGTTCGCCGGAGAGCATATGGCGGAGGCGCGTGAGAGCGCGGAAGGATACTCCTTCGAGTGCGACGACGCGGCGTTTTTCAAAAAATATCTTGATTTTGACACAAACTATGATATAATACAATCGAAAGTGCAGGATGAAGGGCTTGTTTCGGCGGCGGTCGAGTTCGGCAAAGGGATACATATCCTCCGCCAGTCGCCGGAGGAAACCGTCTTTTCATTCCTCATTTCGCAGAACAATCACATTCCGAGGATCAAAGGGATCATCGAGCGTATGTGCTCGGCTCTCGGCAGGGATATGGGCGGCTACCGCGCCTTTCCCGAAATCGGGGCGATCGCGGACGCGGGGGAGGATTTCTTTTATTCTATAGGAGCGGGTTACCGGGCGCCGTATCTCGCGCGCACGGCGCAGTCGCTCACGGACGCCGACCTCTCGGAGTGGAGGAGGCTTCCAACGCCGGAGCTTCGCGCGCGGCTCACCGCGCTTCACGGTGTGGGCAGAAAGGTGGCGGACTGCGTGCTGCTTTTCGGGTTCAACCGCTTTGACGTGTTCCCGGTCGACACGTGGATAAGGAAGGTTTTTCAGCCTTACTACGGCGATATGCCGGCGGAAAAACTGTCCGAAACGCTGGTCGGGAAGTACGGAGATCTTTCGGGATTCGTGCAGCAGTGGCTCTTCTACTACAAAAGGGAAGAAAAAAATGCCGCCAAAGTCTAGACAAATTTGTACTGTTATTATATAGTATAAATAATAGAAACATGATAATTGCGGTCACGCAAGAAAGGAGAAGATTATGGCAACAACGAAAAAGTATGTGGTTCTCGCCGATATAGAGAGCATCAGAGTGCCTTTCGCCACCTTCAATGCCGCGCTCGAAGAGCTGGCTACGTTCGGCGAAGTCGCCGTATGCAAGTTCTACGGCTATTCCGCAAAGCGCACCAAGGACTACGGTGAGTTCATTCAGGAGAACAGCTACGACGCTCTCTCCACCCTTCCCAAGAAGAGAAAGGGTAAGCTCGACCTGCGTCAGGTCATCGATGCTGCCAGACTCGCCCAGTATCCCAACGTGGACGGCTTCTTCCTCATCTACGGCAAGGGCGACATCACTCCGCTCATTTCCTACCTGAAGGGTTACGGAAAGGACGTCATCGCGGGCGTCATCGAGCCTGACAAGAACAGCGCGCTCTGCAACAAGGTCATCACGCTCGACCTCAACGCGACCATTCAGACCGTTCTTCCCGCGGGCTACAAGAAAGTCGTCCCCGGCGAAGTCGTCGAGAAGCCGAAGAGAGCGGCAGCCCCCAAGGCGGCACCCGCACCTGCGGCACAGCCTGCAGCACCCGCCGCACAGCCTGCGGCGAGCGGACAGAGCGCGGAAGACGCTCAGTTTGCGATGCTAATGGAACAGTTCAACAAGATTATCGCCGGCTCCGAAGAATGAGCCGCCGATGCGCTGCGTAACGAAAACGACTTTTAGTGCACCGGCAACGGTGCACTAAATATAATAAGAGGTTTTTATGGCAAAGCTCACTATCAACAAAGAGGCCTGCAAAGGCTGCGGCCTCTGCGTCACGGCGTGTCCCAAGAAGATACTGCGCGTGTCGCAAACGGTAAGCAACAATCAGGGCTATTTCGTCGTGGAAGAGATCGCCCCCGAACAGTGCATCGCCTGCGCGTTCTGCGCTACGATGTGTCCCGATTGCGTGATCACGGTGGAGAAGTAAGTTATGGCAGAAAGAAAACTTATGAAAGGCAACGAAGCAATCGCAGAAGCCGCTATCCGCGGCGGCTGCCGCTTTTACGCAGGTTATCCCATCACTCCGCAGAACGAGATTCCGGAATACATGAGCTGGCGCCTTCCGCAAGTCGGCGGGCACTTCATTCAGGCGGAGAGCGAGATCGCCGCGATCAACATGGTCTACGGCTCGGCGGGTGCCGGCGGCAGAGCGATGACGAGCTCTTCGAGCCCCGGCGTCAGCCTCAAGCAGGAGGGCATCTCCTACATATGCGGCGCGGAGCTTCCCTGCGTCATCATCAACATGGTGCGCTCCGGACCCGGCCTCGGCGGCATTCAGCCGGCGCAGGGCGACTACTTCCAGGCGGTCAAGGGCGGCGGACACGGCGACTACAGGATGCTGGTGTACGGCCCCTGCTCGGTGCAGGAGTGCGTCAACCTGGTGTACGACGCGTTCGACAAGGCGGAGAAATACCGTCTGCCCGTCATGATCCTCGGCGACGGCATGCTCGGTCAGATCATGGAAGCGGTCACGCTCCCCGACATGAAAGATCCGGCGACATTCCCCAAGAAGCCGTGGGCGACCACGGGCGAAGGTTTCGGCGAGACGAGAAGGGTGGTCAACTCCCTTTACATCGTACCCGACGAGCTTGAAGAGATGAACCACAAGCTGCAGGGCGTTTACGACGATATGTGCGCAAACGAAACGATGTACGAGGATTATCTCACCGACGACGCGGAGATTATCATCACGGCATACGGCACAGTGGCGCGCATTGCGAAGAGCGCGGTGGACATTCTGCGCGAGAACGGCGTGAAAGCGGGGCTTTTCCGTCCCATCACGCTGTATCCCTTCCCCAAAGACGCGCTGGACAAGCTCGCTTCCCAGCCTTCCGTCAAGGAGTTCGTCACCGTCGAACTGTCCATGGGACAGTACATCGAGGACGTCAAACTTGTCGTCGAAGGCAGAAAGCCCGTCAGATTCTTTGCAAGAACGGGCGGTAACGTCATGACTCCCGAAGACATCGCGGAGTTCGTAAAGAAGGAGGCGTAATATGGCAGTCGTATTCAAGAAAACCGAAATGCTCACCGACACGCCGCTGCATTATTGCCCCGGCTGCACCCACGGCATCGCGCACAGGCTCGTTGCCGAAGCTATAGAGGAACTCGGTCTCAAGGGCAGAGTGGTCGGCATTGCGCCCGTCGGCTGCGCGGTGTTTGCGTACAAATATTTCAACTGCGACATGCAGGAAGCGGCGCACGGCAGAGCACCGGCGGTCGCTACGGGCATCAAGCTCACCAATCCCGACAATATCGTGTTCGCCTATCAGGGCGACGGCGACCTCGCGTCCATCGGTATGGCGGAGATCGTCCATGCCGCGGCGCGCGGAATGAACATCACCGTCATCTTCATCAACAACG
>DVJC01000061.1 GCA_018710835.1 Candidatus Limadaptatus stercoravium | reverse complement strand
GGACGGAGATAGTTTTCGGCGGCGTGCAAAGGTACGGGAACGCGGCTGAGCGCCGGGCTGACTTTTCTTCACATCATGTACAGACTGCGCGGCGGACGGAGATAGTTTTCGGCGGCGTGCAAAGGTACGGGAGCGCGGCTGAGCGCCGGGCTGACTTTCACGGCACATCATGCACAGACTGTGCGGCGGACGGCGATCGTGTGCGGCAGTGCATAAAAGTACGGGGACGCCGGGGTGTAACACACTCGCAAACGGTTTACAAAAAATTCGACATGTGTTAAAATGCCGTTGTCCGAAAGGGCGTTTTATTACGGAGGAGAGTATGAGTTTACAGAGTTTCTTGTTTGTCGCAATAGATAAACTTTACAACGCGCCGCAGAATTGCAGGCGTATGACGAAGTTCAAGGGCGTGGACTTCGACGTCAGGACGGACATCGTGTACGACGAGTCCGCGCCGGCGGCGTGCACGCTGGACACCTACTGCGTCAAGGGGCAGGAGGGCAGGCGTCCGGTGTTCTTCTACATACACGGCGGCGGTTTCGTGGCGGGTGACAAGTATTACCGCCGCGCGCTTTCGCGCTGGGCTGCCGACATGGGCTTTTTCGTGGTGAACGTCAATTACGGTCTTTGCCCCGAATACAAGTGTCCCGTGCCTCACCGTCAGCTGGTCGCCGCGCTCAACTGGGTGGGCGCGAATGCGGACAAGTACGGTCTGGATCTCGACAGAATGATGGTGGCGGGCGACAGCGCGGGCGGCTACTACGCCGCGATGCTCGCGTGCATAACCACCAACAAGCCCTTGCAGGAGAAGCTCGGCGTTTCCACCGATCTCCGTTTCGGCGGCGCGGTGCTCAACTGCGGCATTTACGACGTTGCAACGGCGCTGAAGAACAAGTATCCGTTCGATCTCGGCGGCAAACTGCTCAGGGATTTCGCCGGCATAGGCAAGAACGAGATAGACGGCTACGAGTGGAAGGAGCTGTGCAGTGTGCTGGATCACGTCAACGCGCAGTTCCCGGCGTCTTTCCTCACGCACGCGCAGAAAGACATCTTCTGCGGCGGACAGGCGGACGCGCTCATGAAGATATTGAGCGAAAAGGGCGTGCATTACGAGGAGTTCCATTCCACGGGGCTGCTTGACAACCACTGCTTCTCCCTCAACTGGAAGAGCAAGGCGGCGAGGAAAAACAACGACCTTACGGCGGATTTCATGAAGAGATTCGCGGCAGGGAAACTTTGAGCGCGGCGTGCAAATCATGAAAGGAGAGCGGAAAGCTCTCCTTTTTTGATTGCGCAATGCGCCGACGCGCGCTATAATTGCGTAGAAAAAGGGGAAATGAGTGAAATAAAAACAAGAGGGATCACTCGATGAAAAAGCTTTTGAAAGCGGAAATGTGGGATAAGATGCAATATCTTTTCCGCAACTACTACGACAGAATGATGCACTGCGTGCTCTATTACGACGGGCCCGTGGACGAGGACGCGCTGCGGCGCGCGCTGGCGTTTCAGATAGACTCGGTGCCTGTGCTGCACGCGAGATACCGCAACAATTTCATCAGACCTTACTGGACGGTGGAGAAGTGGAGCGTGGACGACGCGTTCAGCGTCACGGACACGGACGATCTCGAAAAATCGGTCATGGCGTTCGCGGAGCAGCGCATCCCCATCACGAGCAACGTACAGATACGCGTAGGGCTTTTCCGCTGCGGCACGAAGCGCGCTCTCGCCGTGGTGGTGAACCACATGTGCTTCGACGGCGGCGATCTCAAGTATTTCGTCACGCAGCTCTGCCGCAACTATACCCGACTGCTGGGCGGCGACGGTAATCTTGAGATCAAAACGGGCACGCGCGCATACGACGCGGTGTATTCCGGGATGAGCGAAGAGGACGCGAAACACGCCAAATCTCTCTATCACAACATCAGCGACGTCAAGAGCAAGCACACCTTCCCCCTCACCGGGCGCAGGAAAGACGACGTCAACCGCATCGTCAAGCGCAAGCTCTCCGCGGAGAAGTTCGCGCAGGCGAGAGCGGCGGGGAAGAAATTCGGCTTCACGGTCAACGATCTCATGCTTGCGGTGTATATCCGTTCGCTGTACGACATCGGCGTGTTCCGCGAGGGCGAGACGCTCACGGTGCCGTGCATGGTCGACCTTAGACGCCATATGAAAGAGGGCGGAGCGGAAACGGGGCTCACCAACCACACCGGCTTCATGACCGTGGCGGTGAACGGCGTGGGCAGGGATATGCGCGAGACGCTCGACATCGTGGCGAAGGCCATGGAGGCGAACAAGCGCGACAGATTCCTCGGTCTTTACGCGCTTCCGCTGCTGCATCTGGCGTATACGGTGTTCCCGCACTTCGTCAGCGAGTTCGCGATAAAGCTCGGATACGACAATCCGCTCATCGGCATGTCCAACATCGGTTCGATAAAGCCCGCCGACTACGCGCTCGGCGGTACGCTTCCCTATGACGGGTTCTATACCGGCGCGGTGAAGGGCAAGCCCTATATGCAGCTGGCGCTCACCACCTTCGAGGGCGAGGTGACGTTTACGATAGCGATAACGGGCAACGAAGAGGACGAGAAGATAGTCAACAACTTCTTCGACGTGCTGGAAAGCAACGTCGATAAGGTGATAGAATGCGCAAAATAGCGTTTCATACGGCAATATGAATCGAAAAAACGCGTTTTGCGCGAAAATCGCGGTGTGAAATGAAAAAGAGAAAGAGCTACGACATCGATCCGGACTTCGGCGCGCCGCCCCGTGTCGAGACGCCTGAGGAGGCAGCCGCGCGGCAGGAGCAGGTCAAGGAAGAGCGCAAACAGTCGCGCCTTGCCAAGGCGAGTTTCGCATGGACGGTGATAAGTATGGTATACGCCATCGTTTCAGGCGCGGTGCTCATCTCCGGCAACTGGATACTTTCGCCGTATTCGTACATCATGGCGGGGCTGCTCGGCGTATACGTCGTGCTGTTCGTCGTGCTGGTGGCGTGTTATACGGACGACGTGAAGAAGGGCAAGAAGAAGATCAAAGTGTTCAAGAAGCTCTTCGGCATGTTCCGCGTGTTCACTACGCTTGTCTTTCTCGTGGCGACGGCTGTTTCCATGGCGGGCGTCGTCGACGCGCGCGGTGCCGGGCTTGCGGAGTGGCTGGTGCTCGGCGCCAACATACTTGTCGCCGCCGTACAGCTTTCGCTCAAGATCTCGCTGTTTGTGTTCGGTATAATCGCAAAACAGGTGGGCAGACACTACACCGTGAAAGTCCAGACGTATGTCAACGGCGTCGTGACCGAGCACAAGGCGAAGAGCGCGGTCATGAGCAAGGTCTACGGCACGGAAGTCACGAAGAGCGCACCTGCCGTGCAGTCAAGCGGAAACGGCGCGAGGAAAAAGGACGCCGCAAAGAGCGGAGAAGAGGAGGCGAAACGCCTTAAACTCGACAAGGAAACGGTGCGCGCGCTCGCCGCGGAAGCGGCGGACAGGATATCCGCAAAGGCGAAGCTGCCCGTGAAGAAGAAGGGCGCCGTGGAGGAAACGGTCCCTGCGGACGCGCCGTCCTCTCCCGAAGGTGCGGACGGAGAGTGACGGAGGAATGCGCGTGTGGCACATAGCCGCAGGCGTGCGCCGACATCCGGCAATACAAAAAAGACGCGGCAACGCGTCTTTTTCTGTTTCGGCACAGTTCGGGCGGAAGCCCGCGCCGTCAGTCTTTTCTGCCGGAGGACAGCCGCAGCGTCGGGCGGATGTTCTCGCGCGCGTAGCTGCATTGTTTCATTATGCGGCGGGCGAAACGCTCCGGACGGACGAGGTTGTATATCACGAAAGGCTCTTCTCCGTCGGTGATGATCTTTATTTTGCCGTATCCCAACAGCTGTTGCAGGAGGCTCTGCCTGACGTCGATGTATCTTATCTCGCTGAGAGGGAGCATGACGTTCACCGTGCTGCCCACTCCGGAGCGGTAGAGGAACTTGTCCTCGGTGACGATGATCTCCTGTCTGTAAAGAGAGAGCGCGTGCAGGAGCGCGAGCAGTATCACGAAAACTCCTGCGCCCAGCATTGCCCACCGCAGGTTGTCCGGCGTGAGATAGCGCGCCTGTCCCTGGAAGTCGGGGTCGAAGAAGCCTTCGATGTCGTCGGCAAAGATCCACAGCACCGCTATCACGCCGCCGAGCAGCGCAGCCACGAAGATCTCGCGCAAAAAAGCCCACGCCGAGAAGCGTGCTCTGGCTATGATGCGTTCGCTGCCTGAATAAGTGCGTTCGAGTTTCCTCATAATTGCGTTCCGTAACTATCAATTTAATACTTTTCGGAGATTATGTCAAGTTTCGGCGCGCCGCGGCGCGCGGCATACGCGCGTATCACGGTTTGTGGCAGGGCGGGAACTGCGCCATGCCGACCGCCGTACAGCCGAACGGGACGAATGTGCGCTCCGCGGCTTCTTCCGAGAAGCGTATCTTTTTGGGCAGAGAGGGCAGTCCGTTTTCGTCGTAGTCCCAGCCGACGACGTTGCGGCAGAGTATCTTCAGCTCAAAGGGCGGAGAAGCGTGGCTGAAAGGCCTGTCCGTGAGCGCGCCCACGACGGTGCGCTCGTTGCCGGCGAGTACGGGTCTGCCGCCGGCGCGTTTGGAGAGCACGGGCGCGAACGCCCATTTGCCCGTCGGACGGGCGCATACCGCGCCGCGGAGAGCCCTGTCCGCGTAAAGTTCCTCGCCGGGACGGGACGCCATGAGCAGACTGCCTTTGTAGAAGCTCACCGTGCCGTCGCGGTTGAGCGCGGGAGTGAGCGGAATGTTGAGCCTGAGCATAAAGGTGCTGCCCGTGCGCAGTATGCAGGTCACGGAGATGTTCCGCTCGCCCGAAGCGACGATCTGTCCGCCTGAAACGAGCTGCATCGACGTGCGCCGCGGCACGCGGAAATTGAGCTTGAGCGAAACGTCGCCTTCCGCTTCTTCCACGCGGAAAACGATCGTGTTGCGGAAGGGATAGCCCGTGTCAAGCTTTATTTTCAGTTCGGCGCCGTTCACGTTTGCACGCACGGTGCAGGGCGCGTAGGAGTAGAAGTCCAGCCCTCCCTCGCGCGACAGACAGACCGACCGCAGGAACAGGGGATAGGCGGAGAGCAGCGCGACGGCTCCCCGTGAAGGCGTACCGGACGCATATGCGTCGCCGAAAGGATAAGCGACGTTTTTCGCGTCGGCGGACGCCGCGGCACGGTTGGTCGCTATCTTGTCGCGCACGGCGGACAGGTCGTCGAGAGCCGCCGCGCCCAGCACGTTGTACGCGATCTCTTCAAGAAGGTCGGCGCATGCGGATTCTCCCGTCGCCGCAAGGACTTCGAGGAGCGATTCCGTCATTTCCGCCGCGCTTTCGACGTCTATGCCGCGCACGGGGGAAGTGCCGGCAAGCCTGCCGTCGGCGGCGAACATGCCCGTCGCTCCGGCATGATAACGTTCCAGCGCGCCGGCGAGCCGCAGCGACAGCGTTTCGCGCCCGGCGTAACCGAAAAATTCATCGTATATACAGGGATATTTGACGGCTTTGGCAATGTTCACGCCGTTTGTTTCCACCATGATGCGGTGGGAGAGTCTGTGCCACTCGGACTCCGCCCGCGCGACTCCGAACAGCTTTTCGCGCCGTTTTCCCGTCGCGTTTTCCGCCGTTTTTACGGTACGCGCCACGCGCGCCGCGGCGGAGGCGGATAGCGTCTTGTCGAATGGGCGTTTGTACGGAAATCTGTCCGCGATACGCTGCCAGTCGCAGGACAGTCCGACCAGCTTCGCCGCAAGTTCCTTGAGCCACACGGGCTGCTCTCCGCGGCATACGGCTGCGATGGCGGGGAGTTCCTCCGGCAGCCGCGCCCTGGCGTCGTACCACATCGGAGTCACCGACAGCGTGTTGAACTGGTTTTTGAAAAATTTGCGCAGAAAGGTGAGAGCGCGCTCCTCGCCCGTGAGTTCGTAGAACGTAAGCGCGGCTTTCACGCCCTCGATCTTGGCGGCGAGTCCGCCGCCGGATCTTCCGCCGAAGTCGCCGCCCGGCTCCGCGCTGTCGAACACGGCGGACATGAAACTTTCCGCCTTGTCGCGCAGTTGTTTGTCGCCGAGCGCGCCGGCAAGCAGACACAATCCGCGCACATAGCGCGGCAGTATCTCTCCGTTGGTCCATTCGCCGTGCCCGGACATGGAAGGATCCGCCCCCAGACGCTTCTGCAGGTCGTTGACAAGCTGCATCTGGTCTTTGAGCCAGCCTTCCGGAGTGATGCTTCCGGGAGGGAGGATTTTCAGTTTTCCGGCGGACGTTTCCATAAGCTCCTTACTGCGTGCACGGCGCCCGTACGCGCTTTTACTATTCATGTTTTACACTAAAAGTATGATTTTTGCAACCGTTTGAGTATGTTTGGCGTGCGCAACAGATTGACAAAGCGCGTCCGCGGAAGTAACATATCCCGAGAGGTGATTATGAAATACGCTCTTATTCTCGGCGACGGTATGGGTGACTATCCCGTCCCCGCCCTCGGCGGACGCACTCCGCTGGAAGTTGCAGACAAACCTTGCATGGATATGCTCGCAAAGACGGGCAGAGTGGGGCTGGTCAAGACCGTCCCCGACGGTTACAAGCCGGGCAGCGACGTGGCGAATCTCGGCGCGCTGGGCTACGACGCGTCCGCGTGTTACACCGGGCGTTCTCCGCTGGAAGCCCTTTCGATAGGCATAGACATGAAAGAGGACGACGTTGCGGTCAGGATGAACCTGGTCACGCTTTCGGACGAGGAGGACTTCGCCGAAAAGACGATGAAGGACTATTCCGCAGGCGAGATCACCACGCCCGAAGCGCGCGAACTCGTCGAATATCTCGGACGCGAACTCGGCTCCGACCGCTTCGCATTCTATCCCGGAGTGAGCTACCGCCACTGCCTCATCATCGCGCACGGCAGTACGGATATGCAGCTTACGCCCCCTCACGACATCAGCGGAAAGAAGATAGGCGGCTATCTACCCAAAGGGGATCTCGCGGCGGAGCTCACCGACCTCGTCAGACGTTCCAACGAACTGCTCTCGAACCACCCTGTCAACAAAAAACGGGTTTTATCCGGTCAAAACCCGGCGAACAGCGTGTGGTTTTGGGGACAGGGCACCCGTCCCGCGCTGGAAAATTTCGAGAAGAGATACGGGCTTAAAGGCGGCATGGTGAGCGCGGTCGATCTGCTCAAGGGCATAGCCATCGGCGCCGGAATGAAAAGCGTGGACGTCGAGGGCGCGACGGGCACTCTCTCCACCAATTTCGCAGGCAAGGCGAAGGCGGCGTGCGACCTGCTCGACGGAGGCTGCGACTTCGTGTTCGTGCACCTGGAAGCTCCCGACGAGTGCGGACACCAGGGCGACGCCGAAGGCAAGGTCAGGGCGATAGAGTGCGTGGACAAGAAGATACTGCAGCCGATATACGACCACCTGAAAGCGGGCGGGGAGGAATTTGCGCTCATGGTCATGCCCGACCACTTCACTCCCGTGTCCATACTCACGCATTCGCGCGAGCCGGTGCCTTTCCTGATGTATTCCTCCTCGCGCACGCTCGGCGACGGCAGACCGTACAGCGAGAAGTCGGCGGCAGAGAGCGGAGTCTACTACGACAAACCGTGGGAACTCGTCCGCGAGTTCTTCTCCCTCGGACGCTGACGCGGCGCGAATTACGGAACGGCGCGCTGCCGGCATGGCGGCAAGAAACAGGCGTTTATAATGTGATTTTCGCAAATAAAACGCTTGTTCGGTCGGGATAATCGGTTCCGGCAATACCGGCGCCGGTGCATGGCGCGAAAGGGCAGCGGAGGGCTTCAAGCCCTCCGCTGTTTGATTTGAACCGGGCGGTGTTTGGGTGGGTATAAAATCGGGGTCCCCGCGGAAAATCCGTAAGGATTTTATGTGGGGCAATCAATCGGGGTCCCCGCCGAAAGAATTTTCGGTGGGGTATAAAAACGGGGTCCCCGCGGAAAATCCGCAAGGATTTTATGTGGGGCAATCAATCGGGGTCCCTGCAACAATTTCCGCAGGAAATTTTGTGGGGTATATAATCGGGGTCCCCGCGGAAAATCCGTAAGGATTTTACGTGGGGTTACATTCGGCGGGGTTACACAAGCACCCAGTCGCCGGGGGTGATAAAGAGGTAGCTCACCAGCATGAGCACCGCGGCGAGGGCGACGACGTGGAAGAGATAGAAGAAGATCGAGTATTTCCCGACGAAGCAGACGGGTTTGTTCCATTTGCCGTCCAGGAAGGGGAGCAGACTGTATTTGCGCGGATAGAGTATGGGCGAGAGCATCGTCCCCGTAAAGAAGAACGCCGCGTACGGGATGAGGTTGAAAGTGTCGCCGGGGGAGAATTCGCTCGGATCGTAAAAGAGGGGCGGATTGCCGTTCGCGTCGATGTACGGGAAGAGAGGCGCGAGCCATTTCGGCGTGTCGGCAGGGGGAGTGTAGAGGTAGTAAAGGCAGGCGACGGCCACGACTATCGCCGCGCTTATAATTGTGGCGGCGACGGTGTTGCGGCGGACGAGAATGTTGATGAGCGCCCAGATGAGAATGCACGCGGCATAGCAGTGCAGTACGCCGAAGGTGACTCTTATGCCGCCGACATCGAAAAGACTTTCCGCCGCATACGTCGCGCCGGTGTAGAGCATCGCCACGCAGGCGAGAATGAGTCCGCGGCGGACGTTGGAGCGCGAGAACGCGCAGGAAGTGCCGGAGATCGAGAAAAAGACGAATACGACCACTCCGTGCGCTATGCGGCGCGCTTCGCTGTCGTGGAACCACGCGCACCAGCGGCAGAAGGCCGCGCTGTCGCCCGCCATGCCGCTGCCGAACCACGCCGGACCGAAGTAGCTGCCGAGCAGCATGGCAAGGTGGTCCAGGATCATGAGCAGTATGCAAAGACCGCGCAGAAAATCTATCTCCCATATGCGCTGTTTGGGGCGCGTCGGGACGAGAGTGATTTTCGCGTCTTTGGGTATGAGAAGGGAAGAGTCGGTCATCTTTTGTCCTTTTTCCACTCGGTTTTGACGAGCGCGAGCCCTTTCCCGCGCTTTTCGTAGAGGTCGTATCTGTCGGAGTATTCGTACACCGTGACGCCCCTGTTCACGCGGCTGCGGTATATCCGCGGCACTTCGGGGGCGTTTTTGCTCCGCCGCTTTCCGGCGTATTCCTCCGCTGCGACGCGCAAGAGATCCTTCAGCGGTTTCGTTCTCAGCCGGCGGACGGTTATCACCGCGGAACAGCCGAAGCAAAGCGCGAATCCGAATATGTACAGCGCGCCGTCGACGCTCCGTTCAAACAGCCCGAACCCGAACGCGAGATACAGTACCGCCCCGTAGGCAAGATAGACTGCCGGCACATACAGCCCGAAGACGCATGCCGCTTTCAGCACGGTTTTCAGAGCGAGAACCGCGAAGCCGGCGAGCGCTTTCGCCGCAGATACGATGACTCCGCCAAGACAGCCTGCCGCTTTCACTCATTGAGGATAGCACACGGCACTGCCCGTGTCAAAGCGGAATAATGACGATTGAACGCGTTTTATGTTATTGCACCGTACGGGGGCGCGATTAAAGCGCGTCCGCTCCCGCGCGCGTATTGACGTAAGGCGAGCGGAATGGTATCATTATTAAGATACGACAATAAAGCGGCCGCTTGCGGACGTCCGGAGCATCGTGCGTCCGCGGCGGCGGAGGGAATATGAACATTTTGCCTAAACCTTACAAGATCGAAGTCGCGGAAGGGAGCTTCGCATTCCGCGCCGACGGAAAAGTCGCCGCCGACCTGCCCGTCATCGCGTCGCTCTTCGGAGGAGCGGACGCGTCATCTCCCGTGAAATTTTCGAAGGGAGAAACGGAGTGGGATTATGTGCTGAAGATCACTACTAAGGGCGTCTCCGCGCTGGCGAAGGACGACGAAGGGCTTTTCCATGCCGCCGTGACGCTCCTGCAACTCACGGGTGGCGCGCTGGAGGCGGATCTGCCCGCGTGCACGGTGTATGACAAACCGCGCTACGCCTACCGCGCCGGCATGATCGACGTGTGCCGCCACTTTTTCGGCGTGGATACGGTGAAGAAGCTCATCGACACCATGGCACTCTTCAAGTTCAACTATCTCCACTTCCACGTCAGCGAAGA
>DVJC01000011.1 GCA_018710835.1 Candidatus Limadaptatus stercoravium | reverse complement strand
AGGGCGGCAAATGCAGATTGGTATTGAAAATAGTTCCGAGGCGTGGTATAATTGCCGTAAGAATGCGGCAGAGGTCGCAAAAGGAGGTTTTGAGATGAAGTACGTATGCAACGTCTGCGGATACGTCTATGACGAGGAAGCCGGCGATCCCGACAACGGAATCGCTCCCGGCACGACCTGGGCGGAAGTCCCCGAAGATTTCACATGCCCGCTGTGCGGAGTCGGCAAAGACGAGTTCTCGCCCGAAGAGTAAAAAATAACGTGTTTACACCGTAACGCCCGCTTCAAGCGGGCGTTACGTCGTTTGTCGGACCGGAGTAGATTTCATTTGGCATGCAAAATTCCTTGTCGGGGGACTTTGCTGTCCGGCGCGCCGAAGGAAAACCGCGCTGCTGTGCGCTCCGGACGCATTCCGACGTTTTGCGACATTTGCGCATTGCTCAGAGAGTGCTAAAACGCCGGGTGCCGGATGCTCCCGCAAAACTTGCGCCGTCTGCCTGTACTGTGACGGCGTCAGGTGAACTGCCGCGACATGGTACACGATAAGTGTTTCACGCGGAAGCGTCTGCGGAGAAATGCCGCAAGAGGTCGCAGCACAAGCGTTGTAATGATAATGAGCAGGAGCATTGCGGTACACGATTAGTGTTCAATCGGCAGAGTGCGTCGGCATCGGGAAGGCGGCGTACGCCGCCTTCAGAACAGCACGGGTTGAACCTGTTTGCCTTCGAGTGCGGCTTCGCAGGTCTCTCTTATGCGTGATGTGTCCGCAATGAGCGAGTTTGACTTGACGGCGGGCGCGTCCTGCGAAAACGGCACAAAGTATACGTTGCGTGTATTGAGCAGGATGCCGATATTTTTCGCGTTTGCGCCGAGGGCGTCGTTTGAGGATATGGACAGCACGACGGGACGGTTGTTGCGCAGTTGAGCCTTGACCGCCATGGTGACGGGCGTATCCGTTATGCCGTGCGCGATCTTCGCCAGCGTGTTGCCCGTGCACGGGGCGACGAGCATGAGTTCGAGCCCGCGTGACGTGCCGATAGGTTCCGCCTCCGGTATGGTCGTGATCGGGTCTTTGCCCGTCTTTTCCTTTATTACGGCGCGGAATTCTTCCGCCTTGAAGAAGCGCGTGTCGAGTTTTGCGGTATTGAAGCTGAATATCGGCGTGATGTCGAAGCCGCTTTCAACAAGATCGTCTACGGCTGCGAGCAGATTGGCGAACGTGCAGAAAGAGCCTGTCACGGCAAGTCCGATCTTTTTCATGCCGTCACCTCCAGGATGTATTCTTTCATTGCGGCGGCTGCGCTTTCCGGAGAGCATTTTGCCGGGACTGCGGGGTATATCTCCGCGTCAAGTCCGAGGTTTTTCAGCATGGCGAGATTCAGCCCCGGTTTGCTCGCAAGGTCGATATATACGGCGTCGTGCCGCATGGCGAGCGCGCGGTCGTCGGATATGACCTTGTCGGGGACTGTATTCACTATGACGTCGTAGAGCGAAAGGTCGGCGGAGGAGGCGGTCGTCACACGGTGCGCAAACGCGCCCGCGGGACGGGGAGAGGCGCCTGTCGCCACGTCCGCTGCGACGCCGAGCCTGTCCAGAATGCGGCATACCGCCGCTCCCGTGCGCCCGAAACCGATGACCAGCACGCGCATATGTTCGAGCGACAGCATGCTGTGCCCGATGATGATGCCGAGCGCGCCTTCCGCCGTGAGTCTTGCGTTGGCCGCCTGAAACTTTTCGTCTGCAAGCATGCGGCACACGCGCAGTTTTTTGCACTGCGCAAGGGTTTCCGCGCCCTCGTCCAGCTTTCCGCAGACAAGCGTTTCGCCCTCGCGGACGTTGTCGAGCCTTTCGGCGGAGAGCACAAGATTGGGTGCGAATATATGCGTGTTTACAAGCGGGCGCAAGCCTTCGAGCTGTTTTTTGAGGAAAAACATCCTCTCGTCGGTTTCGTAAACGATAAATTCTCCCATAACCGCCTCCATACCGTATCCTATGCGTGCTTGCAAGACGGGTGTGAGTAGGATTTCCGCGGCGGATACGGACAGCGCGCCGCCGCGGCGCGGAACGCGGAACGGGAGGGGGACGCGGCTGCGGAAACGGCCGCCGGGCGCGGAAAATATGGCGAAAAGCCGCACGGCTGCGCATAATACGGATAGCAGAGCGGAAAGCGGACTGCCGCGCACGGCGCTGCGGAATCATGCGCCGTATGACGTTTCGCATTATCCGCGTGCGGCATAGGATAAGGCAGGGAGGAAAGGTATGGAAAGATATTTTCTCGGCGGAAATACCGCATACGGATTCAGAAGTTTCTACGACAGCGAACTGGCGCGCATGGACAACGTGATCCTCATGAAGGGCGCACCCGGAACGGGCAAGAGCACGCTGATCAAGTCCGTGGGCGCGGAATGTGCAAAACGCGGGCTGGATCACGAGATATGGTACTGTTCGGGCGATCCGGAGAGCGCGGACGGGATATACGTCAAGGCACTCGGCGCGGCGGTTGTGGACGCGACTTCTCCGCACCCGTGCGAAGCGGCATTGCCCGTGATACGCGAACGTATAGTCGATATGGCTGCCGCCATGGACCGTGCCGCCGTACTGCCTGCCAAAAAAGAAATAACAGAGCTGATAAATGTCAAAAAAAGATGTTATTCGCGTGCATATGACAAGTTAAAGTCCGCTTTCTGTCATTATGCGCGATCCGAGGAGGCGTACGCGAAGAAGGCGGATATTGTCGCCGTGCGCCGCGCGGCGGCGGCTTTCGCGCTTGCGGAAACGGACTGCGTTAGCGGCGGCAGTCAAGGACGCAACGCGTTCTCGAAGGCGATCACGCCGAACGGGATCGTCGCCTTCTACGACCATCTTGCGGGGCGGAGAGTGTATATGCTGGACGGCGGCGAACACGCTGCGCACGTATTTCTCGCGGAGGCGGCGAAACTCATCCCGGGAGGAACGGTGCTGCACCATCCGCTCCTGCCGGAGAGGGTGGAGTCCGTATTGTGGAAAGGGTGCGCTCTGACCGCGGACGCGGGGCCGTTTGCCGCCGCGGCGGACAGGATAGAGCTTGAGCCGGGAGCGTCGGAGGACGGAGAGGAGCTCGCGCTGAGCCGCGCGGAGATAAAAGCCGCCGTCGCGGAACTTGCGGAGGCGAAACTCGCCCACGCGGAGATCGAAAGGCTGCACGCGGTCGGCATGGATTTCTCCGTGACGGAGGGCATCGCGCGGAAAGTCAGGGAGATGATCTTCGGCTGAAAAGCGCGGACAAAACGTCGAAAACGCCGGAAACGCTTGTTTAATGCCGAAATATGACGGTTTAACGGCGTTTTCGGCGGTTTTCTGCGGAGAGCCGGCGTCTGCCGGGAGCGTCCGGTCAATGCAGGCAAAGGGGTTGCGAAGAGGTGACAAAAGAGGAATTTTGCTATATAATGGGCGCATGAAAGAAAAAACGACAAGGGACGGAGCCGCCCCGGAAAAGAGCGGCGCGGCGGAACGCGGGACCAAACGCACT
This sequence comes from Candidatus Limadaptatus stercoravium, assembly GCA_018710835.1. Classification (GTDB taxonomy): domain Bacteria; phylum Bacillota; class Clostridia; order Christensenellales; family CAG-917; genus Limadaptatus; species Limadaptatus stercoravium. The sequence continues at coordinate 22,897 of DVJC01000011.1, read as the reverse complement.
CGCGGCGCGAAGAAGCAAAAGACTTTCTCTTTGCCGCATTATCTGCTGCTCATGGCGGTGTGCGGAGTGCTCAGGCTCAGATTCGGAGCGAGATCCGTGCTGTCCGAAAGTTTCCGCGGGCAGAAGAAAAAGGGCGCGATGCTGGTGCTGTCCAACCATGTTTCGCCTTTCGATTTCGCGTGGTTCACCACGCCCTTCCTGGGCAGGAAAGTCAGCTTCGTCGTCGCGGAAACGATGAAGTATTCCCAGCCCGTGTTTGCGCGGCTGATAGACGGCTACCGCGCGATAGTCAAGAAGCAGTTCTATGCCGATTACACCTGTATAAAGAACATCAAACGGTATCTGGACTCCGGGGTGTCCGTCATTCTGTGTCCGGAGGGCAAGGTGAGTGCGGACGGACGCACCGCGCCCATGGCTTTTTCCACCGCGAAGCTGGTGAAGTGGCTGGGGTATCCCGTGGCATCGTGCGTGATAAGCGGCGCGGGGCTGACGCGTCCCAAATGGGCGCACTCCTCCCGCACCGGCGGAGTGGTGTGCACGATGGACATGATGATGAGTGCGGAGGAAACCAGGACGCTTTCAGCGCGCGAGGTCATGGACAGGATTACGGCTTCTCTCGCGCACAACGAGCACGAATGGCAGGAAAGGACGGGCAGAGTGTACGACGGCAAGAGGTACGCCGAAGGGCTCGAAAACGTGCTGTACCGCTGTCCCGCGTGCGGAGAGGAGTTCGCCATGCACGCCGCAGGTAATGCGGTGATGTGCGAAAAATGCGGCTTTTCGGCGGTATATTCGAGGACGGGCAGGATCCTGCCTGCATGGCGGACGGGCACGGTGTGCCCCGACCGCATAGACCGCTGGTACGACGCGATACGCGAAAGCGTGAGAAGGGAAGTCGCTTCGCCCGGTTTCGCCCTCAGCGAAAAAGTTCGCCTCATGGCGGTCAACGAAAAGGGCAACGGCTATGTCCGTGCGGCGGAAGGAACGCTCTCCCTCGACAGGGAGAACCTCGTTTTCCGCGCGGACGCGGACAAGGAAAAGGCGGAGAACGCGCCCGATTCCGTGACCGTCCCCGTGCGCAATCTGCCCACCGCCGCCACGCTGCCCGGAGTGTCGCTCGACATAAGCGGCGACGGGTTCGTGTACCGTGCGGTGTTCCTGTCCCGTCCGGCTTCGACAAAATTCGCGCTGGCGCTGGAAGTCATGGCGGAGGAGGAGAACACCGTCCGCTGAGGCGGAAGAGGGGATGCTGCAGGCGGTTTCCGCGGACGCGCCGGTACGCGTCCGCTTTTTTAATGTTCGGAAACATAAGTTAATTATAGTTGTCGGTATTCGGGCGCGGCGGCGCGCATGATATAGTAATGATGTATCTTTATATCTCGCGCTTATACGCGCGCGGAGGAGAAAGGGGTTTATGAGAAAGAGTGGGAAACTGGTGCTGTTGATGCTTCTTGCCGTCATTCTCGTCGCGGCCCTCGTCGCATGCAACTACGGCGAAACAGGGCAGAACGGCGGTACGCCGGGCGACGGCGGCGGCGATACTCCGGCGACGGCTCAGCCTTACGGTCTGACATTCGACGTGCTGAAAGGGGCTTCCGCCTTCGACAAAGCGGTCATAGGCGACTTCGACGTGACGCGCGACGTGGTCGGCTATGTGCTCATGAAGACGGGCGACAACGCCCCCGTCAGGACGGGGAGCGGATTCGCCGTTTCGACGGACATGATCGCGGCGGAGGAGCTTGCCAAGCTGAACGAGCCCGGAACGCAGGTGGTCGAAGTGTCGTACAACTACGACGAGGACACCGTGCTGACAGGCAAGTTCACGGTGAATCTCATGTCCCCGGCGACGCAGTCCGCCGAGGTCGCGCTCAGCGTGGGAGAAGGCGCGCGCGTATCGGGCGGCGGCGCGAAGCAGTCCGCGGACGATCCTTCCGTGTGGACGGTGTCGCTCGGACTCGGTGCGTCGTATTCTTATGACGAGTTCGTCTCCAGATTCGTGCTTTTCGCACCTTCGGGACAGGCGCTTTCGCATTATACATACGGTGACGGGCAGACCTTCGGGGCGGGCGATACGCTCGTAGTGGAGGAGGGGATGACGCTCACTGCGGTCTACACATCCACCTACGTCAACGTCGTGTTCGACCTCAACGCGCCCGACAACTGCTGGGACGAGGGCGGCGCGCCCGCCGCACCCGAAACGGCGCAGGTCGCGCTCAACGGCACCGTGCCGCGTCCCGCGTCGCAGAATTATAAGAGTCCGAGATACACGTTGCTCGGCTGGTCGGTTGACGGCACGGCGGCGAACCTCTGGAATTTCTCCGTCAGACTCTCTTCGCAGACCGACGTCCGCGGCACGCTCACGCTCTATGCCGTATGGACGGAAAAATCCGCTACCGCTTCCGTGCGGCTTTCCGGCGGCACGTTCGCGGATTCGCTCGACGGCATAGACGGGCTCACGGACACCTCCGGACTCAAGGCGGCGGTGCCTGCCGTGACATACGGCGAGAACGGCAAGATAGACAGCTTCGCCGTGAGCGGCATCGCATACGGGGATACTCTCTCCGACTATTATGCCGAATTCGCCCTCACCTCGGGCGGCACTCCCGTTGCGGTCGCGCTTGCCGACCTTCCCAAGCTCATCACCAAGAGCGCGATGTACCGCTGCGCCGGACTCTGGACGGACGCCTTGTACACCGAGAACGCGCTTACGGCGGAGATCTCTTCCTCCTCCCTCACCGTATATGTGGAATGGGACATCATCAACGGCAATGTCGACGACGAATATTACAACCTCACCTACAACTTTGTCCTCAAACCCGACAACACTTACATGATCATCGCCAAAGACCGGACGGCGGAGGTGCTGTACATCCCCGGCGAATACAACGGGCTTCCCGTGACCGAGATCGCGGCAAGCGCTTTCAGCGGTATGTCGCAGGTGACCAAGGTCGACTTCTCCGAGGCGTCCGGACTCGTCAAGATAGGCGACAGCGCGTTCTTCGCGTGCACTTCGCTCGCCGCGGTCGACGGGACGGACTCGCTCGGCGCGCTCACCACGGTGGGAGCGGACGCGTTCTACGCCACGGCGTGGATCAACAACCGTTCCGCAGGCGAGGACGCGATGCTCGGCGGAGTGCTCGTCAAATACGGCGGCGGCTACGGCACCGCCGGTGCGGCGGATCTCACCGACGCGCCTTACGTCTATATCGCGGCTAACGCGTTCAGCGGTTACAATTTCTCATCCGTTGTGCTTCCGACGGGGCTGAAAGGCGTCGACAGCAACGCCTTCACCGGCTCCACGCTCGAAGGCGGAGTCACCGCGGCGGGCACGTCGATCGGATATATCGGTGTGGACGCGTTCGAAGGCTCGCTGTTCGTGAGCAACATTTCCTCCGACATCGTCATCGGCAACGTGTTCTACCGTGCGGCCAATCCCGCAGCGGTCGGATCCTCCGTCACCGTGCCCGCGTCGGTCACGGTCATAGCGGATCAGGCGTTTGCCGGCTGCACCAACATTTCCGACATCACGTTCGAGTCCGAAGAAACGATCGTGTCCGTGGGCAGGAACGCTTTCCGCGGCACGGCGTACGCAAACGGCGACGAGGACGGCTTCGTTGTCGTCAACGGTATCCTTGCCGGATACTTCGGTTCGGCTTCCACCGTCGTCGTGCCCGACGAGGTGCGTACGGTCGGGGCGTATGCCTTCGGCAGCGGAGTGCGCAACGTGGTGTTCCGCTCCACTTCGCAGCTAGAGAGCATAAGCGATTACGCGTTCGCGGGAGCTTCGTCGCTCCTGCGCGTCGCGATCTACAAGAACGATCTCTCGCTCCTCACCCTCGACGTCGCGCCTTACGCTTTCGCAAACGCGGCCGGTACGGGGACGGCAAGCGCCGGTATGGGGCTTTATATCGCTTCCGAACTCCGTGACCAGATCGCCGAAAAGGGCGGCGCGCTCGCCTATCTCGCGGTGCAGAGCAAAGTGTTCGACTCCTCTTACGCCGCGACATCCCCCGTCGCCATCAACTCCGACGTGTTCACGCGCCATTACGTGGCGTCCGACGACGGCAGCTTCGGCGCGGAGGACTTCATCGCCGCATGGGGCGCGTCCGTCGTGACGGACGACGAAACCCAGACGCAGACGGTCATCGTGTCCGACGGCGTGTCTGTGACGCGCGACGGCATCACCGTCAACGAGGACTATCCGCTCACCGTCGAAGAGCTTGAAGCGAGCCTTGCCGCCGCTCAGTTCTCCTCTGCGGGGCAGCAGGAAATGTACGGTTCGATGACTGTGAGCTACGGCGGAAATCAGCTGACCTATCCCTACATCATCCACGCCGCCATCGACGAAGCGTCGTTCGAAATGGACGACATGTACAAGTTCGATTCCTCCCGCAGACTCGTGTTCTACAACACACAGCAGGAGTTCGACGCTTCCGGTTCGATGCGCTTTGACTACAAGCAGCTCTCCGTCGGCGGAAAGACCGGGGCTGCGGGACTGACCAGCAGCGTGCCGCTTTCTTCTGCGGACATCGCCGTCACCGGATATCAGAGTTCCGTCGGCGAATACAACGTCGCGGACGGACAGGGACTCACGGTCACATACGACTATTACGGCACGACGTATACCAAGGCGTTCGACTTCGTCGTCAAATCTCCGAGCATCGCGAGCCTGCGCCAGACCTCCGCGGCGGTGCTGCCTCTCGGCGTCACGGCTTCGGATTACTATTCGCAGATCACCTTCGACGCGGTCTACGACGACGGCTCGACGCAGTCGTACGATCTTGACGACGCTACCGTCGTGTCCGTAGGCGGCAGCGCGGCAACGACTCTCGACACATCCGTGGCGGGAGTGTACACCGCGGTCATAGAGTTCCGCCCCGCGACGAGCAGCGTGCCCGCGCAGGGGACGATAGTCTATGCGGTGGAACTTGTGCCCATCTACGACCTGTATACCTTCGAGTTCACTCCGTACGAAGGCGGCGCGAAGGACGGCATAGCCGGTACGGCGACCATCACCGCCGCAAGCGGCAACCGTTCGCTCTACGTTCTGCCTTCCGAGGCGACGGACGATGACGGCAACGTGTACACCGTGACGGCAATAGGCGCGAACGCCTTTGCCGGCAAGTCCGCGCTCACCACGGTCTATCTGCCTTCTTCCGTCACGGAGATAGGCAGCGGCGCGTTTGCGGAGTGCACCTCTCTTGCCGATCTGCTCGGCTTCGACTACGATAACGCGGCGGCGTCTCAGCCTTCGGTAGACTTCTCCGACGTGCTCATCACGGATGAGCACCGCGAAGGCGAAGCGTCGGTCGCCATCCTCAACGTCAACGACTACGCGCTTTCCGAGGACGTCATCACCTTCCCGTACGCGGTGAGCTATGACGGCACGATCACGCTCGACCAGCTCTCCGAGTCGATGAGGGCGCACTATACGAACAACGCGGTGATCACGGCGACTTACACGCTTTCGTTCAGCGTTTCTTCCGACGCGGCGGACGACATTGCCGCCAGACTCGGCGGTTATGACGGGACGGTGCGCATACCCGCAAACGGCGGTACGGTGCTGCCCGCGTTCAGCGAGCTTTACACAGCGCTGAGCGGCGTCGTTACCGTCGAGCTTTACGAGGCGGAAGTGCTCGGCATCGACGCGCTGGTCAGCAGGATAGAGATCGAAAACACCGCGGACGTACGCCCCGAATACACGTCAAGGACAGGCAGTGTGACGGTCGTCGGCAAGGCGGAGACGGAAGGCAGTGTGGCGTACATACCCGAAACCTTGTACGGAGTGTGGGAAAGCGGCGAGGACAGGACATCCGTTTACACCGTGACAGGGCTAGGTGCCGGTGTGTTCGCCGACATCCGCGACATCACGGCGGTTTACGTTCCCCAGACTGTGATAGAGCTTGCCGACGGCAGCCTTGACGAGGTGTTCGGCGTCGCGGGATACTCGACGCTGGTGTACATGTATGCGGACACGGATTCGCTGATCAGACCCCACACGGTGGGCGTGTCAAACGAGCCGTTCCCGGTGGACGTCACGACCGTGGGCGACAGAGCGTTCTATAACTGCGCGGCTCTTACGGTGAACTTCTCGACGGCGATCGACCTCATCAGCATAGGCAACGAAGCGTTCTACGGATGCATTTCGCTCGATTCGCTCGAATTCGGCACGGGCGCGGTGCTCAACACCATAGGCTTTGCCGCCTTCGCATCGAGCGGCGTGACGACCGTCGACCTCGGCAACACGCGCGTTACCGACATAGAGACAAGCGCGTTCGAAGGGTGCGCGAGCCTTAAGACGCTCGTTCTGCCCGCGGCGGTGACTACGATAGGCGCGAACGCGTTCAACAACTGTTTCGCGCTCGCAGGCGTTTCATTCACGGGCGACGGGAGCAACATCGCGGTGATAGGAGCCTTCGCCTTCCACAACTGCGCGTTCGATCCGTCCGTCGTGACGGCGCACTGCACGCCGGATTGCAACACCGCTGCCAACGCCTTTGACAACTGCAAACCCGTCGCGTAAACGCACGGCAAAACACAAATCAAAAACAGCGCTCGTACGAGCGCTGTTTTCGTTTGCGGATTGTGCGATTGGTGTCGGGCTTTTACGGCCTGCTCCGCATCGGTTTCCGCCTCTTTCAGTGCGGATATGCCGCCCCTTGCCGCACACGGAGTGGATGCGAATGCGGGGAGAGTAAAAAATTTATCTGCAGGAATGCGGTCATTTTGCGAAAATGCTGTTTCCGTGCTGGTCGATGCCGACTATGACGGGAAAGTCCCTGACTTCCATTCTGCGTATCGCTTCCGTGCCCAGATCCCCGTACGCCGCCGTATGTACGGAGACCATGGCTTTTGCGTACAGTGCGCCTGCGCCGCCTATGGCGCAGAGATACAGTGCGCCGTTGCGCTTTATCGCATCGTAAACGGCAGGGGAGCGGTCGCCTTTGCCCACCGTTGCACGCACTCCCGCATCGTAAAGCGCAGGGGCGTAAGCGTCCATACGTCCAGACGTTGTGGGGCCCGCGCCCTTGGGATTGCCGTTTTTGTCAAAGCACGGACCGACATAGTACACGGTCTCGCCCGATAAATCTACGGGTAGAGGCTCGTCTGCCGCAAGACAGCCTGCCATGCGCTTGTGCGCGGCGTCGCGCGCCGTGTACATCGCACCGTTCAACATGACGTAATCGCCTGCCGTAAGAGTTGCGGCGGCTTCGGCGGAAATGGGCAGTGTGATATGCTTAAATCCTTGTTTATCGTTCATATAAGAGTTTATCCCTCGTTATTTATCTGTTTAACGGCCGGTTTAGTGATGTTATGTCGGTATGTGCGGCTCCGGTTACGGCATGATCCGCCGCGCTGCGGCCGTAGAATACACGGTGAGTCCGTCTGACGGCGGAGCGCGTGAAGCGCGTCACAGTTCGGCGTGTCCCAGCCGCATTGCGTTGCATTGTATGTTGACGGCGACGGGCAGCGACGCTATGTGTGTTGGGAATTTGCCGCAATGCACCGCAAGCGCCGTAGTGTCGCCTCCGAAACCCTGCGCGCCTATGCCGAGCGCATTGATGCGTTCCAGACACCGCTTTTCCAGCGCGGCGAGTTCCGCGTCCGCGGAAGGTTCGCCGACGGGGCGGAGCAGCTGGCGTTTTGCCGTTTCCATGGCTTTTTCCGCCGTGCCTCCTATGCCTACTCCCACGATGACGGGAGGGCAGGGGTTCGCGCCCGCAAGGCGCACGGCTTCCACGATGCTGTCCTCTACGCCTTGCATTCCCGCCGACGGAGTGAGCATGAACAGCCGCGACATATTCTCGCTGCCGAAGCCTTTCGGCAGAAAGTCGAGTGTGAGTCCGTCGCCGGCGACAAGGTCGATATGCACTATCGCGGGAGTATTATCCTTGGTGTTCACGCGCGTGAGAGGATCGAGCACGCTCGCCCGCCAGCCGCATTCGGCGTATCCGATGCGCACGCCTTCGTCTATCGCGTCCGTGAGCAGACCGCCTGTGACGTGCACTTCCTGTCCCAGCTGTACATAGAACACCGCCATGCCCGTATCCTGGCACACGGCGAGATCCTCTCTCTCCGCGGTGTCCGCGTTTTCGATCAGCATCGACAGCGCGAATCGCGCCGCGGAGCCGCTCTCCTTTGCAAGGCAGTCCTCCAGTGCTTTTTTGCACGAGGGGGTGAGCCTGCCGCACGCGCGTACGCATTCGCGCACGGCGTTTACGATTTGTTCGTATGTGATTTCTCTCATAAGCAGATTATAAAGCCGCCTTTGCCGTTTTTCAAGTTTTCGGAGGGAAGTCGCTTGATTTATGCGCGCGTTTATATTAGTCTTATCTCATGGATTACATGAAAGAATCGCTCAAAAAGCACTATGAATGGAAAGGCAAGCTCGAAGTTTCCCCGCGCGTAAAGACGGATTCGCGCGAAGCGCTTTCGCTCGCGTACACCCCCGGCGTCGCCGCGCCGTGCCTGGAGATAGCCAAAGACGGGAGCAAAGTCTACGACCTCACCCGCAAATGGAACACCGTCGCCGTCGTCACGGACGGCAGCGCTGTGCTCGGACTGGGCAATATAGGTCCTCTTGCCGGCATGCCGGTCATGGAAGGGAAGTGCGTGCTCTTCCGCGAATTCGCCGGAGTGGACGCCGTACCCGTGTGCCTTGCCACGCAGGATACCGAAGAGATCATCTCCACCGTCAAGAACATCGCGCCGAGTTACGGCGGCATCAACCTGGAGGACATTTCCGCGCCGCGCTGTTTCGAGATAGAGCGCAGACTCAAGGAATTGTGCGACATACCCGTGTTCCACGACGATCAGCACGGGACGGCGATCGTGCTGGCCGCCGCGCTCGAAAACGCACTTAAAGTGGTCGGAAAGGAGCTTTCAACCGCGCGTATAGTTATCAACGGCGCCGGAAGCGCAGGAATCGCAATAGCGGAATTTCTGCTTGCGGCAGGCGCGGGCGACATCGTCGTATGCGACAGGGCGGGAGTGCTTACGGAGGACGGGGACGTGTTCAACCCCGCGCAGACCGCGCTCGCCGCAAAGACGAATCCGCGCGGCGTCAAGGGCACGCTCGCGGACGCGGTAAAGGAGGCGGACGTGTTCGTCGGAGTCAGCGCAAAGGACGTGCTGTCCGCGGATATGGTGCGGTCGATGGCTTCCGATGCCGTCGTGTTTGCAATGGCGAATCCGTCGCCGGAGATCATGCCTGACGTCGCTCTCGCAGCCGGCGCGCGCATAGTGGCGACGGGCAGGAGCGATTTCCCAAACCAGATCAACAACGTGCTTGCATTCCCCGGCATATTCCGCGGCGCGCTCGACGCGCGCGCAAGCGACATCAACGAAGAGATGCAGATAGCCGCGGCACACGCGCTCGCGCGGCTGGTCGGCGACGACGAGCTGAGCGAGACGCACATCCTTCCCGAAGCGTTCGATCCGCGCGTCGCTCCGGCGGTCGCACGGGCGGTGAAAGCCGCCGCAGAGCAAAGCGGCGCAGCAAGGATATGATTTTTATTGCGGGGGAATTTTTCCCCCGCACCCTGCAATATCTCCGATGTGACGCGGATTTATTAAAGTTTGAGTTTCACGTCCGCTGATTTATCGTTTTTCCCTAATATATGGCACGGCGGCAGGATATTTTTCTTCCGAGAGGCGGAAGCGGACTCTCAGAGCGTCCAGCCGCATGACGTAGAGCAGTACGCATGCGACCGCCACCGAGAGCGACGCCTGCACCGCGTCCGCCGGAAGAGCGGCGAGGGCGGACGCCGGAGTGCCGTATATGAAGGAATTGCATATAAAGTAGCCCAGCATCATGAACGCGCCGCCTGCAAGCATGGAAGCGCCTCCCGTGAGCGGAGCGAGGATTTTTCCGCGGTTCCGGGTGCGGAAAAGCCGCATCAGAAGTCCGCAGATAAGACCTTCCGCGCCTTTTATCACCAATGTGAAAAACATCGTCGCGGGGTACACGGCAAGGTCGGCGAAAAAGGAGCCGAGTCCTCCCGCGATCATCGCCGGGACGGGACCGAGGAGCGCCGCAGTGACGAATATCACCGTATCGCCGCAGTTGAAGAAGAAGTCCCCTGTGCGAAACCCCAGTACCACCGTCGCCGCCACCGTAAGCGCGGTCATCAGCGCGGTGAAAACGAGCTTTCTTGTGGGGAACGCGCGCTTTTTGAGAGTTGCTGCCTTTGACATGATTACCTCCGAAGGGCGGAGGAGAGAAACAAAAATCCTTTGCCGCGCGGCAAAGGAGAGACGCTATCCTCTCCCAATCTGACTTTACAGGCGGTTACGGGATCTCACCGTATCGGCTGATGGGGCTGTCGGACTCGTCCGCTTGCGCGGCATTACCGCCGGTTGGGTCAAAACCCACCCAAAGAATATCGTTGAAGTCATATTACCGCCGTCGGCGCGGTTTGTCAACATAAAGACGGATATTTCACTTTTTTCCGGGGAGTACGGTATCGGCAAACGCGCGCGCCGCCGCGGAGAGGCGGCGGTTTTTCAGCCGCACGAGTTCGCACCGCGTGTCGCACTCGCCGTCGGACAGCAGCGCGTGATGCAGCGTCATGCCGTGGCGGCGGTGGTTTGCGAATGTGGAAAAGGGGATCATCGTCGCGCCGATCCCGGTCTCCGCCAGCGCGATGCAAGTGGCTATCTCGTCGCATTGCACGGGCGCGCGGAGAGTCAGCCCCTGCCTTTCCGCTATGCGTGCGAGCATGGTCGTGTAACGATGCGTAAGAATGAGCGGCATAGAGAGCAACGCTGCATAATCCAATGTTGAAGGCAGCGTTTCGGCGGATAAAACCACCATTCTGTCATTATGAATGATGTCCACTTCGTATGCCGGGCTGCCGGTGTAGGGCGTGCGCACAAGCGCGACGTCGCACGTCCCGTCCTCAAGCCGCGCAAGGAGAGCGGGAGTCGCCGCCTCGTATATCCTGACTGTCACGTCGGGGTGTTGTTCGGTGAAGACCTTCAGCACGTCGCGCAGTACGCCGGTGGCGAGCGACGGTGTGACGGCGACGTTGAGAGTGCCGCCCGCGGCGGTATCCGCACCCCTTGCGTCCGCGACGGCGGCGTCGGCGAGTTCGACGATCTTAAGCGCGCGTGCGTACATTATTTTTCCGCTCTCCGTAAGCCGGAAATTGTGGTGATCGCGCTCTATCAGCGTCACGCCGCATTCGGTTTCCAGCGCTTTCAGCTTTTTGCTGAGAGCTGACTGCGCAACGTATAGTTTCCGCGCCGCCTGCGACACGCTTTCGCTCTCCGCCATGACTATGAAACTTCTCAGCGTCCCTACATCCATTTCCCTTTCCGGCGGAGTCATCCGCCTCTCCTTTTTTGTATTCGGGCGCGCGTGCCTACGCACGCGCCGGCTGCGCTGTGCGCCGGATGCTCCTCATTGCGGCGTTTTGTGCGCTTTTCCTCGTTTTCGGACGGTGTGCCGACCATGCCCGTCCTCGACGGAATCTTCCGCCGCGATTATATCATATCGAGATAACAAAGGCAATATTTTGATATATCCGATATAACACACAGTGTAGTATAATGTCATGGCGAAAGCGAACGGAGATGTGATTTCGTTATGAACAAGGATCTGACGCAGGGGAAACCGGCAAAAGTGCTGTGGCTGTTCTGCCTGCCAATTCTCATCAGCGCCGTATTCCAGCAATTTTACAATATGGCGGACAGCATTATCGCGGGCAAGGTGCTCGGCGAGAACGCGCTCGCCGCCGTCGGCGCGTCCTATCCGCTGACCACCATATTTATCGCCGTTGCGTTCGGGTTCAACCTGGGGTGCTCGGCGGTGGTGTCCAAACTGTTCGGAGAAAAGAACTACCGCGATCTGCGCGCCGGCGTGTCTACGGTAATGATCGCATCCGCCGTCATCGGCGCCGTCCTCACCGCCGTCGGACTCGGAGCGGGGCGCGCCGTAATGGAACTTCTCGACACACCCGCCGACATAATGACGGACGCAATGACGTACCTTTACATTTATATCGGCGGTTTCATTTTCGTATTGATATACAATGTCTGCACAGGCGTGTTCTCGGCGCTGGGCGACAGCAGGACTCCGCTTTATTTCCTGGTGACGTCGAGTGTGGCGAACGTGGGGCTCGACCTCGTGTTCACGATGGTCGTTCCGCTCGGCGTCGCCGGGCTTGCGTGGGCGACTTTCATCTGCCAGGGACTTGCCGGACTCGTGTGCATGCTGACGATGTTCGGCAGACTGCGCAAACTCCCTTGCGCGGAGAAAGCCCCGGCGTTTTCTTTCAGGCTGCTCGCCGACATGTTTTACGTCGCCGTTCCCAGCGTGATCCAGCAATGCGTGGTGTCGGTCGGCAATCTGCTTATCCAGTGGCTCGTCAACGGGTACGGAGCTTCGGTGGTGGCCGGATACAGCGCGGCGATAAAACTCAACACCTTCCTCGTCACGTCCGTCACCACCGTTTCGGGCGGACTCACCAATTTCGCCGCGCAGAATCTTGGCGCCGGACAGCTCAAACGTGCGAAAAGGGGTACCTATCTGGGGCTCGGTATGTCGCTTGCGATGGTATTGCCGTTCACGCTCCTTTATTCGCTTGCGCCGGAGGCGATGCTGTCGCTGTTCCTCGAAGAGAGCAGTGCCGCCGCTCTTGCGACGGGAGTCAGCTTCCTTGCGATAGTGCCGCCGTTCTATATGGTGGTGGGCAGCAAGGTGATGTTCGACGCAGTGCTGCGCGGAGCGCAGAGTATGGCGTCGTTCATGTTCGCCACTCTTACGGATCTCGTCATACGCGTCGCGCTGTGCTTCGCGCTCGATCCCGTGCTGGGCATAGAAGGCATATGGTGGTCGTGGCCGATAGGCTGGGGCGTGTCGACATGCATCTCCGCGGTGCTGTACTTTTCGGGCAGATGGTACAAATCTCCGCGCGCCCGCGCGAAATTCGCGGCTCTCGCCGCCGAAACCGGCGCAGATGCGGAAGCGGCGGCGCAGGATAACGCCGGTCCGCTTTCCGCAGGCTCTTCCGGAGAAACCGACGGTTTTGTCCCTGCCACGGTTTCGTCTGCGGCGGACGGCGCGCAGACGGAACGCAAGACGTCCGGACGTAAAACCGGCGGAACGAAACACCGTTTTCTTCACGCTTGACCGAAACGCTTGCAAAACCGCGCGCGATATTGTAAAATAACACGGCAGCTTGGAAGCGTATCGAAGTGGTCATAACGAGCCGCACTCGAAATGCGGTGACGGGCAACCGTCCGCGAGTTCGAATCTCGCCGCTTCCGCCAGCAAAATCCCACCCCTGTACGGGTGGGATTTTCCATAGCGAGCACGGCGAGATTCGCCACTCTGTGTCGTGACGCGGTCTGCGCGGAGGATGACGGGATCCCCGCGCGGCGGGCGCTGCGGTACGGACGGGCAACAAGCATGCCGCACCGCGAATGATGCTCTGCGCAGAGCCGCTGTTCCGTCGTGCCACGCACTCCTTACAAATCCCGCCGCTTCCGCCAAAAGGCGCAGTCATTTGACTGCGCCTTTCTGCATGAAAAGCGAGATTCGCCACTCTGTGCCGTGGCGCGGTCTGCGCTGAGGATGACGGGATCTCCGCGCGGCGGGCGTTGAGGTACGGACGGGCGCGAAATTAACCGCGGCTAGCGCGTTGACAAAATCGGGGGCGGTCGAATATCATAAAAGTGCGGAAAGCCGGAGCTTTCTTTTTTTGACAGGGCGGGTTCGCATATGCGAACTTGCGGAGTAAAAGAGGCTCGGCGGACGGGAAGGCATGAGCCGCGGTCGGGACGGCAGGCGTTATGATCGGAATGACGGTGCGACGGTCGGGCTGACGGGAGCGGCGGATGCGGAAGGAAGTGTTTTGCACACGGAAGCGTGAAGGCGCGGAGGAGTGAAGTGAGCGAAGCGGAATACAGCTTGTGCAGGAATTGCTGTCTTACTCTCGGCAGGCTGAAAGCCGGCAGTCTGTTCGCCTGTCCGGAACACTGCAGGCGCAAGGTGCGCGAATGCCTGACCGCGTTCCGCGGACGGGGGATAAGGTTTGCGGAGCTGGGCGTTTCGTGCGGAAGGCGGCTGTTGCTGGTGTATGACCGCGAGATGGTCGGCGAGCTGCTTGCGGACGGCGACACGGTGCGGTTTCTCACAGACAGAGGGTACGACTGTTCGGGGACGGCGGCGGCTGTTGCGGAATTGCGTTCGAGGGTGAGCGGCGGCGGAGATTTTCCGCACGAGATAGGCGTATTCCTCGGCTACGCGCTGGACGACGTAAAAGCGTTTATAGCCGATCCGCGCGGCGGCAAGCGCGTCGGCGGATACTGGAAAGTGTATTCCGATCTGCCCGCGAAGCAGAAACTTTTCGAAAAATACCGCCGTTACAGCGACACGATCTGCGGAAAACTCGTGAGCGGACACTCTCTGCTCACGCTATTTCAATAAACACAAGGAGAAGATCATGAAAATAAGCGTTATCTATTGGTCCGGTACGGGCAACACGGAGAAAATGGCGGAATATGTCGCGGAGGGCGCAAAGAGCGGCGGCGCGGATGTCGCGCTCATGACGGTGTCCGAAGCGGACGCGGGCGTGCTGGACAGCGACGTGCTGCTCTTCGGCTGTCCCGCGATGGGAGCGGAGGAACTGGAAGAAACGGAGTTCGAGCCATTCTTCGCGGCGATCGAGCCCGGACTCAAAGGCAGGCGTATAGGACTGTTCGGCTCGTACGAATGGGCGGACGGCGAGTGGATGCGCAGGTGGCAGGAACGCGCGCTAAACGACGGCGCGGTGATGATAGCGGACGGAGTCATCGCTTACGGCGCTCCCGACGCGGACGCGGCTGCGGCATGCCGTGCTCTCGGCTCTGCCGCCGCGCGGCAAATATGACGATATGCGAAAACTTCCGTGAAAAGTGAAGCAGTAAAGACCTCGGTGCAGGGCGGAGCGCGAAGCGTTCCGCCCTGCGCTTTCCGCGCCCTGCCGTCCGCTCGGAGAAGAGGGGAGCGTGACACGGGAGGGCGCGGGACGGACTCGCCCCCCGCGTCAGTCCGCTTCCGCCCGCGCGGCGCATGCCGCCGGGGCATATTTAATCGCTTCGAAAATCGTGTATAATGTTGAAAAATACGTAAAAACAAGTTATCATTTTATGGCGCGGCGCGCGCGGAGGTTTTTATGCTGGATCTCAACGGAAGATGGACTTTGAAAGACGTAAGCGACAACATGGAATATGCCGCGGACGTCCCGTCATGCAACTATCTCGACCTCATGGCAAACGGAGCCATAGAAGATCCGTTTGAAGGGACGAACGAAAAGGACTGCCTCTGGGTGGCTGAGCGCGATTGGAGCTGGTTCCGCCACTTCGACGTCGCGGAAGAGGATCTGAAAGCGGACAGAGCGGTGCTGGTGTGCGAGCAGCTGGACACGCTTGCCACCGTGCTCATCAACAGAGAGGCTGTGGCGTACGCCGACAACTGCCATATCCGTCACGAATTCGACGTAAAGAAGTTCCTGAAACCGGGGAGGAATCAGATCGAGATCATCATCTCCTCGCCCGTGAATTACATTACCGAACAGCGCAAACTTTTCCGCACTCCGGCGAACCCGAACGGCATAGACGGCATAGACCGCATACGCAAACCCCAGTGCCATTTCGGGTGGGATTGGGGTCCCGTACTTCCGCCGAGCGGGATCACGGGCAACATTTACATCGATTTCCGCCGCGGCGCGGAGATCACGGAATTTGCGGTGCATCAGACACATGACGGCGGCGCGGTGTCGCTGCGTTTCGACGTGACGTCCGAGGTGCTGGACGACCGCATGAACCTTTCGGCAGTAGCCGTACTGCGCGCCCCCGACGGGAGCGTGACGGAACTGAAGCGCGGATACGCGGACAATCTCACGTTCTGTTTCACCGTCGACCGCCCGGAGCTGTGGTGGCCCAACGGCATGACTTCGCGGCGCGAGCAGCCGTTGTACGAGTGTTCCGTGCGCATAGAGAACGAGCGCGGCGTCGTGTGTGAAAAGAAGAAAAATGTCGGGCTCCGCACCGTAGTGCTCGACAGGAGTACGGACGCTTACGGCAGCAATTTCGCATTTGCGGTGAACGGGCGGAAGGTGTTCTGCAAGGGCGCGAACCTCATCCCTTTCGACAGCTTCGATACGCGTACGAATGAGGAGAAACTCGAATATTACGTGCGCGCGGCGGCGGAGAGCAATTTCAACATGATCCGCGTATGGGGCGGCGGATATTACGCCTCCGACAAGTTCCTCGACCTTTGCGACCGCTTCGGGATAATGGTGTGGCAGGACTTCATGTTCGCGTGCATGACCTATCCGTTCTACGAGCCGAACTTCCTTGCCAATGTGCAGAAAGAGGTGTTTTTCAACGTAAAACGTATGCGTGAACACGCATGTCTTGCGGTTTGGTGCGGCAACAACGAGATAGAAGCGATGAGCAATCTCTGGGCGGCGTATCCTAAATCCATGCGCTGGAACGAGGAGTTTTTCTACCGCATTCTGCCGGAATGGGTGGCGGGACTCGACCGCGATACGCCTTATATTCCGGGTTCTCCCTGCGGCACGAAACAATGCAGGAACGTGCAGAGCGACCGCATCGGCGACACGCATCTCTGGGCGGTGTGGCACGGGCTTCAGCCGCTGGACTATTACCGTCGCCGTCCGACCAGGTTTTGCAGCGAGTTCGGCTTCGAGTCGCTGCCCGACGAAAAGACGATGCGCCGCTATGCGAAGCCTGAGGATTACAGCCTGGATTCTCCCGTGTTCAACGCGCATCAGAAGTGCGCGAGCGGCAATAAGAAAATGGTGTACTACATAGCGTCACGCTTCGACCTTCCGGCGGAGTTCCGCGACTACGTCTATCTTTCGCAGGTGTGCCAGAGCGAATGCGTGCGCGATGCGACGGAATTCTGGCGGCGCAACCCGGACAGGTGCAACGGTTCGCTGTTCTGGCAGTTCAACGACTGCTGGCCCGTGTGTTCGTGGGCGTCGATAGACTATTACGGCAACTACAAGTGTCTGCAGTACCGCGCAAGGCACTTCTTCGCGCCGCTTGCGGTGCAGGTGTCCGCGGACAAGGACGGCTTTTCCGTCACGGTGATCAACGACACGGCGGAGCGGTTCAAGGGTTCGGTCAGCGTAGAAGTGGCTGCGTTCGACGGTACTCCGGTCTATGCGGGCGACTTCCGGGTGGATGCGGAGAGCGTCTTCAACCGCGAGATATGCCGCGTAAGCGCGGAGGAGCTGGGAGGCGGGAAAGTGCTTGCCGGATGTTTCGCGGCGGCGACGCTGAAAGACGCCTCGGGCGCGGAAGTGGAGTGCGGCACCGCGCTTTTCGCAAGCGAGAACAAGATCCGCCTGCCGCAGGCGAACGTCACGGCAAAGGTGGTCGGAGTGCATGACGGCACGGCGGAGATAGAGGTGTCTTCCGACGTTTACGCGCGCTTCGTCAGGCTGTATTCGGACGCGGTTTCCGCTCCGTTTTCGGACAACTTCTTCGACATCCTTCCCGGCAAAACGCGGCGCGTCAGAATAGCCGTCGGCGAGCGCGACGCGGAGACGTTCGCCGCTTCGCTCGAAGTCAGGCATCTTGCGCAGGTGAAGAAGGGGGAGAGCAGATTCGTGCAGAACCTGAAGCGCCTTGCGATCTTCCTCATCCCCATCAACTTCTTCTCTTACATCTACTACCGCTGGCTGATCTGATCTTCCGGAGTTTCCGCGGAAAATTTCGGAAAAATCCCTGCCGGGACGCCGTGTCCCGGCAGGGTTTGTTGTTGTTTATTTCGGATTCCGTTGACAAAATAAGAACGGGATATATAATTAAGATGACCACACCCCCGTGGGGTGTCTGTCGATAGGAGATAATGACGGCGCAGCCCCTGAGTCGGGACGGCGCAGCCACGAAGTCGGGACGGCGCGGCCGCGAACGCGGCGGAGCGCGTGCTTCCGCACCGCCGTGCGCCAGAGAGGAGAATATATGACCAGGACAAAGTTTACCGTCACCGGAATGACCTGCTCGGCGTGTTCCTCGCACGTCGAAAAGGCGGTGGGCAGGCTCGACGGGGTATCGCGCGCGTCGGTGAATCTGCTGACAGGTTCCATGACGGCGGAATATGACGAAAGCAAGCTCGGAGTGCAGGACATCGTGGACGCGGTGGTGAAAGCCGGTTACGGCGCGGTCCCCGAAGGCGGCGCCGGCGCGGCGGCGAAGTCCGGCGCGGACGGAGAGCGCGCGAAGAAGCGCGACAAGGCGGCGAAGGATATGCGCACGCGCCTTATCGTATCGCTGGTGTTTATGGTGATCCTGATGTATGTGGGCATGGGGCACATGTTCGGCGCGCCGCTTCCGTCTTTTCTCACAGGCACGCGCAACGCAGTGTCGTACGCTCTTGTGCAAATTCTGCTGTGTGTGCCCATCCTCTACGTCAACCGTTCGTATTATATCAACGGGTTCAAACGCCTGTTCACGCTTTCGCCCAACATGGATTCGCTCATCGCTGTCGGCTCGGCGGCGTCGCTCGCGTACGGCATATTTGCGATCTTCCGCATGAGCTACGGGCTGGGCGCGGGAGATTACGCGCTGGTGGAGCGTTATCTGCACGACCTCTATTTCGAGTCGGCAGGCATGATACTCGCGCTCGTCACCGTCGGCAAGTATCTCGAGACACTCTCCAAGCGCCGCACCGGCGACGCTCTCGACAGACTGCGCGGACTCGTCCCCGAAGGCGCGATAGTACTGCGCGGCGGCGAGGAAGTGGAAACGGATAGCGAAAAGCTCGTCCCCGGCGACGTCATCGTCGTGAAAGCCGGCATGTCCGTGCCTGCGGACGCGGTGGTGACGGAAGGGCACGCGTTCGTGGACGAAAGCGCGATAAGCGGCGAAAGCGTACCCGTCGAAAAGACGGAAGGGGACAAGCTCGTGGGCGGCACCGTGAGCCGCACGGGGTATGTGCGGGCGCGCGTCACGGCCGTCGGTGGCGAGAGCGTCCTTGCCAAGATCATAAAACTCGTGGAGGACGCGGGCGCGGACAAAGCGCCGATCGCCAAGATAGCGGACAAGATCGCGGGAGTATTCGTGCCCGTCGTCATGGGGATAGCGCTCATTGTGCTGATAGGGTGGCTCGCAGGCGGTTACGATTTCGAGCATGCGCTCACCTGCGCCATATCCGTGCTTGTGATCTCGTGTCCCTGCGCGCTGGGGCTCGCCACTCCCGTCGCCATCATGGTCGGCACCGGAAAGGGCGCGGAGAGCGGCGTACTGTTCAAGAGCGGCGAGGCGCTGGAAACGCTGCACGACGTGAAATACGTCGTATTCGACAAGACGGGGACGGTGACCGAGGGCAGACCGGAAGTGAGCGACGTCATTCTCGCGGACGGAGTCGGGAGAGAGGACTTCATCTCCGTCGTCGCAGGGATAGAAAGCAAGAGCGAGCACCCTCTCGGAGAGGCGGTCGCCGCTTACGCCGCGGAGCAGGGGATAGGCTTCGCCGAAGCGGACGGCTTCGTTACTCTGCCCGGCAAAGGAGTCGTTGCGGAAGTTGACGGAGCGCGTTACGCCGTGGGCAACGCTGCGCTCATGCGCGACGAGGGTGCGGACGGGAACGCTTACGCCGCCGCGCTCGCGCGCGTGTCGGAAGAGGGCAAGACTCCGCTCATTGTGTCGCGCGACGGCAGGTATATCGGCATGATAGCCACGCTCGACAAGCTCAAACCGCACGCCTTACAGGCGGTGGAAGAGCTGGGCAGGCTCGGCATACGTACAGTCATGCTCACCGGCGACAACGAGCGCACGGCGAAGGCGGTCGCGGCGCAGGCAGGCATAGACGAAGTGTTCGCCGGCGTGCTGCCCGGCGACAAAGAGGCAAAGATAGCGGAACTGAAAAAGTCCGGCAAGGTCGCCATGGTCGGCGACGGCATCAACGACGCGCCCGCGCTCACGCGCGCGGACGTCGGTATCGCCATAGGCAGCGGCAGCGACATCGCGGTGGAGAGCGCGGACGTCGTGCTCGTGAAGGACGATCCTCTGGACGTCGTGACGGCGGTGAGGCTCTCGCGCGCCGCGATACGCAACATCAAGGAGAATCTTTTCTGGGCATTGTTCTACAACACGCTGTGCATACCGCTTGCCGCCGGCGTGCTGTATGTCCCGTTCGGCGTGCGGCTTAGTCCCATGATCGGCGCGGCGGCGATGAGCGTGTCCAGCATTTTCGTGGTACTCAACGCGCTCAGGCTCAAATTTTTCAAGCCGACGAGGGCGAAGGACGCGTGCGCGGCGGGCGCATGCTCCGTCGCAGGCGGCGGGGATGAGAGCCGGAACGAAAACGCGGAAGCAATTTCTCCCGAATCGGAGAGAGCAATAAACGATGTTAAAAGGAGCGAAACGCATATGAAAACTTACGTTTTGAGCATTGAAGGCATGATGTGCAGCCATTGCACGGGCAGAGTGGAAAAGGCGCTTAAAGGCGTGGACGGCGTGGAGAGCGTCGAAGTGTCGCTGGAGGAGAAGAACGCGGTCGTGCGCGCGGCGGAGAGCGTGGACGCGGCGGCGCTGAAGGCAGCTGTCGAGGCGCAGGACTATCCCGTCACGGCTGTCGCCGAGAGGTAGGACTGTTTGGCGGCGAGGAGAGAAGTATGGTACGTGACGACGCTAAACTTATCCGTCTGCTGAAAACGGCGGGCGGTCAGATAGAAGGCATAATCAGAATGATAGAGGAGAAGAAATACTGCATCGACGTGAGCAATCAGATCATGGCGGCGCAAGCGATCCTCTCGCGCGTGAACAAGGAAGTGCTCAACGCGCACCTGCACTCCTGTGTGCTTTCCTCCGTGGAGAGCGGCAGCGGGGAAGAACGCCGACAGAAAATGGACGAGATAGCCGCCGTCCTCGACAAGCTCATCAAATAACTGCGGGTGCGAGGGAATGTCTGACACGTTCGCGAAGCGCGCGTACAATACTTTCGTGCACAGGTAAAGCGGCTCTCATGCGGAGCGCAAAAAAGAGAGCGGCGGACGCCGCTCTCTTCACGCGGTTGGAGTGTTGACTTATTTCCTTGCCACGCCGATGACCGCGGCGATGCCGCCCGCCATCGTGCCGATGCAGGTGAGATACGCACCGACGCCGAGCACGCATTCAGCGCTGCCGAGCAGGGGAATGTCGATGCTAATGACGCTGTTGCAGTAGGCGACCGTCACGCCCGTGAGCACCGCGCCTGCGGCGAGCGTGAGTATGCCGACGATGCCGACAAAGAAGCGCATGAGCCCGAAGTTGAGCACCATCTTGAGCAGATAGAGCACCGCGAGCGCGCACACCGCGATGACCGCCACATACCCGAACACCACCATCACCGTACGCATTGCGGCGGGATCGTCGGTGTCGAACGAGATCTCGATATCCTCGATGTTTTCGCCGTCCTCGCCGATGACCGAGTCGCTGTAGTCGCCGAACGACGTGGAGTAGCTGTCGAGGTCGAATTTTTCGAGATCGATGAGGTCGGACTCCGCCTTGACCGCCGTCCATTCGTCAATCGCAAGCCCGGCGATCGACATTCCGCATACCGCCAGGACGACAAGTCCCATTATTATTCCCAGCATTCCTGCCTTTTGTTTTGCCATACGAACCTCCTCATGTGTTGTTAAACCAATAAAGAAATTAGCAGACGGCGCGGAATTTGTCAAGTCGCGTGTATTTTAAGCATATAATTGTACAGCCAGGATCATAGTTGACAAGTATATTACTTTCTTGACATGCGTACGATTCTTTGCTAAAATACAAATATCAATTCCGGTGATACCGGGGAAAATTAAGGAGTATTGGTATGGCTAAAAAAGCAAAGGGCAAAATCGGTGTTATTGATTTCGTCGTGTTGGGCGTTTTGGTTGTCTGCTTAGTGCTTTCAATCGTTGGACTCAGCATTGACCAATGGACCACATTCGAGGATGTCGACGGAGGAATTTCGTTCTCAAAGTATTTTGATGCGGCAAAAGAGCAGAATGAGCGTATGGAGCAATTGCAGTCCCAGATCGATGAGACGGAAGAGCAACTCTCTAAGCTTGAAGGGATGCCGGGCTATGATTATATCGAAGAACAGCTTGATGCATTGCAGAAGGAATATAACGAGTTTAGACTGGAGAACAGCAAGATGATCGCGATGGTCGCATTTGCTATCATCACTGTTATTCTTGTTGCCGTCACGCTCGTACTGTATGTGCTCAAAATGTTCCTCAATATAGGCTTGTTCCGTGTCCTCGTGCTGGTCGCGGGCGTGCTTGCATTGATCGCCGCTATCATCACGATCGCATTGGTACCCGGCATTGCAGAGCTCTCTCTCATGGTTGTTGGCGCAGGCGCGGCGTTGCTTGCTGTCGGCGGTATGCTTGGCGGTCTTGCCGGTGCGGCTTCTTTCTTCCTTAAGAAGAAATAAGACAGACAAGGAAAATGACAAAAAGAGCGGCTTACAAGCCGCTCTTTTACTTTTTCATTTTTTAACATGTTATAGCCGAATTCCGAGAGCATATTATCTCTGTGGCGTCAATGAGCAAAGCACCTCAAAAATTTTCACGCTCTTGCCGACACATTATGTGATAAAGTGCGTTCAATTATATAGTGTGGTGAGCGCGGGAAAAGGGGTTTGACCGAAACGGCGACGGCGGAAGTCGTTTTGGTCAAAGAGCATAACGGCGGCAAACATTCACATCAGACCGTTTATCTCTCCCGTTTCGGTGTCGATGGTGATGCGGTCGGTGTTGGGGGAAGCACCGAGCCCCGGCATGAGCAGCATATTGCCGCCGAGCACGACGATAAATTCCGCCCCGGCGCGCGGTATGACGTCGCGGACCGAGAAATCGAACCCTTCCGGCGCGCCGAGAGCTTTCTCGTCGCAGGAGAAAGAATA
>DVJC01000060.1 GCA_018710835.1 Candidatus Limadaptatus stercoravium | reverse complement strand
TATCGACAAGCCCTTCCACGCTTTCCATGGAGAGCATGCCGCCCGTGAATCCCATCATCGAGCGCAGCGGCATATCCACCGCCGAGCGCACCATCATCTCGCGGTTGGTGGAACCGCCGGCGACGATGCCGACGCCGAATGAGATGAGGTTGTAGAGGAACTTGCCCGTCGCGGAAACGGCGACGTCGCTAAGGCTGCAGTTCGCGTCGAATTCGCCCTTGGCATACGGCACGTTCTCCACCACGGACGCACCGTACAGCGCGGCTAACTGTTCCACCGGGATAGTGCGTTTCTGTTCCGTAGTTTCGGTGAGGTCGTAGTAGTAGGGCGCGGTTTCGCGGTAGTCCGGTACGGGGGCGTTGGGATTCGCGGATGTGACGTTCACGGACGCTTCGAGGCGGATATCCTGAGAGGACGCGCCGACCATGATGTCGAAATCGCCGCTTTCGATGTGCCAATCCTTGATGAGCACGTTGTAGTAAGAGAACGCGCGGCTGTCGAGAGTAATGGACACTTCTTTTTCTTCGCCGGCCTGCAGGAAGACTTTGACAAAGCCTTTGAGCTCTTTCTTCGGGCGGAAGATCCTGCTTTCCTTGTCTGCGACGTACAGCTGGGCGACTTCGGCGCCGTCGCGGCCGCCGACGTTCTTGACCTTGAACGTGACGGTGAGCGGCTCGCC
The DNA here is from genome assembly GCA_018710835.1 of Candidatus Limadaptatus stercoravium. Lineage (GTDB taxonomy): Bacteria > Bacillota > Clostridia > Christensenellales > CAG-917 > Limadaptatus > Limadaptatus stercoravium. Next base: position 7,357 of record DVJC01000060.1, on the reverse strand, counting down.
CTCTTTGATGTCGTCTGCGGAAAGGCGCAGATCGGAATACTCAAACTTCGTGTACGAAAGTCCGTAGCCGAAGGGATAGAGCACAGGTTTCTCCGCAGCTTCGTAGTAGCGGTAGCCGACGTAGACGCTCTCGCGGTACTGCACGCTCCTGGGCCCCATGGGGAAGTAGCGCGCCACGATGTTGTCGCCGTTCTTGAGAGGGAACGTTTCGGCGAGCTTGCCGGAAGGATTGACGTTGCCGTAGATGAGGTCGTACGCCGCCTTGCCGGAGGACTGTCCGCCGAGGTAGAGGTTGAGGATCGCACGGGCATGGGGCTCCGCCTCGCCGAGCGCGACGGGCGAGCCGCAGGAGAGGACGAGGATGACGTTCTCGTTCACCTTGGCGATCTCCTCGATGAGCATGTAGTGCGAATCGGGCATATTGAGGTGCTTGCGGTCGAAACCTTCGGATTCGTACTCCGGGGTGAGCCCGACGAACACCAGCACCGCGTCCTTGCCTTTCGCCTTTTCCACGGCTTCCTTGATGAGGCGCGCGCTGTAGCCGTCGCCCCTCATTTTGTAGCCGGGCGCGTAGTCGTATTTCTGCCCCTCGGCGTCCATGGCGTCGAGGAAGGACGTGACTTTCGTGGGATTGATGAGGCTGGAGCCGGAACCCTGATAGCGCGGAGTCTTTGCGAGCGCGCCGATGACGGCGACCTTCTGCGCGGAGGATAGGGGGAGGGCGGAGCCTTCGTTCTTGAGGAGCACGGCGCCGTTTGCCGCGATCTTCGCCGCCAGCGCGTCGTGCGCGTGGAAATCGGGCTTGACGTTCTTGTCCTCGTTCGCTTTGCGTTCGAGGGCGAACTTGATGAGCCTCAGTACGACTTTGTCCAGCTCTTCCTCGGTGATGGTGCCGTCTTTCACCGCTTTGACGATATTCTTGTCGTTCGCGCCGCGGTTGCCGGGCATTTCGAGATCCATACCGGCCTTGATGCCAGCCACTCTGTCATTCACCGCGCCCCAGTCGCTGACGACGATGCCCTCGAAGCCCCATTCGTCACGGAGCACATCGGTGAGCATGCGCTTGTTGTCGGAAAGGTAGGTGCCGGCAAGACGGTTGTAGGAGCACATGACGGTCGCGGGCTGTTCCGTTTTGACGATGTGCTCGAACGCGGAAAGGTATATCTCTCTGAGCGCGCGTTCGTCCACGATGGTGTCGATGCTCATGCGGAGATGTTCCTGATTGTTGGCGCAGAAATGTTTGAGGGATACGCCGACGCCGTTTTTCTGAACGCCGTGCACCCATGCCGCACCCATTCTGCCTGCGAGGAAAGGATCCTCGGAGAAATATTCGAAGTTCCTGCCACAGAGAGGGGAGCGCTTGATGTTGACGCCGGGGCCGAGTACGGTGGAAACTCCCAGTGCCTTCGCTTCCGCCGCGATCGCCGCGCCTTCCGCCTCGATGAGCTGCGCGTCCCATGTGCTTGCCGCGGTGACGGCAGGGGGGAAGCAGGTCGCGGGATAGGACTCCTTCATGATGTTGACCGCGCTGGCGGCGTCCTTTTCGCTTCTGAGTCCGTGGGGACCGTCGGTCATGCGCACGGACGGAACGCCGTGGTTTTCCAACGGAGTGGTGTTCCAGAAAGTGAGACCGGAGCAAAGCGCGGCTTTTTCGTTGAGGGTAAGATTTTTAAGTATGTCGGCAGCTTTTGCGCTGACGGCATCCTGGGTTACGCTTTTTTTGACTTCTTGTTCTGACATAATACCTCCCGTCCTGTTGAAGCCTTACTTCGCGACGCGCACATACGGAGCGCGCGTGCGCACTAATACAAATATACTAGCATTGCAAAGGAGAATAATCAACACTTTAACGGCAAAAAGCGGCGGATTTCAGCGTTTTAAGCGGTTCTGTCGCCGCAGAAAGAAGTTTAAGGACGAAAAGCATCCGTTTCCGCGCGGCGGACGACGCTCTGCGGCGCTTCCGTGCGCGGTGCGGCGGCGATGTGCGGACGGAAGAGCGGTTTGTGCAGTAAAACGGGGTTTATGACGCTGTATGACAATAATAAACGCGCGTTTGCGCGCATAACGCGCTGCCGCATACGCCGCGCCGTACCGGCGCGCACGCGTCTATGCGGACGAATTTCGCGTTGATGTTGGCGGCGCGCAAAAAAAATGGTAATATGGGTGTAACCTCCGTGCGCGGCGGTCGTATATTTAGCGAGAGCAGGCAACAGATGAAGAACGACGCATTCGAAAGATTATTCAAAAAATACTACAACGAAGCGAAGCTGTACGTTACGGCACTCAGCCGCAACGAAGCTCTTGCCGAGGATATAGTGTCGGAGTCTTTCGTAAAGGCGTTCAACCTCATCGACGAGGAGAAAGAGAGCTTCAAATTCTGGCTCCTCAAAGTGTGCAGGAACGCATACTTCGACTATCTCAAAAAGGCTAGGCGGCTCGCTCCCGTGCACGACAACATGCGCGGCGGCGACGCGGATCTTGCCGAGAAAGTCATCGAGGACGAGGAATACCGCGCGCTTTACCGCGCCATAGCGCTGCTCAAGGACAACTACCGCGAAGTGATACTTCTCTACTACTTCGACGAGCTTTCCGTGTCTGAGATCGCCGGCATCACGGGGCAGACCGTGCAGAACGTGAAAGTGTTGATGTACAGAGCAAGAATGAAACTTAAAGAAATTCTGGAGGACTGATATGAATTACGAAGAAGCATTCAGGCATTACCGCGAAGGGACCGCCACAGAAGAAGAGAAGGCTTTCGTGCAGGAGGAGATCGCAAAGGCAAAGGCCCTTTCCAGCCTCATGGACGATCAGGGGCTCGCCGTCAAACCCGCGCCCATCAAGGAAGCGGATGCGAAGGAAGTCAAGGACGCAAAGCAGCACCTCGTGTGGAAGCGCGTACTTGCGGGACTGCTCGCCGTCATAGTGCTGCTTGTGGCACTCGGCGCGATCCTCGGCGGGGTATTCGGCTCGGCGGCGGCGTATGCGAACGACAACATCGCCGTGTCGAGAGCGGAAGCGCGCGACATCGCCGCGGAATTTGCGATGGAGGACGCGGCAAGACGCGGTTATACCGTCGACGCCAACGGCTGCTATGTCGAGTCCGAGAGAGAGATCGACGAGCGCTTCAACTTCGAAGGCGATCTCAAGAGCAGCTATTACAGCTACAAAGTGGACGTGACCTGCTACACGACGGACGGTTACGAACTGGAGTACGAGATCGAGGTCAACTCGCATACCGGCAGCGCGTGGGTGTACGAGTTCGAGCTGGACAGAGAAGGCCGCAGATAAAACGTATAAGCATTACCGCCTGCCGGCGGCAAGACAAGGGGAAGACGCATGACGCGTCTTCCCCTTGTGCTGTTGCGGGTATTTCTGTCGCGCGGCAGGAAGCGCCGCGCCGCAGAGCCGCACGTCGTCCGCGTCCCGGATTTTCCCTGCGGTATCAGGACAGTTTGTCGCGCCTTGGCGTAAAATTCCGTGCTTATTGCATAGAATATACCCGAGGTGTTTATGTGGTCTAACGTCATCAGCATCGACAAGGGGTTTCGGAGGGAAACGGAGTTCATACTCGGAAAGCTGCAGAACATCAGACATCTGTCCTATGCGGTGGAGGAAAGCCGGGACAGAGTGTTCATATACATTGCCTCGGTATGCGAGATGCAGGATGAGGTCGAAGCGCAGGTGCGCGACATCCTGCAGACCGTGTTCCTGGTGTTCATGAAGCTGCGTTTTTTTCTGCGGTACTTGCACAATATGGACTTGAACCATGCAAATTGCGCGCTGATAAGCTCGCTTGTGCATTTTGACTCGGAGTACGAGAAGGGCATCGTCAACCGCGTCCTGTCCGAAACGGTGGACTACGCCGTGGACGGACTCGTCAACTTCCGCCTGCGGCCGCTCACGGAAAACTGGGAGGAGCTCGCCGCCCTCGCCATGCGGCTCATATCTTCCGGCGGCAGAGGGGACATCTACGATATCGCGTCTTTCATCACGGGCACGGACGGTGCGAAAAACCGCATTGCCGTCACACATGACGCTCTTTTCAACCTCACCGTCCGACGTCCCGTCGAGGTGATAGATCTGTTCGACAAGCCGGAGCTGAATCTCATTTCAGCCATCATCCGCGAACGTCCGTGCGAGATACTTCTGCGGGGAGTGTCGCTGTCCGCGCCCATGAACAACACCCTGCGCCACATCGCCCGCGTGGTGGTGGAGCAGGCGTAGCCGAAGCCTGTGCCTCGTCGTCCGCCGTATTTCCGCGCCCGTCCGGGCGCGTTGTCATGTCTGCGGCGCGTGCAGACGTCAACCCGATTATGGGCAACGATGGTTAATCAAAGGCGCGCCGTTGTTTTTGTAGTGTAATATTATAAATCATTATATTACATTGCGGAAAAGCGGATCGCGGCGCGGTGCTTATCGTGAGGCGCATGCCGGCGGCTCGCTCCGCATGTTCCGGAGGGAAAGGATGAAGAAAAAACTTTTGCTGCTGGCAGTCGTTTTGCTCATAGCGGCACTTACCGCATGTATGCTTGCGGCGTGCAACGGGGATGACGGTACGCCCGGAGCGGACGATCCTTCGGCGGAAACGCCGGGTACTGGAGACGCCGGTGACACACCCGGTACGGGAGATACAGGCGACACGCCCGGCACGGGAGATACAGGCGACACGCCCGGAACGGATGACCCGCAGGAAGGGCAGTACATAAATGCGGATGTGCTCAACGCATATATGTCGCGGACCGCCGGTTATTTTGTAAGAGCGTTGGAAGAGGTCACCGATGTGTTGCGTGTATACGCCTATGCCGTCGATCCGAATGCTGCGGATTATCTTGCGGAAGAGTACGGCTATGGATCCGAGTCCGCTGGAATAATCGCATGGGGCGTCGTGGGTGAGATAGAGGGAAATGTCGTCTCCGGCACACCTGTCAATGAATATACGTGGTCGGATGGCACCGTCTTCTGGATGGCATATGAGAGCGCGGATATGGCGGAGGAAAAGGGACTTTCCGGTTTCGGCATCGGCGCGACCGCGGAGAGGGTCTTCCCGCCGGCATCTTACTTCGAAGGATTTGCCTTCACCGTCGTCGGCAATTGCGTCGTCACAGCGCGCACGCAGGACGTCGTCACGGCTTTTCTCAACGCCGAAACAGACACAGCATACGATGACTTGTTTGCGGATATGGAGGCACTTTTCCAACAGACGGAGGGATCCTATGCCGTGGCGTCGCTCGAACTTGATTACGGATATGACATGTATGACAATCCGGTGCCATACTGCAGCATACTCATAGAAAGAGATGATAATTACTCCAATGTGCTGACAAATCTTGTCATTCAGAAGGTTTCGTCGTCGCAGGAAGCGGAGGAGTATGCCGCCATGTACGAGGAAGTTTTCGCAAGCAGCACAGAATACGGCAAGGGCAGCTATGCGTATGCAATCGACGATTTGCTTGTCACTTATCTTGCGCCGCCTGAGCCAGGATTTGTGTTTGAATTGTCTGAGGACGGATTGTATGCAACCGCTAAAACGTACTACTACAACTCCCCGACGCCCGAAGTCGAAGTCCCCGCAGAGTGGAACGGCGTCCCTGTGACCAATCTCGATATGACGTTCATGAATGCCAAGGGAGTCCAACACGTCATTCTTCCGGACACTCTCACACGGATCGGCGGTGACGCTTTCTATGCCTCCGGAGTGAAGTCGATCACCATCCCCGCAAGCGTCACCGAGATCATGTACAGCGCGTTTATGGGGTGCGATGCTCTTGCCGAGATCCACATCGAAGAGGGAAGCGGACTTGACATAGATGATTTCAATCACGCTTCGTTCGGCAATGTTTTCTCAGAAACGGCTTGGTATGAGGCACAGCCCGACGGGCCGCTCTACATCGATGGTATTCTTGTCGGTTACAAAAACTATGTTCCCGGCGAGGAAGACGCGTACATAGACCGCACCGTCCTGGACGCTTTTACGGCAAGGATAAATGAAACTCTCACGTCCGAGGCGTCGGAACGCTCCGAGCAGTGGCGCGCGTATGCTTATTCGGTCGATATCGCCGCGGCTCCCGAATTCCTTGAAAATGTGGGGTACGGTACGGAGTCCGAGGGCATAGTTGCCTGGGGCGCTGTGGGCGAAAAGAGCGGCGAGGATACCGGTACGGGCGGTCATGCGGAATATGCGTGGTCGGACGACACGGTTTTCTGGGTGGCATACGAGAGCGCGGATATGGCGGAGGAGAGAGGTCTGGACGGTTTCGGGATCGGTGCGACCAACGCGACGATGTTCCCCTCCGCCGCATATTTCGAAGGATTCGCATTCACCGTCGTCGGCAACTGCGTTGTCGCGGCGCGCACGCAGGACGTCGTTACGGATTTTCTGAACGACACGACAGAACCTTTCGCCGATGAACTTTCCGACGCCGTTTCTTTGTTGCAGTCAGCCGAAGACAACAATATGATCGTGTTTGTCGACGGAGATTGTGCGATGGACAAAAGCCTCAACGAGGTGACGCCCGGATTTGAAGCATATACTGAAAGCGATTCGAACTATGCAAACGCGTTCGAAGGGTACGAATTTGTATATTTCCCCGACGAAGTGACGGCGGCGGAAACGGCGGCGATTGCAGACGAAGGGCTTTCCGACACGGAGAGCTACGGAGAGGATAGTTATGCCGCGGCTTACGGGAAGTGGCTGGTGCAGCACGTGAAATCGCCGGCGCCCGGCTTGCACTACGACCTTTCGGAGGACGGGACTTATGCGGGCGTCATAAGCTATTTTTACGAAAGTCCCGCCGATACTGTCGAGATCCCGTCCGAGTGGAACGGCGTGCCGGTGACGAAGATATATACCGCATTCACCGATGCCGCCGTGAAAGAAGTGATCCTGCCCGATACGATTACATACATCGGTTACGACGCTTTCAATCGGTCGGGAATAGAACGCATTACCATCCCTGCAAGCGTCACGTCAATAGATATGTTCGCCCTTGCCGCACCGAATCTTGCGGAGATACACATTGAGGAGGGAAGTCCGCTGACTGTCGATGACATAAATGTAAGTGCGTTTGTCGGTTCCGCGTGGTACGAAGCGCAGCCCGACGGCCCCCTCTACATCGACGGCATCCTCGTCGGTTACAAGAACTATGTCCCGGCAGACCCCGATCCGGAGCCCGAACCTGCCGTCGACACCGTGCCGGACGAAGTGGCGGCGAACATGAAAAACTTCTTTCTTTCACAATACTCAGCCCGCGAAACGATGCCGGAAGGAATGTCCGTCGTGATTGAACTTGCCAGGCAGCAGGAAGCGTTCGACATTATGCAAACGAGAGGATTTGCCGTCGGAGCGGTCGCCGGAACG
>DVJC01000059.1 GCA_018710835.1 Candidatus Limadaptatus stercoravium | reverse complement strand
CGCCGGCAGCCGTGCGCTAGCACCCCTCGCGCTCCCATGCTATTTGCTTGACGTCACGCACGGCGTTTGTCGTAAGCTACAGCTTTCGCATGACGCGTCATCTTCAAGTCAGCCATGCGCCAGCAGCCGTGCGCTAGCACCCCTCGCGCTCCCATACTGTTTGCCTGACGTCACGCCCGGCGTTTGTCGCATGCAACGGCTTTTGCATGACGCGTCATCTTCAAGTCAGCCGTGCGCCAGCAGCCGTGCGCAAGCACCCCCCCTCTCCCATACTGTTTGCCTGACGTCACGCACGGCGTTTGTCGCAAGCAACGGCTTTGCATGACGCGTCATCTTCAAGCCAGCCCTGCGCCAGCAGCCGTGCGCTAGCACCCCTGTTATTTCACCGCTATCAAAAACGCCCCTTTTCAAGGGACGTTTTGCGTTTTACTTTATTCTGCCGCACTTGAACTCTGTTAAGTTTTGCCGCACGCTGAACGGCGAAAACGCCGCGTCCGCCGCGTCTCAGTCCAGTTTGACGCCGAGGAGGTCGCTGAGGAAACGCTTGTCGTCGAGGAATTTCGCGCCGCCGATCGCCACACTGGACGGACCGTCGTAAAGCGGAGTGAGAGGAAGCTCGAAAGCCTGTTCGAGATATTCCTGCAGCCCCGGTATGCGGCTGGAACCGCCCGTGAGGAAAATTCCTTTGCGGAGGATCTCCGCCGCAAGTTCGGGAGGAGTCTGATCGAGCACGTTCATCACCACTTCAATGATGTTGTCCACAAGGGGAAGCACCGCGTCGCGCATGTCGGCAGCGGTGATCGCCACACTCCTGGGCGCGCCGTCCTTGCCTCCGCCGGACACCGCGTAGCTGCCCTCGTCGTTGAGATAGAACGAGAGCGCGGAGGTCTTGATCTTCTCCACCGTATAGTCGCCGAGTTTTACCCCGTAATTTGTGTACATTGCGTCGATTATCGCCGCGTTGAACGCGTCACCGGCGATGTTGACGGTGACTCCGCACGCAATGCCCCGGTTGGTGACCGCCGCCACTTCCGTCTTGCCGCCGCCGATGTCAAGGAAAAGACCGCCTATACTGCCCGTATACGCGAGCAGGGAAAGCGGCGATTCGACGAGCGTTACTTCCTTTACGCCGGCTTTGATGAACGCTTTCTCCACCGCCCTGCGGTCGCCGCCGGTCATGGAACAAGTGACGCTGACGATGGCGTTGACGCGCGGACGTATCGCCCCGGACGGGAGTATCTTCCTCAGAAAATGCCTGAGGAGCATGACGCACATTTCGTCGTCCGCAATGAGCCCCTCTCTTATCGGGGCGATGACCTTCGCTCCGCCGAGGGAGGAGGACATGATGCTTTCGGCACGGTAGCCGGCTTCGCGGATGACGTACTTGTCGCCGTTCTTTTCCGCAAGGGCGATGGCGGGCTCGCGGAGCACGAGTCCGATGCCCTTCTGGTAAACGGTGATGAACTTACTGCCGAGATCAACGGACAGTTCTATCTGTGCCATGCTGCACCTCTTTGAGTACCTTTACGAGTTTCTCCATCGGCAGTCCTATGATGTTGGTGAGGCTGCCCTTGTAACTCTCGACGACCACGCCTTCCTGAACGGCGTACGCGCCGGCTTTGTCATAGGGACGGTGTCCGTCCACATACTCTTCTATCTCATGCGCCGTCATGTTGCGGAACTTCACCGCGGAGCGCACCGAAAACGTGCGCGTCCACCCGTCCCTGACGACCGTAACACCGGTAAAAACGCTGTGTTCCCTGCCGTTCAGCTCCGTGAGCATCCTTATCGCGTCCGCACGGTCGCGGGGTTTACCGTACAATTTGTCGAGATAAACCACCGTATCCGCGCCAATCACCACTTTTCCTCTGTTCTCCGCGCGCGCCGCGACGGAAAGCGCTTTAAGCCGGGAGAGCTCCCTCACCAGGGCGCGCGGCGAGCGCGCTCTTACCGCGCTTTCGTCCACGTCCGACGGCTCTACGGTGACGCGGTCCGCAACGGCGGAGAGCAGCTCCAGCCTGCGCGGAGAGGCGGAGGCGAGGACTATCTCCTCACAGAATTTCCAGGTTCTTGCCATATGCGGCTTTGAACTCCTGCGCCGCGGACAGCGCGTCCTTGACTTCCAGCGAGCAGTCCCCTTCCGTCTCCGTCTTGATGATGACGCTGTCGCCGAGCACGTCGCAGGTGATGCCCGTGATCACGCCGCTCTGACTGCGGTCGAAGCTCTCCGCAATGCGGAGGATGACGCTGAGCTTGCGCATGGCGTCCACGTCCTCGACGGTGAGCATATCCTTATACCGCATGAGATCCTCTTTGACGATCTCGTTCTTGCGGTGTCCCGCCGCCACGAACGCCGCAAGCACGAGGTCCTTGTGCGGCACGCCGTAGAGGTTGCTGTTGAGGATGATGTAGCAGGAGTGCTGCTCGTGGTGGTAGTACTTTATCCGCATGCCCGTATCGTGCATGAGCGCGGCGATCTTGAGCACGCGCACGTACATCCTGGGCATCTTGTGCAGGACTTTGAGCTGCTTGAAGAGCTGTATGCACAGGTTGTAGACGTGTTCTGCGTGGTTGACGTTGACGTCGTAATACTTCATCTGCGTATGCAGGGAGTGTCCGAGCACGTCCGTGAGGGGACGCTCGCCGACGCCGGGCACCGCGTAGCGGAACATCGCGCCTTCTCTCAGTCCGCAGCCGCTGATGGTGATCTTCGGAAAATCGAAGCGCGAAAGCACCGCCTTGATGACCGCGAGCGAGCTGGGGAAGATGTCCGCCCTGCCGCTGGAGAGACCTTTGATCTTCATCGTGGAGTCGAGGTCGAGCTTGCGTATCGTGGCATACAGTCCGTCGAATTCCGCCATGGGGATCTCATACCCGTGCGTCATGTTGAAAGGATATTTGCGCACCATGCGGCTTATCCTGCCGAGGTTGCGGAAGGCTCCGCCAACGCCCACGAAAGCGGTGTCGGGCTCTATGCTGTCCAGCCAGCTTATCTTGTCGAGCTGTTCGCCGATGAAGGCTTCTATCTTGTCCGCCCTGGTCTCAGGCTCCGAGCTGTAACTCTTGAACAGATCGGTGAGCGTCACCGTGCCGAAAGGAAGCGTTTCGTAGTGGATGAGGTTGCGGCGGTTGTAGTAGATGAGGTTGGTCGAGCCTCCGCCCATCTCCATGATGAGCCCCTTGGGAATGTCCATGGAGTTGATGACGCCCTGATAGATGAGCAGCGCCTGCTCCTCCACGGTGAGCACCTTTATCTTGATGCCGCAGGTCATTGCCACCTCGTCGAGGAAGCTCTTCTGGTTCTTTGCCCTGCGCACCGCCGCAGTCGCATAGGCGAATATCTTATCCACGTGGTTGGCGTCGCAAAGACGTCTGAACATACTCAGCGTCTTGATGGTCTGTGCCACGCGCTGGGGCTTGATGATGCCGTCCCAGTCCATATCCTGTCCGAGCCTGACCGTTTCCTTCAGCTCGTCGAACACCACGAAATAGCCGCCTTCCAGAATGTTGACGAGCACGAGTCTTGCAGAGTTTGATCCGAGGTCGATGACAGCGATTTTTTCCATATCTACTCCTTCCGGCGCTGAGCGCCGCCGCACGTTTCCGCACAACGCGGACAACGGACTAATCACATTGTTTTATACATTTCGCAGGGCACTTGGACGCGCAAAGTCCGCACCCCGTACACTTGTCGTAATCTATCACGGGCAGGTTGTCGCTGAGCTCTATCGCGTGCGACGGACACACCTTGGCGCAAAGCCCGCACCCCACGCAGCCGTGAGCGCACATCGCCCTCACTTCCTTGCCGCCTCTCAGGCAGTTGGAGCACGCGATATACACCTTGGCGTCCGCGGGCACGCGCTTTATCAGCTTCTTGGGACACGCGGCGACGCACTTGCCGCACGTGATGCACTTCGCGCGGTCGACTTCGGCATATCCGCCTTCGCCCACCTGTATCGCGTGCACCGGGCACGCGTCGGTGCAGGACCCCATGCCCAGGCACCCCCACGGGCACACCTTACGTCCGCCGCCGAGCAGCTCCATGCTGCGGCAGTCGCCGTAGCCCATGTACTCGTACTTGTCCCTCGCGGCACTCCCGCCGTTGCAGGCGACGACGATCTTTGTCTCCTGCGCATCCACGGACACGCCCAGAATGCCGCCGATGATCTTCTTCTCCGACGCCGCCGTAGCGGAACAGGCGTTGACGTCCGCCTTGCCCTCCGCGAGCGCCTTTGCGAAAGCGTCGCAGCCGGCATATCCGCACGCGCCGCAGTTCGCCCCCGAAAGATGACGGCGTATCTCCTCTTCCTTCTCGTCCTTCTTGACGGCGAACTTCTTGCCCATGACCGCGAGCAGCACCCCGAACACTGCGGCGAGCGCAAGCAGCACCAGCGCCGACCACAGCACGGTCATGGGATCCACCGCCGAAAGGATAAACCGACTCATCTTTCCGCCCTCCTCACGAGATCATGCCCGAAAACGCCGTGAACGCGAGGCTCATGATGGAGGCCGCGATGAGCGTGATGGGGAATCCTCTGAACGGCTTCGGCACGGAGTTGATCTCCATACGCTCGCGTATGCCCGCAAGCAGCAGGATCGCGATGGTGAATCCGGCTCCGCTGAACACGCCGTTGAGGAAGGACATGAGCAGGCTCTCCGCCGATGCTATGCCGTAGGACTGGATGTTGAGTATCGCCACGCCGAGCACGGCGCAGTTGGTGGTGATGAGGGGGAGATAAACTCCCAGCGCGCTGTACAGCGAGGGCATGAACTTCTTGAGCACAAGCTCCACCAGCTGCACCAGCGCGGCGATGACGAGGATGAACGCTATCGTCTGCAGATATTCTATCCCCGCCGCCACGAGCAGTTTCTGCACCAGCCACGTGAACACGGACGCTATCCCCATGACGAAGATGACGGCAAGCCCCATTCCGAGCGCGGTGTCCGTCTTTTTGGACACGCCGAGGAAGGGACAGCAGCCGAGGAACTGGCACAGCACGAAGTTGTTGACGAACATTGCGCCTACGATCAGGAGAAAATAGGTCATTTGTCTTCCTCCTTTTCAGCCCCGTTTACGCCGGCAGCCGCACTTGAATGCGCCGTTCCGGCATGTTCAACCGCCTGTTCTGCGTATTCGGCTGCATTTGCAAGTTCGTTTTCCACATGCTCGCGCACGCGCTCGTCAATGATCTTTCCTTCCTCTTCGTGGCGTTCGTCCCTCTTCTTAGCCGCCTTGTCGGATATGGCGTTGATAGCCGCCATGACGAGTCCGAGAGTCAAAAATCCGCCCGCGGGCAGCACGAACACGGACATCGCGTAGTCGGGCATGCTGCCTATCACCACGCCGAACTCCGCGTCGCCGAACGTCCCCGTGAAGAATGTGCCGGAACCCAGAAATTCCCTTATCACGCCGAGAAGCACGAGCGCGAGGGTGAAACCCAGTCCCATGCCGAGTCCGTCCAGCACGGAGTCGCCCACCTTGTTGGTGCTGGCGAACGCTTCGGCGCGCGCGAGGATGATGCAGTTGACGACGATGAGCGGCAGATAGATGCCCAGCGCGTCGTACAGCGCGGGGACGAACTTTCTCAGCAGCATCTCCACCAGCGTCACGAAAGTCGCTATGATGAGCACGTACGCCGGTATGCGCACTTTGTCCGGAATGACCTTGCGCAGCAGCGACACCAGCGCGTTGGAGCACACCAGCACCACCGTCGCGGCAAGCCCCATGCCCAGCCCGTTGAACGCGCTCGTCGATATTGCGAGCGTCGGGCACATGCCGAGCACCAGCCTGAACACGGGGTTGGAGGCGAGGATGCCGTTGGCTACTATCTTGCTTTTTCCTCTGAGGCTTACCCTCAGTTCCTGCGGCATAACGGTCTTTCTCATATCTCCGCCTCCGCAGTGTAATTGTTGAACGCGTACGCGGTCGCGCGCACCGCGTTCATGAGCGCCTTCGACGTGAACGTCGCGCCCGTGATGTACACGTCCTCGTCCTTGATCGCCGAAGAGCCTATAGTGCCGTAATCCGTGACGGAAGTGAGGTCGTATCCTTCGAGCTTCGCCAGATTGTCGTCGTCAAGCACTTTGCCGCCGATGGACACCGTTTCGGAGGAAGAATAGACTTCTATGCCGTCTATCCTGCCGTCAGGGGTGACGTATACGATGAAATCCACCGTCCCCTTGTACGCTCCGCCGCCGGAAACGAAATAGGCGTACGCGACAGGTTCGCCGTCCGCGTCCGTCGCGGCGAATACGGACGAAACCGAGCTGTTGGAGCCGGGGTTGTTGAGCACTCTGCCATCCTCCGCCGTCACCTGCTCCGCGGCGATACCGTACTTTTCCGCCACTCTTTCCATGACCGCAGCGTCGGGATCGACGTACGTCAGCCAGTTCACAAGCCCCAGCAGCACGCCCGCAACGAGCGCGATGACGGCAAGCACCGCCACGCACATCACGACGTCCTTGGTCACGAAACGCTCTTTTTTCCCTCCGCCCTGCGCGCCGCTTTCCGTGAGAGCGTTTTTGACGGTCATATCGTCGCTGTGCATATCAGCCAATGCTCTCACCTCCTTCCGCGGCGTCCGCGGTATTTTTGCGGGAGAATTTCGCCTTCACGCCGACCGCGATATCCCGCAGGCTCTTCACGGGAGTACCGAAAGGCTTGCGCTTTATCTTTTCGAGCAACGGCGTGACTATGTTCATGAGGAGTATCGCGAAGGACACCCCCTCGTTCATCGTGCCGAATTTCCTGATTATGACAGTAAGCAGCCCCAGTCCCACTCCGTATATGACGACCGCGACCGGCGTCTTGGGCGAAGTGGCGTAGTCCGTCGCCATGAAGAACGCGCCGAACATCAGACCGCCGCCCAACAGATATGTCCACACATACTCCCCTGCATAACCGCTGTCCGCGAAGAATATCGCCGTGAACAGCGCGGTGGAACCGATGTAGAGCACGGGTATCTTCACGTCTATCACGCGGCGCACGGCGAGATACACGCCGCCGATAAGCACCGCTAGCGCGCTCACTTCACCCGCGCTGCCTCCTATCCTGCCCAGGAACATATCCAGCGCGCTCAGTCCCTCCGCGGGATTCGCGCCCGAACTTATCGCGTCCTTGACGTTCTGCAAAGGCGTCGCGGTGGTGATCGCGTCGGGAAGGCTGATGCTCACGCCCTGATTGAAATACGCGAACAGATTCGCTCCGTCCGACAGGTCTATCGGGCTGACGAACTGCGTCATGACGCCCGTCCACGCCAGCATGAGGAATATGCGCGCGGTGATGGCGGGATTGGCGAAATTCCTGCCTATGCCGCCGAAGAGCATCTTGACGATGACGATCGCAAACGCCGCGCCGACTATGGGCACATAGAACGGCACGACGGGCGGCAGATTGAGCGCGAGGATAATGCCCGTGACCACCGCGGAAAGATCGCGCACCGACTGTGTCCGCCTGGTGACGAGGTTGAACGCCCATTCGCAGAACACCGCCGTCGCAACGCTCAGCACGGTCAGAAAGAGCGGATAGAACCCGTAAAGCAGCACCATAGCGATGACCGCGGGACACAGCGCAATGATGACGTCGAGCATGATGCGCTGCGTATTCGCGGAAGAAACTATGTGCGGAGAAGAGGAAACGCGCAGGTTCTTCATATCACTTCCTCCTCTCTCTCAGCGTCTTTTTCGCAAGGCGGATCGCCTGCACGAGGGGACGCCTTGCCGGGCATACGTAGGAACACACGCCGCACTCCATGCAGCTCGTGACGTAAAGGTCCTCCGTCCTGCCGAAATCGCCGGCGAGCACCGCGCGCTCGATGTCGCGCGGAGAAAGTTTCATGGGGCACTGTCTTATGCACCTGCCGCAGTTGATGCACTGGGTAGGCTCCTGCGCCCCTGCCTCTTTCTCCCCGAAAAAGAGCAGCGACGACGTCGTCTTGCCCACGCACGCGGAAAGGTCGGACTGCGCGATGCCCATCATGGGTCCGCCGCTTATCACCTTGACCAGATCCGCGTCGTCCTTGTCCCCTCTCGTCTTTTCGCGGATGAAAGAGAACGGAGTCCCGACGCGGACGAAGAAATTCCCCTGCACTCCGGCTTCGCCTCCGCCCACCGTCACGGCGCGCGCGACAAGAGGCTCGCCGCAGTCCACGGCCCTGGCAACGGCGTATGCGGTGTGAACGTTGTCCACCACGCATCCGACGTCCGCAGGCAGTCCGCCCGGCGGCACTTTCCGCCCCGTAAGCGCGTATACCAGCTGTTTCTCAGCGCCCTGCGGATATTTGGTGCGGAGCAGGACGGGCTTCACATTCGCGCCGCCGAGCCGCGCGCAAGCGGTTTCGAGAGCGGCGAAGGCTTCCTTCTTGTTGGACTCCACGCCTATGAGCGCGCATTCCGCACCTGTGGCGGCGGCGAGCAGCTCCGCGCCCCGTACGACTTCGTCCGCTCTTTCCGCCATAAGACGGCAGTCGCATGTGATGTACGGCTCGCATTCCGCCCCGTTGACGAGGAAATAATCGATTTTGTTCTTCGGCGCAAGTTTGACGTGCGTCGGAAACCCCGCGCCGCCCATGCCGACTATGCCGCATTCGCGGACGCGCTCCCTTATGCTTTCGGGGGCGGGATCCTCCAGCGGAGGAAGATAAGCCGTCCTGTATTCGAAATCGTTGACTATGACCGCATGCAGACATTTGCCGCCCGAAGGCACGGGCAGCTCCGCCATCGACTCCACCGTTCCCGATACGGGCGAGTGCACGCGCGCGGAAATAAAACCGCCGCTCTCGCCTATACACTGTCCGACCGCGACGGGATCGCCCGGTTTAACCGCCGCCGACGCAGGCGCGCCGACATGCTGCGACAGCGGAACGAAAAGACGTTCCGGCACGTCGAAATCGGCGAGCGGAACACCTGCTGTGATCTTACGGGCGGGAGGATGAGTCCCCCTGCCGAACGTCCTGAACGCAAACTGCAAGTCTGATTCTCCTAGTGTTATGACCCCCAAACCGAGCGCAATCGCTTACACTCACGTTAATTATAAAGCAAAATCGAGCCGATGTAAATACCGAAAATCAGCGTAAACGTCATATATGCGCGCCGGAGAACGCGCACGCCGCCGCGGACGGGCGCGGTCACCCCTCCCCGCGCGCGCCGCGCACCACTCCGCCCGCAAGCCCGAAAAGCGCGATGAGCACCAGAAATCCGCCGTACAGCTTCCCCAGCCACTCCGCCGCGCTCTGCGCGAAAAAGGACGTCGCCGCCGTCGCGGCGAGCGCGGGAATGAGGATGTAAGGCAGCGCGGCAGGCTCGACGAGCTTGTTCTTCAGGTGCATGCCGAGCGCCGCCGCACCCGTGGGCAGAAAGGCGATGAGATTGACGAACTGCGCCGTCAGCTGATCGACGGAAAGCAGCAGTACGAGTATGGGGATGGTGAGAGTGCCTCCTCCCATCCCCATGCCGGCGAGCACTCCGCCGCACACTCCGGCGAGCGCGTACAACAACAGTTTCATATCCCCTCCTCATTATCCGGCGCACAGCGTGCGCGGAACGGCAATTGCGCAAAACAGATGTTCATCTCTGCGTTTCTGCATAATAAACACGCGATTTATGCGATTTGTTTTTGCAGACGGTCACATCATCATCCTGATGCCGGCGAACAGCATCAGCCCGTAGAAGAGGAAGTTGAGCACCGGCACGGCAAGTTTCTTAAGAGCGGCGGCGCCCGCGACGCCGCCGGCGAGCACGCCGAGCACGGTGGGCGCAAGCACTTCGTAATCGAAGTTCCCTCCCGCGGCATATACCGCCGCGCTCACCAGACACAGCGGCAGAATGACCGCTATCGCCGTGGCGTGCGCCTTTTTCTCTCCCAGGGCGGCGGCATAGGTGAGCACTGGCACGGCGAGCATGCCTCCCCCCGCGCCGAAAAGCCCGTTGACCGCTCCTATCGCCGCCCCGCAGACGGCGAGCAGTACCGCGCGCCTTTTCCTGTCGCGGGGCGAGGACGCGGCGAATTTGGACGTGCCGCACTTGGTAACAACGCTTGCCGTACCCATTTTTCCCTCCTTTTTAACGTAGTCTTTATATTTTGGGTGAAAATATGAATTGCACTCCCAAAACGTTTGCAAAATGGTGCGATATGTTTTAGAATACAAAAGCCTATAATTTTGGGCGTGGGCGCGCGAAACGCGCGCATATGCAGGCAAACAAACGGTTTTATAAAGGAAACTATGAGAAGAAAAAAACTTTCGATCCTTATTTTGTTCATGATCCTCGTGATCGCGTTCACCGCCGCGGCTTTCTCGGCGTGCAACGACAGTCAGTCGACTGACGAAGGGAGTACGATCGAAGCCACCGAAGGGCTGCTCATCTCCAACTCCGACTTCAAAGTCATCGGCACAAGCGGCGACTATCCCCGCACGATAACCAATTGGTCGGGCGCGAAGATATACTCCTCTTCCACCGTTCCGGGCGACGTTATCGCCGGCGCCGTCAGCCTCGAAGAGGCGCTCTACGCCGCCAACCGCGAACTGTGGAACGACGACGGCTCCGCCGAAGACGGCTTGACGCTGTACGACAGGCTGAAGTCGCACTATTCCGCCGACGAAGACGCGGTGAACAACGTGCTGATGATCCACATGCCCACTTCGGATATGGCGGAGAGCGACAACGACGATTACGGTCCCACCGCATACGGCTATACTTCGAAGTCCTTCTCCCTCGACGCGGGCTCCTACTACAAGCTCACCGTCGACGTCCTCACCTACGACATCGCGGGCACGGACGACGAGGACAACGTCCCCGGCGCGAGGATATATCTTTCCTCCGCGGGCTACGCCGAGATCTCCGGCATAGACACGCAGGGCGAATGGAAGACCTACACCGTCTACATCGAGAGCGCGGCGACTTCCTCCACCTCTCTCACCCTCAACCTGGGGCTCGGCAAATACAGCTCCTACTACCGCGACGGTCTGACCACGGGCTACGCGTTCTTCGACAACGTGGCGCTCGAAAAGATCAACGACGGCGACGTCACCGCCGCGCAGGCTAAGGAAGAGTACGACACCGCCGTCGCGGAGGAACTCACCGCATACGACGAGATCCGCACCGCGTACCTCGACGAAACCGCGACCGCCGATGACGAAACCGACGTCACTCCTCTTGCCGCGCGCTACTCCGCGATGACCACGCGCACCATGACGCTGCGCACCTCCAACGGCAGGTTCGACTTCGGTTCCACCACGATCGGCACGTCCGCGCCTTCCGGCTGGTCGCTCGTGACGGGCGACGACGCCCCCACCTCCTACCGCTTCAACGGCGTGATCAGCTCCTCGCTCTTCACCGACAACGTTTCGTCCTACGCCGGCACCTATTACATCAACGACGGCGACGGCAACCGCATAACATGGACTCCCGCCTCTCTGCTCAACGAGATCTACGACGACATGACCGCGCACATGAACAGCAGCGTCGGCGACAGCCTCTATATGCTCTCCCAGCAGATGATGACGGCGCAGGGCATCCGCTCCTCCCGCCAGATCGTCATAGAGAAGAACGGGCTCTACGCGCTGCAGGTCAGCGTGCTCACCTACAACGTGTACGGCGGCGGCGTGTCCCTCATCCTTTCCGGCGACGGCGAGGACATCGTCATAGAGGGCATTGCGGAGAATCCCGTGGACGGCACCGTGCTCTTCGGCGCGGGCGAAACGGAGCAATCCAGCCCCGGCTGGCGCACCTACACATTCTATATCCGCGGCAATCAGTACAAGGACATGTCCTACAATCTGACGCTGTGGCTGGGCACCGGCTCGGTAGAGGAAAACACCGAAGCAACGTACGACTACTACTCTTCTTCCTCCGCGACGGGCACTCAGCGCACGACTTACCTTGCCAACGGCACGTTCGCGTCCGGCTGGGCTTTCTTCGACGACGTCACGCTCAGACAATACTCCGCGGACGAGGAAGGCGACTTTGATGCCGCGGTCGACGGCAAAGCCGCGGGCTACACCCTGGATGTGGAAGGCGGCGACGCGACCGCGCTCTACACCGACCTCTCTTCCGAGAGTTACTTCGAGAACGCTTCCGGACAGTACGGCGGCATCAGCGGCGACTTCGCCGCGAGCGGCACGAACGACTACTCCGACGGCACTCTCGGCGCGTCCGCCGGCTGGACGGTCAAGACGCCCGAATCCGACGGCGCGGTCTACGACTCCGACATGGTGACCGCAGGCACGGTGGATCTCACTTCCGAGTCCTTCTACACCGACCTCGGACTCTCCGTGCCCGGACTCCCCTACGACGGCGTGCCCTCCAAGGGCATGATGATCCGCGCGACCGAGCCTACCGCATTCACGCTTAAATCCGGCGGGATAGAACTTCGCGCCAACAGCACTTACACGGTTTCCGTGTGGGTAAAGACCGACGGCGTCGGGGACGGCAAGGGCGCGTACCTCTACCTCAAGGGACTGGACGAGAAGGACGAGGAAACCACTCTCGCCTCCTTCTCCGCGGTCAACACCTCCGAGGTGGAGACCTACAACGGCTGGTCGGAATACACCTTCTACATCAAGGGCTCCGACGAAGGCAAAGAAACCGTGTGGCTCGAGTTCGCGCTCGGCTCCGGCACGAGATGGAGCGCGTCCACGCTTGCGGACGGAGCGGTGTACTTCTCCAACATGAGCATGCTCGACATCACCTACTCCGACTACACCGGCGCGACTTCCGGCACATATGCGCAGAAGGCGGACCTCTCCAGCGGCTCGGTGTCCGGCTCGTTCGCCAACGGCTCGTTCGGCAACATCGACTATGACGAGTTCATGGACGCGATCACCGCTTCCGACAGCACGGACGGCACTCTGCAGGAGAGCGACGTCACGGGCGTGCCCGAGGACTGGACCTTGAGCGACCAGACCATCACCACGAACGAGGACGGCAGCCGCAACGCGAACTTCGTGGGCGGCGTCATCAAGGCGGCGGAAAGCGAAAGCAACCCCGGCACATGGACGGCAAGCACCCAGATCAAGAATCTGTTCGGCAGCGAAGCGTCCTTCTTCGACTCCGTCTACGGCGCAAACGATCCTTACGAGGCGAAGGGCGCGCCTTACATGCTCGCGCTCGCGGGGCTTAACGGCGCAAGCTATTCGGCGGGCTATCTCTCCGACAGCTTCAAGCTCGACGCCTCCACCAACTATTCGATAAGCGTGTGGGCGAAAGCGAAAGAGGGCACTAGAGGCATGATCTTCCTGCAGGGCGAAGCGTCCGGCTCCCTCGTGAACGGCAGCGCGGAAGAAACGCTCTACTTCGAAGTGGAAGCCGACGGACTCTGGCACAAATACACCTTCAACATCGAAGTCGGACTCACCGACGTGTCCCTGCAGCTCGGTCTGTGGCTGGGTGAGAACACCGACGTCACCGGCGGCGACGAAGAATCCGCGAAGTCGTCCGGTATCGTTCTCTACGACTCCGTGACTCTGCACGACGGACTCACCGGGGAAGAGCTCGACGACTACACCGCGGCTTCCTACGAGAGCGTCAAGAGGATCACCTTCTACACCGACTCCTTCGACACCCTTGAGGGCAGCACCGAGACCGTGGACGAGGAAGGCAACAACATCCTCAGCACCCCCAACGGCTGGACGGGTGCGGTGGGCACCGATCAGGAGCGCGAGAACACCACTTCCGGCGTGTTCGACACCTCCAACCCCACCTCCACCGTCATGGGCCCCGTGCCCGGCAACGGTGAAGAGGACACGCGCGTGTCCTATGTGACGGGGCTCGGTCCCGACCTCTCGCTCGACGACTTCACCGCCTCCGACGAAGAGATCCGTGCATGGCTGCAAGATCCCGCAAACGGCGGCGGCAGCGTTGACAACGACGCGGACGTCGAGCGCGCGCGCACGGCTATCGTGGAGAGCAAATACTACGCGGCGATCGCGGCGAGGATGCTGCCCGAAAGCGTCTCCGACGCGGTGCACGCCGGCGCGGACGGCAACAACGTGCTCGTCATCAACAACACCCTCGACAGCGCGTACCGTTACGGCTCGACCTCTTACACCCTGAGCGCGGAAACGGCGTACAAGATCACCGTCCGTGTGTTCACCTACGGCATCGGACACGTGGACGACAACAACGTATGGACTGCGGCGGACGACCGCGGCGCATACATCGAGCTGTACCTCGGCTCGGCGGACAGCGACGAGAATCCCCTGCACTTCGACAACGTCAACACCGCGGACGGCTGGACGACATACACGCTCTACCTGCTCGCTCCCGCAGACGACGTGACCAACGTTTCCCTGCGCCTCGGACTCGGACGCTATGACGCGGACGACGACACGCAGCTTGTCAGCGGCTTCGCGTTCTTCGACGCCGTGACCATCGAGGAGATAGGCGGCGAGATCGAATACTCCTCCGCGGTGGACTCCATCCCCGAAGCGGACGCGGATCTCTACGCGACCTACCGCATCCCCGAAGAGGCGGAACAGGGCTCCACGGGCGACGACGACGGCGGCGACACCGAAGTGCCTTCCGCCACCTTCAACCTCGACAGCCTGTGGTGGATGATCCCGACCATAGTCATCGGGCTCGCCATCATCGCGGTGGTCATAGTGTTCTTCGTCAGGAAGTACAAGAAGAAGTTCACCAAGAAGACTCCCGACGAACCCACGGACAGCGTTTCCTCCTCCAACGTGCGCAGGAAGAAAGACGACTACGACTCGTTCGGCGAGTAAGACGCGCCG
>DVJC01000058.1 GCA_018710835.1 Candidatus Limadaptatus stercoravium | reverse complement strand
GAATTCGGGCTGAGCAACGTGGCGGCTACCGTGGCGAAACTCATGGGCTTCGAGCCGGACGAGCATTGGAACGCACCCATAATCAAGTGACCGACGTCAGAACGGATTTGTCATAGAACCGCAGTTAAATCGATAAAAACGCTATATAAATCCCCGCTTTCGTCAGGAAGCGGGGATTTGCATTATTATGAAAAAACAAGGCACAATAATGCCGCGGGGGGGGTGATTGCGTCGTCCGGACGCGCGTTCAGACGTCGGAGCGTCCGAGGAGATAGTCCACGCTCACGTCGAATGCGTCCGCGAGTTTGACCAGGTTTTCCTGCGTGGGTTCGGAGGTATCGCTTTCGTAGCGTATGTAGGAAGGCTGGCTGATACCGAGAATGTCAGCCATCTGCCGTTGAGTGTATTTGTACTGCTTCCGCAGTTCCGTCAGCCGCTCGGCGAATACTTTCATTGTATTGACAAGTATAGCCGTTTGCTATAAAATTAAATAAAACGATAGCGTATAGCTATCAAACAAAAATACGTTTTACAGGTGCGGTAATGGCGGAAAACGTTTCGGGAGCAGAGGATAAGGATTTGACCGCGGACAGGTGCGCGGCGGAAGAGGATAGCGCACCCGGCGGCGGGAAGAGAAAGAGGATAGCCGCGACCTGCACCGTGATCGCGGTCATTCTCATCGCCGCGCTCGTCATCGGGCTGGTGATCCACTTCGGACGCATCGACGTGTTCACTTGGGAACTGTACGAGAGGGTGGAAAGAGGGATGACCTACGGCGAGGTGTGCGAAGTGCTGGACTTTGAGGGCGAGTTGATCGATTACGATTTTTTGACATCGGCAGCCACCTATGTGTGGAACCGCGGTGACAGGTACGTCTTCGTATCCTTCATCGACGGCGAGGCGGCGGTGAAAACGCAGGTCAACATGGAAAACACCTCCGGCTACGACGAATAAGAGGTGCGATATTTTTATACCGATGCATAGCAAAGCGAAGCCGTTCATGCGCCGCTCAGCCAAGGGAACCCCACCGGAAGTATTTTCGGCGGGGTGAATTGTGGGGTCCCCGGGAAGGATGGGGGATTAACATTCCCCGCGGGACGTGAAGCTAGTCTAGACGGAGTTCCACGCTTACTTTGGGAGGGGTTCAACATTCCCCACAAGAACGCAAAGTTTATTGAATTCTATACCTCGGTTTAATTTCACACGCCGCGGGGCTGACGGACATATACGGGAGGAAGAGTCGGAGGGGGAAGCTCCTTGCGGTAGGAGAGTTTGAGCAGCAGGGGCGTGAGCAGCGTTGTGGCGATGATGAGGATAAGCACAAAGGGCATTATCGCCGCGTCCACAAGTCCTGAGTCCACACCGCGCTGGGCGCACACCAGCACGACTTCGGCGCGCACCATCATTCCTATGCCGACGCGCATGCTGTCTTTCAGACCGTAGCCGCACATCAGCGCTCCGCCGCCGCAGCCTATCACCTTGCCTGCCATTCCCGCCAGCACGAAT
Source organism: Candidatus Limadaptatus stercoravium (assembly GCA_018710835.1). Taxonomy (GTDB): domain Bacteria; phylum Bacillota; class Clostridia; order Christensenellales; family CAG-917; genus Limadaptatus; species Limadaptatus stercoravium. The sequence continues at coordinate 6,381 of DVJC01000058.1, read as the reverse complement.
ACTATGCCGAAGCCCGCCATCTGCGCGCTTATCGACTCGAAGTTGGACGTTATGCCTATGTTGGCGAAGAACACGGGCGCGAAGATCATGTAGTTGCTGATCTCGATCTTTCTGTCCACATATTCCGTCTCGTGCAGTCCGGACAGCATCAGTCCCGCAACGTATGCGCCCGTGATGTCCGCCACTCCGAACCATTTCTCCGCGGCATAGGCGTAAAAGAAGCACACCGCGAAGCTGAGTATTGGGATACGGCGCGTGTGGGGGTAGCGTTCGGAAATGCGCTTGACCGCAAACCTTATGACGAAGCCGACGGCGACCGCCGCGGCGAAGAAGGCGATCATCATGCCGACCGAACGTCCGATGTCGCCCGCGCCGCCCGTGGCGTCTATGCTGATGAATAGGGAGAGCAGGACTATGCCTATGACGTCGTCGATGATGGCGGCGGCGATGATGGACATGCCCACTTTGGTGTTGAGTTTGCCGAGTTCCTTGAGCGCGGCGACGGTGATGGACACGGAAGTCGCCGCAAGTATCGTGCCGTAGAACAGGCAGGAGATGAGGTCGGACTGCGAGAGGGAGGAGAAGCCGCCGTACAGCATGCCGCCTGCCGCGAGGAAGCCGAACAGCAGGGGGAACGCGACGCCGAGCAGAGTGATGACCACGCTGGGGACGCCTATCTTTTTGAACTGCTTGAGGTCGGTGTCGAGCCCCGCGGAGAACATGATGAGTATGACGCCTATCTTGGCGAGGAAGGACAGCCCTTCCATCGCGGAAGAGGTGAACACGCTCTGTCCGGGAATGTAGCGGATGCAGCCGAGCAGAATGCCGGCGACGATCATGCCGACGACTTGCGGCAGTCCGAGTTTCTTGCCGAGGATGGAAAAGAGCTTTGCGACGACGAGTATCAGCGCAAGCGGCAGAAGCAGTTCGTCCACGTTCATGATATATCTCCCTGCGCCGCGGCGTAACCTCTCCGTACCGCCTCCGGGCGCGTCGTGTTTTCGTGTCTGACCGGGCTTATGCTGCTGCCACCCGGCAACGTATGTTATACAATCGGGCTGCCGTCAAGTCAAGCGATGCGCGGACGCACGCGCAAAAAAGTCGCGTACGCAAATGCGCTGTCTGACGGCGGCGGATATGCCGTCCGACCTTGCGCGCGGCGTTTCCGTCCTTGCTCCGGCGGATGCGGAAGAGGAACGTTTTTAACTTTTATTTAACCAAAACGGCATTTTATGTATGATAAAACTTAATGTGAACATGACGTTTTGCAAAAACGCCGTGCGCCTCCGAAACACATAACGTATTTTGCAAAACGATTGACACCTGTATTTGCAAAATGGTAAAATCAATATAACCCGAGAGGTTCGATATGCTTGATTTCATGACCGCACTGGTCGGCGTATCGTTCACGGTGCTGTCGCTCGCGGTTGCAGTCGCGGCGGCGAGCCTGATCGTATGTATCGTTACGCTGATCAAAAATCTTCCCAGGGGGATCCGTGCTTTGCGTGAAGCGACGGAGTCCTCCGTTTACGCTATCGCGCTGTGCGGACAGAGCGTGGCGGAAGAGGAGTGGTTCGCAAGACTTCAGGCGATCTTCGGCAAATACGTTTTGTTCGGCGTATGCGGCATTTACGTCACGGTGGCGAAGTTCTTTGCGGACGGCGCGGAACGCGCGCTGTATGCGCAAAAACGCGCCGTGAATCTCCGTTCGGCAAAAACTTCGTACGCCCGCCGCGTGTCCGCCCGCGGTTCTTTCTCCGCGGCGCCGGCGTCTTATCTCAAACTTTCCGTAGTCATGAAACAATGAAACCGTAGGAACGTCCCGTACGTTCCCGTTTCCGCCGAGGTGTGCGCGCAGCCGCGCGCCGTATGCTTTTTCCTTTTGTAAGAATTTCGTAAGAAACCCGTAATGCGCGGGTAAGAATTGCGGAGTAAAATGGAAAACGGAGCATAATAACTGCGGCGGCGATCGGGAATCCGGGACGTTTCGCTTCGCGTGACGCGTATGCGCGCCGCGCGTGCGACGGCCATCGCCGCGTTTGCGGCAATAAGCGAAAAAAACAGGAGAAGAAATATGCTTACAGTAAACAACCTCAAAAAGATCTATCCCAAGAGCGACCGCGTCGCGGTGGACGACATTTCGTTCGAGCTGCGTCCCGGCGAGATTTTCGGATTCCTCGGTCAGAACGGCGCGGGCAAATCCACCACCATCAAGTGCATTACCGGCATACTGCCTTTTGACGGCGGCACCATCGAAGTGTGCGGCTGCGATATGAAGAAAGATCCCATCAAAGCCAAAATGAACATGGGGTATGTGCCGGACAACCATTCGGTGTACGAGAAGCTGACGGGCAGGGAATACGTCAACTACGTCGCCGACCTCTACCGCGTGTCCAAGGCGGACAGGACGGAGAGGCTGGACAAGTATCTCGATCTGTTCAAGCTGGGGTTTGCCATAGACAAGCAGATCAAGGCTTATTCCCACGGTATGAAGCAGAAGATCTGCATCATCGCGGCGCTCATCCACGAGCCGAAGCTGTGGGTGCTCGACGAGCCGATGATGGGACTCGACCCCCAGTCCACGGCGGAGATCATCGCGTACATGCGCGAGCACTGCGCGAAAGGTAACACGGTGTTCTTCTCCAGCCACAACCTCGACCTGGTGAAGAGGCTGTGCCACCGCGTGGCGATCATCAACGAGGGGCACCTCATCGACTGCTTCGACCTTGCCGGACACGAGGAGAACAAGGCGAATCTCGAAGAGAGATTCTTCAAGATCACCGGTACTTACGAAAAGCGCCTGTTCGAGGACTATGTCGCGCAGGAACAGGAAGAGATGCGCCCCGACATGCCCGTCGAGGAAGAGCCGCATACGGAAGAGTCTGCCGCACACGACGGCGCAGACGACGCGGAGGACTGAGCAATGAACGACAAGATTTCCTGGCTCAGCGTACGTTCGCTGATAAGGCTGGAGATGCGCGCGCGGTTCGGTTCCAGGACCGATATGTCCCCCAAAGCGAAGGCGGGCAAAGCGCTGAGCATCCTGTTTACGCTGGCAATATACGCGATACTGGTGACGGGCATCTACTTCCTGGCGTCCATGTTCATCAGCCGCTCGAACATGCCGTTCGAGTTCCTTGTGCTCGCAATGACGTTCACGGTGTGCGTGACGACGCTCGTGTCCACGGGCAACGTCATCAAGAACCTGTACATGAACGGCGACAACGAGCTGCTGCTCCGTTTCCCGGTGAGTGGCAAGGAGATATTGCTCTCCAAGTCGATCTACTGCTTCGTGCACAACGTCGTCATCAACCTGCTCATCATGATCCCGGTGTGCGTGATATACGGCGTGGTCGCGTCGGCGCCCGTGGGCTACTATTTCGTCGCGCTTGCGGTGACAGTGCTCGCGATCCCGCTGCCTTACGCGATCGCCAACATTCTCGCCATACCCGTCATGATGGTGATGAACCTGGTGAAGAACCAGTTCCTTCTCGTGCTCATCCTGCTCATAGCGGCGATATGCGGCGTGTTCATACTCTACATGACTGCGCTGAGCGGCGTGCTGCAGTACATGCGCGACGAAAGTGCGGGGATGTTCTCGCCGGAAGTCATGGCGATGTTCCGCAATATGGCGGATTCGGCATATCCGTTCAGATGGTACGCGCTGCTGCTCGGAGGCTGGTTCGCCGGCTATTCCGCGGCGGAGGCGGGGCTGTCTTTCCTGTATCTCTTCCTCATCACGGCGGCGCTCGGCGTTGCGGCGTATTTCGTCACCACGCGCACGTACTATAAGATAATCCTCACCGGCGTTGAAACGGAGAAGGTATCCTTCCAGAAGAAAATACCCAACATCAAGCGCACCGTGTTCGGCACTCTGCTTCACCGCGAGTTCTTCCTCATACTGCGCTCGTTCAACTACTCCTTCCAGTATCTCGCAATGGCCGTCGCGGCACCCGTCATGGTGTATTACTGCAACGACCTCGCGGCAACGATGGGGCAGAATACAGTCGGCGCGGCGATCGTCCCCGGACTGACGCTGCTCGTCATCATCATCTTCAGCTCGATCATCGTGTCCTTCGCCTCCACGTCGATATCGCGTGAAGGCAACGCGTTCTACCACACCAAGATAGTGCCCGTGAGCTACACGACGCAGATACTTGCCAAGTTCGTGCTGTACGGAGCGGTGGGCACGGCGTCCGTGGTGCTGTCGACGATAGTCGTGGCGGCGGCGTTCTCGACGGACAGCGCGGGTAACCTGCTGTCGTCGCTGGACGTGGGGTGCATATTCATCATCTCCGAGATGATCACCCTCGCGCTCACTTGTCTTGCCATACTTTCCGACGTCAAGGCTCCCACGTTCAACGTCGTGGGCGACGGCGAAATGGTGTCCGCCAACAAGAACATGGTGCTTTCCCTCGTGGTGGGCATACTCGTTGCGGCGGCGTTCGGCGTGTTCACGATGATATTCAGCTTCCTGCCTCTGCAGATAGGCACGGTAACGATCATCCCGCTCGGAGAAACCAACAACATCTATGCCATTCTCGGCTCGCTGTCCGCGCTCATCCTTGCCGGCAGCGTGTGCGCGCTTTTCGTCAACCTCGACAAGCGCTATCAGAAGATCGCGCCCTGACGCGTCAGGCGTATATAAGCAAGTAATTACCGTATGAAAAAAATAATGGTAGGTATCCTTATCCTCATTCCGCTCGTCGTGCTGCTGGTCGTGGGACTGGTCACGTCTTTCGTGTCCGTCAACGCGTACATCGGCGTGGAGAGCGTCGAGCTCGACAAGGAAACCCTCACGATAAAACTCGGCGAAACGTATGCGCTGGACGGCGACGGCGGACTGTTCAAGGTGACCGTGCTTCCCGAAAGGGCGCAGAACAAGACTTACGAGTGGACCATAAGCAACGTACGCAGCCGCGACGCCAATTTCGCGGACGACGACAACGGCAAGGACGGATTCTGGTATGTCGAACTGCTCGACGCCAACGGCAACCATGTGGATACGATAACTTCGGGCGGCTTCATCCGCGCGAACGTGTACTGCAACTTCGAGCTTACGGTCACTGCGGAAACGCATTCCGACACCTGCGCCGTCGTGGTGGGCGGCGACGTCACGGAGATAACCCTGGACAGCGAGAAGGCGTTGCGTGTCGGCGAGTCCGCGGTGCTCACTCCCAGATACACGCCGCTTGACGGCGTTGTCTACAATGCCGAATGGGTGTCCGAAAACCCCGACGTGGCTTCGGTCGACCGCAACGGCATAGTCACCGCGGTGCGCGAAGGCGAAACGAGGATCCGCCTCGAAGCGGAGAATTCGGCAGGCGCTCCCGTTGTCAGCAACTATATCACCGTCACGGTATCCGCAGGCATCAGCGCGTACGGCGACATCATAAGCGTGCATGAGCGGGAGTTCGAGCTTTCGCAGATAGGAGTGGATGCGGACGACGTCGTCGCGGACGCGACCTTCGGAGCAACGGTGTCCGGCGGAGTGTTCCGCTTCAACGAGGGCGAAACGCGCGCAGTGCTCGCCATAGACGGCGGCGGACGTACGCCCGACGCGCTGGTCGTCAATCTTTGCGGAGAGGACGACATCGAGATAGTGGAGAGCGGCGCACTCGGCAACTATATCTTAGAGGTCAACGGCGAACCGCTGTATCTCACCGCAAGATATGCCTCCGTATTCAGACGCGGCGAAATGCCGGAAGTGACGTGGAGCATCAGCAACGACGAGATAGCGTCCGTCGACGACGAGGGGACCGTGCGCGGTCTTTCCAGTGGCGAAGTGACTGTGACGGCGCAAACCGCGGACGGGACTTCAGCGGCGATAGAGCTGCAGGTGCAGCGAAAAGTGACTGTGCTTGTGGGTGCAGTCACCGACGCGTCGCTCGAAGCCGGTCTTGCGCGCGAAACGGTGTTCGCTTCCATGAAATACGACGCGGACGCCCTTGTAGGCAACACGTTCACGGTGGGAGTGCTTTATCCCATGATGTATGAGGGCGAGGACGAGGAGAGCTTCTACGAAGCGTTCTCGTTCACGACGGACAGACCCGATCTCGCGTGGTTCGACACCGAGAGCGGCGACGGGGAGCTGAACAACGTTCTGCACTTCAATGCCACGGCGATACAAGCGGCGGCGGACAGGAACGAAAAACTTTCCGTCACGGTCACCGTCAGCGCGAAGTATCCCAAGTACGCCAATCTGCCGGAATACACCACCTTCTCGTTCACGCTCACGGTCGTCAGCGGAGTCGCGGTGACGACGGACGCGGAGCTGCGTTCCGCACAGGCGGAAGGCTACGCGACCGTGCTGGAAAACGATATAACCATGGAGAACAACACCACTGTCGTGGACGGTGTTCCCACTCAGATCAAGAACAT
>DVJC01000057.1 GCA_018710835.1 Candidatus Limadaptatus stercoravium | reverse complement strand
ACGTCGGCGCAGATTTTCCGCCGTTATACTACATAATGCGCCCGTCTTTTCCGCCACCGCAATATTTGCGCGGCATTTAACTATTAAACTTGACTCTTGTATAGTTATAGTTTATAATATTCCCGACAAGGCGTGCGCGCGTCCGCGTCGGTGTACGCGCAGCGCTTTGATTATATAAACGGAGAGGTCATTCGATGACAGGCAGTATGAATTTATTGCTTGCCGCACTCGAAGCCGGACCTGTTGCTGGAATTGCTATTGCAGCCTTAGTCGTCGGCGCGGCGATCGGGCTGATTGCATACAGATTGTATTCGCAGAACAAAATCGGCTTGGCAAAAAGAGAAGCGGCAAGGATCCTGGAAGAAGCCGGACTGGAAGCGAAAGCCATTCGCAAAGACGGCCTTCTGGAAGCCAAAGAACAGCAAAACAAACTCCGCGCGGAATTCGAGCGCGAGACCAAGGAACGCAGGGCGGACTGGCAGCGGACGGAGAACCGCTTGCTGCAGAAAGAAAACGCCATCGACCGCAAGGAGGACAACCTCAACAAGAAAGAGGACGCCCTCGACAAGAAGCTCGCGGAAGTCGAAAAGGCGCAGAAGAGCGTCGAGGAACACCGCGAGAGGCTGAAAGCCATCGAGGCGGAACTGAACAATTCGCAGGAGATCATGCAGCGCGAGCTGGAAAGAGTCGCCGGCATGACCAAGGAGGAAGCGTCGGCGGAACTCAAAGACGCCCTCCTCGACGAAGTCAAGCGCGGAGCCGCCGCAGAGGCGAAGGCGATCGAAGCCGAAGCCAAGGAAAACGCGGTGCGGGAAGCGCAGAACATCATTGCGACTGCGATACAGCGCTGCGCCGCCGATCATGCGACGGAGAACACGGTCAGCGTAGTCGCGCTCCCCAACGACGAAATGAAGGGCAGGATCATCGGACGCATGGGCAGGAACATCCGTGCGCTCGAGTCCGCGACGGGAGTCGACCTCATCATCGACGACACCCCCGACGTGATCACGCTCTCCAGCTTCGATCCCGTGCGCAGGGAAGTGGCGCGTATTACGCTCGAAAAGCTCATTGCCGACGGACGCATCCATCCGGCGCGCATCGAGGAAGTGGTGGACAAGGTGCGCAAAGAAGTCAACGCGTCCATCAAGGAAGCCGGCGAAGAGGCGGTATTCGAAGCCGGCGTACACGGTTTGCATCCCGAACTCGTCAAGATCCTCGGCAGACTGAAATACCGCACCAGTTACGGACAGAACGTGCTCAAGCATTCTCTCGAGGTCAGCTTCCTCGCATCGCTCATGGCGCAGGAACTCGGCGTGGATCCCAAGGTGGCGAAAAGAGCGGGGCTTCTGCACGACATCGGCAAGGCGGTCGACCACGAAGTGGAAGGCACGCACATCCAGATCGGTGTGGAACTTGCCAAGAAGTATAAAGAACACGGCGACGTGATACACGCCATCGCCGCCCATCACAACGATATAGAACCGGAGACCGTCGCCGCGGTGCTTGTACAGGCGGCGGACGCGATCTCTTCGGCACGTCCGGGCGCAAGGCGCGAGTCTCTCGAAAACTATGTCAAGCGCATAGAAAAGCTCGAGGACATCGCAAAGTCCTTCGACGGAGTGGAGCAGACGTTTGCGGTGCAGGCAGGGCGCGAGATCCGCGTCATGGTCAAGCCCGAACAGGTGGACGACGCGGCGACGGTGTTCCTCGCGCACGAGATCGCAGAGAAGCTCGAAAACGAGCTTGAGTATCCCGGACAGATCAAGGTCAACGTCATCCGCGAAGTGAGAAGCGTGGACTATGCAAAATGATCATATCAAGAGCGCGGAAGAGATCGCGCTCATGCGCCGCGCGGCGGCGATAACCGACGACGTATACGAGTATATCCTCGGCATCGTGTCGGAGGGTGTGACGGAGGCCGCGCTTGCCGACGCGATATACCGCAAGACGGTGGAGCTGGGGGCAAGCGGCGTGTCGTTCGACACCATAGTCGCCTTCGGCGAAAGCGGCGCGGAACCGCACCACGTCCCGACGGACAAGCGGCTGCAAGAGGGCATGTTCGTCACTATCGACATGGGTGCGGTGGTGGAAGGGCTTTGCTCCGACTTTACCCGCACGTTTGCTTTCGGCGACATCGACGAGGAGCAGCGGCGCGTCTACGACACCGTGTACGAGGCGCAGAAACTCGCGCTTTCAGCGGTCGCCGACGGTACGGCGTGCAGAGCCGCGGACGCGGCGGCGAGAGATCACATCGCGCGGTGCGGCTACGGTGAGTTCTACATCCACGGCACGGGGCACGGCGTTGGCACCGAGATCCACGAGCCGCCCACTCTCAACGCGAAGAGCGAAGAGACTCTTGCGGCAGGGCAGGTGGTCACCGTCGAGCCGGGTATCTATCTTCCCGGACGCATGGGCGTGCGGATAGAGGATATGGTGCTGGTGGGCGAGGGCAGACCTTTCAGCAGACACACGACGGAGCTTATCACGCTCCGGCAGTAAGAAATCAACGACAGGAGATAAATTTATGGCACAAGTTATGGCAGGCGACCTCCGCAAGGGAGTCACGTTCCTTTATGAGAACAACATTATGACGGTTGTGGATTTCCAGCACGTCAAGCCCGGCAAAGGCGCGGCTTTTGTCCGCACCAAGATGAAGAACGTCGTCACGGGCAGCGTCCTCGAAAAGACCTTCAACCCCACCGAAAAGTTCGACCTCGCTCACATCGAGACCAAGAGCATGGAATATCTCTACAACGACGGCGAGTTCTACTACTTCATGGACACCGAAACGTATGAGCAGATCCCTTTGAACCACAGCCAGGTCGAGGATGCGCTCAACTTCGTCAAGGAGAATATGAACGTCACCATGAAGTTCTTCCAGGGCGCGCCCTTCTCCGTCGAGCCCCCCAACTTCGTCGAGCTCAAGATCACCGTCTGCGAGCCCGCCGTCGTCGGCAACACCGCCACCAACGCGACCAAGCCCGCCACTCTCGAAACGGGTTACTCCCTGCAAGTCCCCATGTTCGTCAACGAAGGCGATACAATACGCATTGATACTCGCACCGGCGAGTACATGTCCCGCGTCTGAGGGCACTATTTAGCGAATTGCTTTGTCAAGCGCCTGTGGCTTGAACAGTCACGTACGATTTAGTACGCTCCTGTCCACCCACAGGCGCTTTTCGCGCACTTCATCTAAATATTGCCCTCAGACTTCGTGAGTATGATGAGAACACCACGCGTCCTGAATATATTGCTGTGTCAAAGGCATCCTAAGCAGGGGTCCCCGCCGAAAGCATTTTCGGTGGGGCAGAACTGCGGGTTACGTACGATTTAGTACGCGCCCCTTGAAAAGGATGCCTTTTCCTTGCACTTCATCTAAATATTGCCCTCAGACTTAGTGCGTGTGCTTACGCACCTTTTTGCGGAAAGGGAAAGGACTTTTTCCTTGTTCTTCATCCGAATATCGCGCTCAGATTTCAAGCGTATGAATCGGTAAATCACGGCTCGTCGCAGACGCTTCCTTGCACTTCATCTAAATATTGCCCTCAGACTTAGTGCGTGTGCTTACGCACCTTTTTGCGGAAAGGGAAAGGACTTTTTCCTTGTTCTTCATCCGAATATCGCGCGCAGATAATATGCGCTTATTTTGAGCGCATCGGGAAGGAGAATAAACCAATTTTATCTATTCTGATTATCTTGCGGAATTATAGTGAAATTCTTACGTCAAATCGCTTCTGCCGAGGAGCCAGTCGGCGGAGCAGCGGAGATATTCGGACAGGAGAATGAGCGTTTCGGGTTTTGGAAGTTTGCCGCGCTTCCATTTAGAGATCGCGGACTGTTCGAGCCCGCAGTCCGCTGCAAGGCGATATTGTGTGATGCCGCGAGTACGGAGCAGAGCAAACAGCCTTTCGGGAAAAAAGGTCGGGGCGGGTGTCGGCGTATATTCGGGAGAGTCGGCAAGTCCCAACAGATAGTCCGCAGAGCAGTGCATTGCGTCGGCACATTTTATGACTGTCGCAAGAGAAGGCTCGGTCTTGCCGGCAAGCACCGCAAGCAGTCCCGAAACGGAAATACCTGCCGTTTTACAAAAAGCCGATGCGCTTATTTCGTTTGTCGCAAGATAATCGTTCAGACAATCGACAAAATTTGACAAAAAGTCCATAAAACACAGCTCCTTTTATGGAAATTATTGCATTTCGGGACAGCGTTAATCTTGACTTTACGTTTCGGGACAGTATATGATTGATGCATAAAAATAAGGAGGTGTTATATGAGTGTTGAGGAACTGACATTGTATCTCAAAATATTGTTGCTCGATGAAACGGTTTGCACGTTGTTTGCGGGTGAGTCGTTCATAAGAGTCAGGTTTTCAAACGGCGTTGAACGGCAGATAAACGTTTGCTAAGCAAAATCGGCATTGCGGTAATTGCTTTATGACGGCGGAAGACAATTCCGCCTTTTGATTTTTTTTTACGTTTCTAATTTTCTCTTTTTGTCGAATAGTGCGCGGGAGGGCTTGCGGGAGAGAGCGGCTCATATCTTTTAGTATGTTCGACGGATTGGTGACGGGTATGATGGCGGGCGCGGTGGCTGCCGCGGCGGACGAGGGGGCGGTGACGGAGCTGCGGTTGCGCGTCGGACGCCCTCTCGTCGTGCTGACGACGGACGGCAGACGCGTTGCCAGACTTCCGTCGGGCGCACCTTTTGTGGTGAAACGCGAGGACGTGGAGCGCGTACTTGCGGTGGCGTCTGACTATTCCGTCTATGCCGTCAACGATCAGATCGTGCGCGGATACATGGCGAGGCGCGGCATACGCATAGGTGTTGCGGGCGAGGGAGTGTCGGAGGGCGAAAAGGCGCTGACGATGAAGCACATCGCCTGTCTTACCGTACGCATACCGCACGAGGTCAAGGGAGTCGCGGACAAGGTGCGCGGCGCGGTGCTCGGCGGAGGAGTGAAGAACACTCTCGTCATTTCGCCGCCGTACGGCGGCAAAACCACGATGCTCCGCGAGCTTGCACGGTTGTGCTCACACGAGCGCAATACGCTCATCATAGACGAGCGGTTCGAGATTGCGGCGGCGGAGCGCGGAGTCCCCGTGCTGGACGTCGGCGACTGCGATGTGGTGAGCGGAGTGAGCAAGCTCACGGCGTACGAGAACACGATCAGGGCGATGAATCCCGAAGTCATAGTGACGGACGAGCTCTTCCGCGAAAACGAAGCCGACGCGGTGTGCGACATAGCGCGCAGCGGCGTGAAAGTGATCGCATCTCTGCACGGGGAGGGGGTGGAGAGTGTATTCCGTTCTCCCGTGTTCGGAAAACTCGGCGGAGTCATTGAGGCGTACGTTGTGCTGTCGCCGCATCCGCGCGTGGGGACGGTGACAGCCGTACTGACGGCGGAGGAGGCAAGGGGGAGCGCGTCGTGACGGCGGACATACTTCGTCTTATAGCCGGCGGACTGCTGGCGCTGATCTGCTGTTACGCCGGCGTGCTCATCAAACGGCATTATGCCGACCGCGAGAGATTCTACACCGACGCGGAAGCGTTTGCCGCATATGTCGGGGCGGAGCTCGGCTTCCGCAAGACTCCGCTGCCGGCGGTCATAGGCGGTTTCACGGAGGGAAAGAAGGGCGCGTTTGCGGAAGTGCTTAAGAAGTTCGGCGCGGGGCTCTCCCTCGGAGGAGTGCAGGACGGCGCGGCGAGATCGGCCGCCGAGGACGCCAGACTCAAGCCCGACGAGAAAAAGAAATTGTGCGAATTCCTTTCCTCTCTCGGCAAAACCGCGCTTTCCGATCAGCTGGAGGGTGCCGCTTACTGGAAGAACGAATTCGCGGCAAAGCGCGCGAAGTGCGCGGAGGAAACCAAGCGCCTCGGCGGAATGTACTTCAAACTCGCCGTACTTGCCGGTATCGCGCTCATGGTGCTGCTCGCGTGACGGCGCGGGTGCAAATGCCGTCGGCGTGCGGCATACGGATACGGCGCACAGGCGGCAGCAAGCCGGGTACGGCCGTTGCGGACTGCCGCGCCGCGTGAGGAGGTGACAGCGGAAAAATGGGCATTGACATAATCATCAAAATCGCAGGCGTCGGATTGCTGACCGCCATTGTCTGCATCATTCTCAAACGCAGCGACCGCGACGATATGGCGACGTTTGCGACGCTTGCCGGGCTCATAGTGGTCATAGTGCTCGTCATGGATATGGTGGGCGGACTTTTCGACACCATAAAGAACATACTTTCGCTCTGATATGATCGTCAAACTCATAGGCATAGCCCTGATAGGGATCGTAGCGGTGAGTCTGCTGCGCAGCGCGAAGCCGGAATTCGCGGTGTTTGCCGTGATCGGCACCGGGATAGTCATGGTGATCACCATGATAAGTTCGCTGCAATCCGCCATTCTCGCGTTCGACGACCTCGTGGAGAAGAGCGGAATGGACGACCGCGTATTTTCCGCCGTGCTCAAGATCATCGGCATAGGATATCTCACGGAATACAGTGCGTCGATTGCTACCGACGCCGGCTGCGCTTCCATCGCGCAGAAACTGCAGTTCGGCGGAAAGATCGTCATCTTTCTCATGAGCATATCGATCGTCACCGCGCTCGTCGATGTGGTGACGGGACTGTTGGAACTGACATGAACACGCGTCTTGCACCTTCGATGGCGGAAGTCGCCGCAAAACGGCGCAAGAGATCGCGCATTTTCGTGATATGCGTGTTTATATGCGCATTTTTACTGTTTATCCTGCTGTTTTGCGCAAATCAAAGCATTGCGTACGCCGCATCGGACGCACAGGAAAACATCGCCGAAGATCTTGCCGACAGCGTGGACGGCGCAATAGACAGGCTGGATTCCGACCTCTTTCAGGACTTCGTGGACTCCCTCGGCGGCGATCAGGCGGCGGCGGTCGGGATAGGCGACCTCAGAGAGGCGTTGAAGAGTATAACGGAAGGGGAGCCGTCCGACTTTTTCGGCTCGTTCATGTCCGCGCTTGCATCCGCGCTCGGCGGTTATTTTCTCGGTTTCATGCCTGGGCTGGTCGCGGTGGTGATAGTTTGCCTGCTCAAAAGCATGCTCGCGGGATTGTCGTCCGGCTTCAAGCGCGCGTCCACGGGAGAGGTGGTGCACATCGTATGCTATTCGGCGGTCATAGTCATTCTCTCCGCCGGGGCGGTCAGTGTCATAGTCACCGTCACGGATACCGTAAACGCTCTGGCGGCGTTCTCCGACGCGGTGTTTCCCGTGCTGCTCACTTTGCTTGCGGCGGTAGGCGGCAGTACGGGAGTCGCGCTCTATCAGCCGTTCATGGCGGTGCTGTCGGGCACGATAATCAAACTCGTGCAGACCGTGATAGTGCCGGCGTTCATAGCGACGATAGTCTTTTCGGTGGTGGGCAACGTGTCCGAAAACGTCAAGCTGGATAAACTTGCGAAACTGTTCAAATCGGGAGCGGGATGGCTCGTCGGCATAGTATTCGGGCTGTTTGCCGCATTCCTCACCGCGCAGGGGATCACGGGCGGAGTGCTTGACAGGCTGAGTTTCAACGCGGCGAAATTCGCCGTGTCGAGTTATGTGCCCATTCTCGGCGGTTATGTATCGGACGGCTTCGACCTGCTCACCGCTTCACTCGTGCTCGTCAAAAATGCGGTGGGACTTACGGGAGTGGTCGTACTGCTTGCCGTGGTGCTGTTTCCGCTGCTTCAGATAGCGGTATATATCCTTTCGCTGCGCCTTACGGCGGCGCTGACGGAGCCGATAGGCGATGCCCGCACGTCCTCCGTTCTGGCGTCGCTTGCCGACAGCGCGAGTCTGCTCGTGACGGCGCTTGTGGGAGTCGGATTCATGTTCTTTGTGGTGCTGATGCTGGTCATCGGCAGTTTCAATCCGGGGGTGTGAAATGCTTGACGCTTGGATGATAGGGATAGTCGGAGTGATCGCGCTCGGCGTTTTGCTGGAGATCCTGCTGCCGGAAGGGCAGACGGGCAAGTATGTCAAGGGCGCTTTTTCCCTTCTGGTGGTATTCGTCATCGCGGCGCCGCTGCCGTCCCTTTTCGGCGCGCTTAAGGACTGGGATCCCGACTACTCGGACGTCGCGCCGGACTACGGTTTCGTGGCGGAAACTGCGGACGAATACGAGCGCGAATGCAGCCGGCGGATCGAGAGCGTGCTTGCGGAGAACGGGTACGAATCCGAGGTTAAAGTTGTCATAAAAGAAGGTTCAGTGTCGGAAATAGGCGAAATCGAGGTGATTTTGTATCTGCCGGTTCTCACTCCCGAAGAGGTGAATAAACATATATCGAGCGCGGCGGAGATCGCCTCGCGGACACTCGGCGCCGCTGCGGACACTGTGTCGGTGGCGGCAAAAACGGGGGGCGGCAATGGAAGTGCATGACGAAAGAAAACCCGACGTTTTCGAGAAGATAAAAGGCTCTGCGCTGCTCAAAAAAATCAAGGGCATAAAAAATATCCGCCTTATTGCGGCGATATTCATAATCGCGGTGGCGCTGCTCATATATTCTAGCGTGGCGACGAACAACGCCGTGCGGGACGCTTCCGGTACCGAGAGCGCCTACGGGATGGATCAGGAGGAGAGCAGGCTCGCTTCCGTGCTCGAAGGGTTGGAAGGCGTGGGCAGAGTGGAAACCATGATCACGCGCGGCGGGGACGACGAGATAGTCGGCGTGATCGTCATCGCCGAGGGAGCGGAAGACATCGGCGTCAGACTCAGACTCCTCTCGGCGGTAACTACGGCAATGGGCGTGGACAAGCAGATCGTCAACGTCTATACAATGAAATGAGTTATGGAGGACAGTATGAAAATAAAACCCAGAACCAAGAAGATCCTAGTGTTGTCCGTGATGGTTGCGCTGCTCGTGGCTACCGGCGTGCTCAACTGGGCGCTCAACGACAGACTGACGTCCGGCGATCCCGTCGACGTGAACGCGGTGACCGAAACCTTCTTTGCCGCCTACCGCAGCGACAGAGAGGCGACGCGTGAGTCCGAGTTCCTCTATCTTGACGCGATCATCACCTCCGAGACCAGCTCCGAAGCGGCTAAGACCGCGGCGGAAGAACAGAAGCTCGGACTCGTCGAGCGCATGGAAACCGAGATGCAGCTTGAAACGCTGGTCAAGGCAAAGGGCTTCGACGACGCGATCGTCACCCTCAGCGACGAAGGCGTGAACGTGGTGGTCGGCACGGCGGAGCTCACCGCAGAGCAGACCGCGCAGATCTACGACATCATCCGCTCCGAAACGGACTACTCCCTTGCGGACGTGAAGGTCATCCCCTACAACTGAACCGGCAGCACGATCCGGGCTTTGACCTGAATATCAATGCCGAACGGCGCGTATTCTTGCGATAATATGCGCCGTTCTTTTTTCTTGTCGTCCGAATAGTGATCCTGTCCGTACGGACGGGCGCATTCATGAATGTGTGGATATGTCTTTTGCGACGTGAAAGGAACGGCGTATTCCGCGGCTCAGGCTCCGTCGCTCCGTTCAAGTCCCGCCTCGAACGAATACGCCATAAAAACAAAACCTCGGCGAAATTAATTCCGCGGAGCAAAAATGAGTGAACGGGCGACAGTTTTGCGGCGAAGCGGAAAACGAGGAGCGAGTGAACGTCCTGCATTTTCGCGACGCGAAGAGGAGCCGCAGGCATACATGCAAACAGCCCTCCGATGCTCGGAGAGCTGTTGCGAAGTTCGCCTTGCGGCGACGATGGTGCGCGGGACGGGACTTGAACCCACATGAGCGTACTGCTCACAAGAACCTGAATCTTGCGCGTCTGCCAATTTCGCCACCCACGCACGGGTGATTGCTTGTAGATTATAGGACATGCGGCGGTTGCTG
>DVJC01000056.1 GCA_018710835.1 Candidatus Limadaptatus stercoravium | reverse complement strand
GTGAAAACTAATGCGGCTGGCGGATCCTCATCAAGCCCTTTGGGCTTGGCTCGGAATATGCAGCAGGGCTGCATGAGCAAACGACCAGCTGAGCTGGTCGTTTTGATTTGTGGGGTGGGGGGGGGTATTATATCCCCCCCCCCCCTTGCGAGAGTGTTACACCCTCGCGCTCCCGCACTGTTATAAAAAGCGCAAGTATCATCACAAACAGACTGTGTGCCGTCCAACTTCCTGATTTCTCACATCACGGCGGTGTCGCGGACGAAAGAGGAGATGATCGGGGCGGCGTCGAAGCCCGCGCGCGAGAATGCGGCGGCGAGAGCGTGCCCGTCCGCGACGGAGAAGGCGTTCGCCGCGTAATAGTCTGCAAGAGCGGCGGTCAGCTTTTCCTCTCCGGCGAGGGAGAGCAGCGTGTCGAAAAGGAGCAGTCCTTTGCAGTAGGCGACGGCGACGTATTCGCCGGCGGTGAGGTAGGAGGAGAGGGGACGGTCCATGCGCCCGTCGAAACCGACGTCCTCGGGCAGCCGCGAATATACGGAGTAATAGGATCGCGCAGAGGCGACCGAGTCTGTATAGATCTGTTCCTCGCCGCGTCGGAGGAAGAAGTATGCCGCCGAAAATTCCGTGAGTCCTTCGTCCAGCCACGGGGAGTTGATCTGATCCGATCCGACTATACCGAACCACCATTGATGCGCGGTTTCGTGCACGACGGTGAGAGCGTGTTCGCGTTCGTCTTTTACCGAGGGATCCACGGCGGCGAGTGCGCCGTATTCCATGCCGCCCGCGCCGACGTGCGCCTGCACGAGAGTGAAAGAGTGGTAAGGATAAGCGCCGAAAGCAGAGGAGAAGAACTCTATCGCTTCCGCGGCGAGCGCGGCAGTTGCAGACGGATCGGCGTCATCGGTGTAAAAGTAGGTCACGTCCGTTACCGAGCCGCAGACGTTTGCAGTCGTTTTCTCCGTCCCGAAGTCACGGGAAAGGAAGAGCGCGAAGTCCCTCACGTTCTCCGCGGTGATCTCAGTGACCGTGACGCCGCCGTCGCTCTCGGAGGACGTGACCTCGCCGGACGTCGCGGGGACGAGTGCCGTCGGCGCGGCGAGCGTGACGTGGAATGAAGAGATTTCGCTGAAGAACGGATCTCCCACGGGCGAGTATCCCTCCGTGCGCCACTCTCCGTCATCGTACATACACAGGACGGGGTAGAACCCCGTGAAGTTCACGCCGGACTGCGTCACGCCGAAGCGCGCGTTGCATTCGGGCAGCGTGATCTCGGCGCTCCACGACACGGTGACGGTGCCGCCCGGCGCGACGGCACTCCGGACTGTAAGCAGCGTTTTGTCGGCATTAAGCTCAAAATCCGCAGTTTTTCTGTCAATTTTGATGTCTGAAAGTTCGATATTGCCGAAACTGTCGCCGTTGTAGTAGATATCCGCGCGTTCGGATTCGAGGCACGGAGGGGCGGACGCCGCCTCGGAGAACGCGTTGGCGTAGAGATGGAAGGCAAGCGACGTCAGTTCCTCTCCGGTGTCGTTGGTGTAGAGCAGTTCGCCGTCCAGCAGCGCGTTGCGTCCGCCGTCGTAGGAGAGGTCGAGGTCGTAGACGGGGACGGGCGTTGAAGGAGAGGGTAAAGAAGGTTCGTTGCATGCGCCGAAGAGGGCAATCGCGCACAGCACGGCTGCAAGCGTGAGCAAAACCGCGGACAGCCGTCCGCGTGCGGATTTACGTCCCGTATTTTTTGACGTTTTGCGACTCGGATTCATCTGGAAGAGAGGGTAAGGTCCATGAGTTTGCCGTGGCGCCGCGCTTTTTCCACGGTTTCTACACTCACGCGCTCGCCGCGGCGGGCGAGCGTTTCGCCGGAGTAGGAGACGAGGTCGTCCGCGAGCGTCCTGCCCAGCAGGAAGTTGTAGTCCGCTATCACCCGGTAGGGGGTGAAACTTTCTCCGCCGAATATGACGTCTATTCCGCCTGCCGCGTCGCTGACGTACACGGGACGGTCGCCTTCGTCGTCCGCAGCGCGGATGTCGGCGGAAGGACGGGCGGCTGCCGCGCCCGCGCCGACGGGAAATACCGCCGCACTCCTGTCGTCCGCGGCGGCGCGCGTGTCGGGGGGAGAGGGCGGCGCGGCGGAAAGTATGCTGACGGGATAGTCTTTTTCCGCTTTCGGGAAGGACGGTTTTCGGGTTTTGCGTTTTGCGCCGACTGCGTCTTTGAGTATCAGCACGTCGCCGAAAGCGCGGAAGGAAGCCGGCGAGTACGCCGTCCCGTCCGCAACGACGGACGCGACTCTGCCTTTGGCGGAAAAGAGCACGTCGGTCACGGTGCCGCGGCTTTTTCCGTTGGCAGTATATATCTTTCTGCCGATGAGCGCGGAGCGGAGCACCGTGAGGTCGGCGTCGCCGGGAGAGGTAAGGGCGAGGGAGTCCTCCGTCACGACCGCGTCGGCAACGGACGCCGCCGCCGAGAAGGGAAGCAGCATGCGCCCGTCCGCGCGGGATATGTCAAAATATACAATTTTTCCGCAAAATTCGTCAAAATATACATCTTCGACTTTGCCGGTGAGCGACGAGTCGGACTTGCATATCACGTCGGCGTGCAGGATGTCGGAAAGCCTTAACATAAGTCACCTCCTGAAGCAGAGTATGCCTCTGCGGCGGCAATTATGCGAAAAGGGCGGTCAAACCCGGTTATGAGCGCGCAAAAGCATATATTATAGCCGTAATCGTGTTTCCGACGTAAAGAGATTATGCCGCCGGGAACGGAGTTATGCACCGAGTTGTCCACAATTTCGGGCAAAAATGTGAACAACTCGGTGGATAAGGGTGTATTTTTATGCTTCCGTGAATATATTCAAAATTGAAACGATATGCAGAGATTCGTCATCGGGACGTTGCGTCCGGGAAGGTTTGTAAAGTGGCTGCTCACAGCCGCGGCGGTGATCGCCGCCGCGGTGGCGGTGCCCGTTGCCGCGGTCAATGCCGCGCGGTCGGGGAGCGTGACGGTGGTGGTGGACGCGGGACACGGCGGCGCGGACGGCGGAGTGACCGGAGTCAATACGGGGGTGAAGGAGAGCGACCTCAACCTCGTCGTGGCAAGGCTGCTCGGAGAGTATCTGGAAAGCGGCGGATTCGACGTCGTGTACACGCGCAAGGGGAGCGGCGGACTGTACCGGCCGTCTGACGCCAACAAGAAGAGGGCGGACATGCACCGCCGCGGCGACATCATCCGCGATGCTGCGCCGGCGGCAGTCGTCAGCATACATATGAACACTTTTTCGGCAAGTTCCAGACGGGGAGCGCAGGTGTTCTTCGACGCCTCGTCGGACGAAGGCAGAGAGCTCGCCTCCGCGATCCAGGACGAACTCAACCGCACTTTCAATCTGCCGGACGCGGGGAGGGAGTTCGCTCCGCTTGCCGCGGACAAGTATATCCTCAAACAATCCCGCGCTTCGGTCATCGTGGAATGCGGCTTTCTCTCCAATCCGTCCGACGAAGCGCATCTGCTGGACGCGGACTACCGCGCGGAGTTTGCATACGCGGTGTTCCGCGCTGTCGCGGCATATCTGTCGGGAGGCGCGTAAGACGGAGGACGGCTTTTGCATACAAGGCTGTTTATCCTGCCGAAATGCGTGATAAAACACCTGTTGTGCGGATCGCCGCCGCTGTTTTGCCGCGCGTGTGCGGCGCGTACGGCGCATGCGGTGCTTTCATGAGGCCGCTTTTGGCGGTATTTTGTTGATTTTGCGGTCTTTGTAATGTATAATCTTCGGGAATTATACTATGCAAGCGCGTATGCGCGCGGGGCGGCTCCCGGAGGGGAACGCCGCGCGGGGGCGGATCATGGGTGCACACGACGGACACAGAGGGAGAATGAGGGACAAGATCGAAAAGACGGGACTCGGTCCGCTGCCCGACCACGAAGTGCTGGAATATATGCTGTTCCCTTTCGTCCCGAGAAGGAATACGAACGAAACGGGGCATGAACTGATGAACAAGTTCGGCTCCTTTGCGGATGTGTTCAACGCTGATCTCGCGGACATCGAGAGCGTGCCCGGCATGACTCACAACGCCGCGCTGTTCTTTTCCGTCATGCCGGAGATCATACGCAGATACATAGTGAGCGTGGCGAAGAAGCGTCCCCGGCTGTCCGGCAGGCGCGCGGTGAGGGACTACATCGGCAAGGAGATGTTCGGTATGCCCGTGGAGGCGGCGTGCGCGGCGGCTCTGGACGCGCAGGACGGACTGATCAGGTTCGAAAGGCTCGCCGTGGGCACGGGCGACGGTGTGGACCTTTCCGTCAGGGCGGTGGTGGAATTCGCGTTGCGCACAAATGCCGTTTCGGTAGTGCTTGCGCACAACCATCCGAGCGGCAACACCCGTCCGTCGCAGAGCGACTACGACATGACGCTGGAGATAAGCGACGTGCTCGGAAGCATCGGAGTGCGCCTCGCCGATCACATAGTTTATACGGGCACGGAGAGCTTCTCTTTCGAAGAAAACGGACTGTTGGGGACGTGCGACGCGTTCCCGAAGAGGTGAAAATGGACAAAACGGTCAGAACGAGATTTGCACCTTCCCCCACGGGATTCATGCACATAGGCAATTTGCGCACGGGGCTGTACGCCTACCTTTTCGCCAGGCACAACGGCGGAAAGTTCATACTGCGCATAGAGGACACCGACCGCGAACGCATGGTGGAAGGTGCGGAGGAGATGGTCTACCGCACTCTTGCCGCCGCAGGCATCGAATACGACGAAGGTCCCGACCGCGACGGCGGATGCGGACCGTATATCCAAAGCGAGCGCGCCGGCATCTACCGCGAATATGCGGAGAAACTGGTGGAGCTGGGCGGCGCGTATTACTGCTTCTGCACCAAGGAGAGGCTGGAGGGACTGCACGGCGAGAACGGCACGCACACCTACGACCGCCATTGCAGAGGGCTGTCTGCCGCGGAGGCGCGCGCGCGTATCGCCGCGGGCGAGCCGTACGTCATCAGGCAGAAAGTCCCGGACGGGATCGTGTCCTCATATACGGACATGGTGTTCGGCGAGATATCCGTGTCCTCCGACGACATCGAGGACGGCGTGCTCCTCAAGTCCGACGGTATGCCCACATACAATTTCGCAAACGTCGTTGACGACCACCTCATGGGCATCACCCACGTCATACGCGGCACGGAGTATCTCAGTTCCACGCCCAAATACAATCTCATCTACGACGCGTTCGGCTGGGAGCGTCCGCAGTACATGCATCTGCCGCCCATCATGAAGGACGCGGCGAGGAAACTCTCCAAGCGTTACGGCGACGCGAATTTCGAGGATTTTATAGCCAAAGGCTATCTTCCGCAGGCGGTGGTGAACTATGTCGCCCTGCTGGGATGGTGTCCGAAGAACAACGCGGAGAAGATGACCATGGCGGAGATGATCGACGCTTTCGGCGTGGACGGCATATCCGTCAGCAGTTCCATTTTCGACGAGGCGAAGATGAGATGGCTCAACGGCGAATACCTCAAAGCGATGAGCGAGGAAGAGTTCTTCGCCGCGGCGAAGCCGTGGATAGAGAGGAGCAAGGCGGGCGGCAAGTTCGACGAAAGAGAGATCGCGCGGCTCATGCAGACCAGAGTGGACGTGCTGGGAGAGATACCGGACAAGATCGACTTCCTGGACGAATTCGGCCCGTACGACCTTTCGATGTACGAGCACAAAAAGATGAAAGTGGACATTGAAGTGGCAAAAAAAGCCGTTGAAGTGTCGATAGGCGCAATAGAGCGCGTGGCGGAGTGGACCGAGGACGGCATAAAGCAAGCCGTTGCGGCAGCCGCGGAAGAAGCGGGCATGAAGGGCGGACAGGTGATGTTCAGCATGCGCGTCGCGCTCACGGGACAGCCTTCCACGCCGGGCGGCGCGATAGAAATGGCTGCAGTGCTCGGAAGGGAAGAGAGCATGCGCCGTCTGCGCTTTTCGGCAAAGCTCCTCAAGGAGCATACCGCGGCGGAGTGAGAGAGCCGGGCGGACATAACGGGGAAACGAGATGACAGCAACGCGGAAATTCGGGATCTTTATAGTCATCGCGCTGGTATGCGCGTGCGCGCTGAGCGTGTGTATGCCGGCGGCGTCGGGCGGCGCGGCGTATGCCGCGGAAACGGGCGGCGCGGAAGCGACCACCGCTGGCATTTACGGCGGCATAGACACGGATGAGCTGTGGTATTTCGGCGGCAGCGAACTCAATCTGTCCGCCATACGCGACTACGTCGCCCGGTCCGTACTTCCCGTGCTGGAAGCCAACAATGCCGAACCCGTGGTCATCGCCGTCGTGGATACGGGGCTGGACCTCGGCAACGACGTGTTCGGCGACGTGCTGCTGCGCGGCGACGACAATGCGGTGCTCGGCTACAACGCCTACTATGCCTCCAAGGGGAACACGGGCATGATCTCCGACATTACGGACGAGTCGAAGGACAAGCACGGCACTGCGGTGGCGAGCATAATCGCGGTGCTCATCAAAGAAACTGGACTGGAAGATTACATCAAGATATATCCCGTCAAGGCGTCTTTTCCGACCGGAGCGGACGAGGGAAGCGTGAACGAGTTCAACCGCGAGACCGTGCGGCTCGGTATAGAGCAGGCTGTGTCCGCGGAGATAGGCGCCGACGTCATCAATCTGTCGTTGTGCTCCACCACGACCAGCGAGGCGGAATGGCGCACGGACGCGGCGTTGCAGGCGGTCATTTCGGACGCTGCCCAGACTGCGACTGTCGTCGCGGCGGCGGGCAACAACAGCACTTCCAGCACGTCGCACTACTACTATCCCGCGGCGTACAGCGGCGTGGTCGGAGTCATGGCGCATGACGCGGACGGCTATTACGACACCACCGATTACGGCGCGGCGTACGACATTTTCGCCCCTGGCAGCGGCATCATGGTGAGCACGGAAAACGGCGTCTACCGTACGAGCGGCGACGGCACGTCCGGCACAAGCATGGCGGCGCCCATAGTTTCCTTCGCGGCGGCGCTGCTCAGACTCAGCCTGACCGCAGAGAACCTTGCCGGCGACCTGGAAATGCCGCGCAACACCGTCATCACGCGCATGGTCACGGGGCTTGCGGAGGACGACGCCACCGTCACCGCGCGCGACGGGAACGAGTATAAGAAGCTCGACATTCTGAAGCTCATATCCGAGGACATCGACGACATCGACTACGGCTGGCAGCCCGTGACGGGACTCAATGTCAGGGCGGAGAGAAACGGCAGCGCGCTCTCGTCCGGGGCGGCGGTCACCGTCCAAACCATACGGGAAACGGGGCAGGGCAGGTCGTATCTCGAATTCACGGCGGATCTCACGCCGGAGGGCGACACCGACCCCGCACTTGCGGGCGCGGTGGAGTGGACGCTAGTCGAGTATACGACCAATGACGACGGCGAGGAAGAGCAGGCGTCCGAAACTGCGCTCGGTACGGGCGCCGGCGTGGGATATCTCTTCGACACCGCCGGAAGTTACGGCGTGCGCGCGAGCCTGACCACGGGCGAGGGCGAGGCGGCGCAGACATTCACGTCCGAGTTCCGCCTTACGGTGTCATGGCAGAGCTGGAACGGCAGCAGGGCGTATATCGTATCGACGGACTACATCTCGTCGGCGGCATACACAGGCGGCACGGGCGGCGCGGTGTCTACGGAAACGGTGATCTACGGACGGGGTTCCTCCGTCACGCTCACTGTCACCACCATTGAGGACGTGGACTGCGAAACGGTCAACTGGTACGTCAACGGCACCATAGCCGGCACGGGCAGGACGTTCACGTTCGAGCCGTCCGGCATGCCCGGCAAGGATTATACCGTCACGGCGAGGGTGGTGTTCTCGGACGACAGCGTGTCTTATGTGCAGAACGGCTTCACCGTGCACCACAGGTCGTGGGCGGCGAACCCTTATTTCGCCATCCTCTGGACGGCGCTCGGCATAGGCGTCATCGTCGGAGGTGTGTTCCTGGGACGCTACCTCAAACGCCGCAAAGCGGCGCGCCTTGCCGCGGCGGAGAGCGAGAGCATCCTGCCCGGCGGGCAGGAGAAAAAGGACTCTCCCATCCGCAAAAAATAGAGCCTAAATCGCTAAATCAATACTTAAACACCGCATAATGACACAAAAAAACTGCCTTTCAAGGCAGTTTTTTGTGATAATACAACACTTTCAAACACGGGCGCGTTCACACATTCCCGTCGTCTTTTAAGAACATTATCCCGCGCGTGTGCACGTCGGAATAAGAGAAGGTGCGAATCTCTCCGCTTTCGAGTTTTACGGTAAACACGGCGGGGAATACGGCTATTATGCTGCCGCGGCAGAGCGAGCTGCGCCCCCTGCCTTCGCTGACTTTCATGAGGAGGGGAATGCCCACGAGTTTTTCCACGCGCGACTTTGTTTCGCCTATGCCTTTGCCTATCTCTCTCATGTCCGGATTATTCCCCGCGACGTGCACTTTTATACTACAGAGGGGGGGGGGAGGAGACATTTTTGATTCTCCTTTCCGAGCGAGCGTAGAACTCAAAGTTAATAAGCTTCACGTTCCCGAAACTTGGGAGTATTGTACCCCCTCCTTCCCGGGGACCCCACAAAATGTACATTTTGCGGGGAGCCCCATTCGGGCTTTCCTCCCCCACTCGGAATATGGGACAATTCTCCTATCATGCGGGACTGACTTTTATCCTTTTGAAAAAACTTTTATTCTCGCACTTACATAATCGAGCGGCGAACAGAACTCACTGAACATCGCTCGTGATTCACCCCACCGAAAATACTTTCGGCGGGGACCCCGAGGGGAGGAAGGCGACTCGACGCGCACTGTGCCCGTGTCTACTTAATGTTACATCTAGCTTGCGAGGTCGCGGGGCGCGCCGCGGCGTTCAAGCGGCGGCTGCGCCGCCTGTGAACGCTTGGGATCCCCACAAAAAATCCGCAGAGATTTTTTGTGGGGATCCCTTGGCTGAGCGGCGCTTAATTTCGTCTTCGAAAGAGCAAACCTTAAGGAAAAAGTAATTTTATCACGTCTTCTGACAAGTACACGTCGAGTATAAGTTTGTTCTTCCGTCTTCGTATGGGGGAAAATCGTGCTCAAAAACTCTCCTAATAGGAGAATGACAAAAAATAATCTTATAAACCACATGAATTTCGGCGGCGCCTTCCTCCCTTCCTGCATAAACGCGTTCGGGGGAGCATAAGTTGTTGAGGAATTGGAGGCGACTATGTTCAAATACGAAAAATTCAACGCAAGCAGCACCGTAAGCGCTCCGCCCGTCGAACGGGTGGTGGAATTCTCTCCGTCAGGGCTGGACGCCGGCGACGTGGCGCGCGTGCTCTCTCTCGCCGTCGACGGCAAAGCGGTCAGCGCGGAGGCAGGCGACGGATATGCCGCGGTGTCGGGCAGAGTGAACTTCCGCCTGGTATACCAGAACCGCGACGGCGCGGTGCGCGGCGTGGACTACAATGCGGATTTCAACCTGAAAGTCGAGGGCGGATTCGCCGCGGACGACAGTGTGGGCGCGGACGTTTCGGTGGTGGAGGCGGACGTGAAGACGTCGGACAGCACGGTGCTTTCCGCCGTTGTGTCCGTGAGCGCGTCGGCTGTCAGGCGTACGGAAGAGGAGTGCCTTGTGGATGCGGAGAAGTGCTATAAGACCGTGGAAAGCGTGACGATGCCTTCTCTTGTCGCGGCGAAATCCGTGGTGGTCAACGTGGGCGAAGAGGCGGAAGCCGGCGATGTGGACAGCGTGCTTCTTGCCGACGCGCAGGCTGTTGTCACGGCAGCGGCGGCGGGCGACGGCAGGATCACCGTCGAAGGAAAGGTGCGCGCCGCCGTGACTTATACGGAGGACGGAGAGATCAGATTCCGCGACATGGTAGTGCCGTTCAGCGAGGAGATAGCCGCCGACGGAGTGGAAGAAGGCGACAATGTGTCCGCGTCCGCATATGTGAGAGCCTCCAAGATAGTGCTTGCCGGCGTGCCCGGTGCGAACGTGATCCGCTTCGAAGCGGACGTGGCGGTCCGCGTGAGTGCGGTGCGCTGCAGACTAAGCGACGTCGTTGCGGACATGTTCATGCTCACCAACGAGGTCGAACTCGGCCGCGAAAGCAGAAAATTCGTCTTCCCGTGCGGACTAAGATATACGGCGGAATCCATCACCGGCACCGCTTCGCTCGAGGACAGGGCACCGGCGGAGAGCGTCGTCGCCGTCCCGTACGCGCGCTGTTACGCCGCGAAAGCGGAAGTGACCGACTCCGGCGCGCTCGTGGAGGGCGTGCTCACCGCGGACGTAGTCTACCGCGACGAGAACGGGCTCAACTCCGTGAGAGCGGAAGTGCCGTACTCCGTGGAGATCGACGGCGACTTCGGCGCGGGCGTGAAAGCCGTGTGCTTTGTGGAGAGCGTCAAGGCAAAGGCGCGCCGCGGCGAACTCGACATCGAGGCGGAAGTCGGCATACTCGTTTCGTATTACGCCTGCTGCGAGGCGGAGTATATCTCTTCCGTCACCGTGGGCGAGGAGAAGGAGCGCAACGACTCCGCGCTCTCGCTGTACATCGTATCCGAAGGCGACGAGATGTGGGACGTGTGCAAGGCGCTCACCGCCACGCCGGACGACGTGCTGGCGCAGAATCCTTCGCTCTCGCTTCCGCTTGCTCCCGGCGACCGTGTGGTGTACTTCCGCACTCTTGCGTGATGTGAGGACATTCGCCGCCGGACTCTCTTACGCGCGGCATTTCGGCTGACGTGACGGGCGCGACGCGCCCGTCACGTCGTTTTTATATGCCGAAGAAAATCGCATATTGACAATTTGTCGATATTTATTTATGGTAATATAGGGGAACGTGTCGTGGAGAACGGAAGAAAAAGGAGAGTCGGACCTGCGGCGAAGCAGTACATACTGGGCGGAGTCATGCTGCTTGCTACCGTCCTGCTTGTGCTGCTCACCAGAATATGCTCCGATCATTTTCAGGAGATATACGATCAGCCCCCGCTCAACGACGGATATATCGACATGCTCGCCGGCAACGATATGATGGTATCGCTTCCGGGAGAGGCGGAGTTCTTCTACGGCAAGTGGATCGTGACGGACGGCATGCAGGACGCCGAGCCGGACGGGATGCTGGCGATAACGGACACATGGAAGGGGAAGGACTTCGGCGGCGGAGCGCTTCCCTCGGAGGGGTATGCGTCGTACCGTTTCACCATGCGCGTCGCCTCGGAAGAGCCGTTCATCGTATATTGCACCAACTTCATCGGCGCGTACAGAGTGTACGTCAACGGCACGCTCAACGTCGCCTACGGCAGGATGTCGCGCGACGTCGCGGGGACGGCGTCCTCCGGGCTCCCGGAAGAATACCACGCTTACACTCCCTTCTCCGGCGAAACGGTCACGGTGGTCATCGAGCTGTCCGCCACCGACAAGGGAGGGCTGACGTCCGCCTTCTGCTATATGTGGGGCGGCGACGACAGGTTCGAGTACGTCGTCAATTACGGCAGAGAGTTCGCCTTCGGGGTGCTGGGCGCGCTGGGAGCGATGTTCCTCGTCAGCTTCATCATGAGCGCGGGGTTGTACCGCAAGGACAGGGAATATACTCTCACGCTGCTGCTTGGCGGTCTTGTGCTGCTGGACATATTCTCGCTGGACATATTCCGCTTTCTCGTCACCGCGTCGGGGACGATGATCTACAACATCGTGCCCGATCTTTTCTATGCCAGCGCGGTGGTCACTTCGCTGTTCTTCGTGCTGTACGTCTATAAGACGGGCATACTCGTTCCGACGGAGAAAACCGCCGCGCGCAAAGCGGCGGAAACGGCTTTCGGAGCGGTGTTCAACGCCGGGTGCATAGCCGCGTTCTATGCGCTGGACGACTTTTCGTACAAGATAATCCCCGTGTTTTTGCAGATGCTGTATTTCGCGCTGCTTTATTTCCCTCTCTTCAAGGCGGCTCTCGGCGGCAGAAAGTACGTCGTGCCGTATATCATCGTGCTGTTCGCCGTCCTGTTCATCACGGGGATAGGGCTTATGGATATGCTCGACTTCGTCACCCTGGGGACGGAATCGGTGGCGTCGTGGTCCTTCCTTGTGCTTGCGACGGGAATATTCCTGCTGTACATGCTGCAGATCAGAGACAAGAATCTCGCCGTGCTGCGCGAGGAAGAGATCAGGAGAAAACTCGTCGAAATGAGAGGCATTTCGCTGCGCGAGCAGATCAAGCCGCATTTCGTGTTCAACTGCCTGACGGGCATCCAGGCCACCTATCACCACGACCTTGCGGAAGGCGACCGCGCGCTGGGCAATTTCAGCCGCTATCTCCGCTACAGCATAGACGCCGGTGAGCACGACCTCGTCCCCTTCGAAACGGAGCTGAAAAACGTGCTCAATTATACGGAGCTCGAATCCATGCGCCGCGGCAGCGAGATAGAGCTCATGCTGGATGTGGAGTACTGGGACTTCTCCGTACCGCCGCTTTCGCTGCAGCCGCTCGTGGAAAACGCCGTCAAACATTCGGGTGCGCTCGACATGGAGGACGGGTGGATCCAGATTGCCGTAGTGCGTGAGGGGAACGAGGTGAAGATATCCCTGAAAGACAACGGCTGCGGTTTCGACACGGAAAAAATAGGCAGGGGCTCGGTGGGGCTCGCCAACGTCCGCGAAAGGTTCGAGCTGCTGCTCGGCGCGCGGCTCGATATCCGGAGCGCGCCCGGAGAGGGAACGACCGCTTCCGTGACCATTCCGCTCGGAGAAACGGGGGAGAAAGATGAAAGAGATTAAAATAGCCGTCATAGACGACGAATTGAATCCGCTGAAGATTTTCCTCGAAAACGTCGTGGACAGGGCGGACGTGCAGTGCCGCTATTTCATGAACGATCCCGGCGCGCTCATGCGCTATGTGGAAGAGGACTCCATCGACGCGGTGTTCCTCGACATCAATATGCCGGTCATGAACGGAGTGGATCTTGCAGAGCGGATAAAGGGCGTTTCGCCGAGGTCGGCGATAGTGTTCATCAGCGCGTACACGCAGGACGAGGAAGAGATCAGGCGGCGTATAGGCGGAAATCTGCTCGGATTCTGTTACAAGCCTTATTCGCGCGAACAGATAGAGCAGATCTTCGACAGGATCGAGTCCGAGGGGCGGAACGTCGCCGGCATACGTTTCAGGACTTTCGGACAGTTCGACATGTTCAAGGACGGCAGGAAGCTGGAGTTCACTTCTCCGCTGTGCAAGGAGTTTCTGGCATATCTGGTGGACCGCGCCGGAGCCACGGTCACCTGCGGAGAGATAAGCGCGGTGCTGTGGCCGGACAAAGATCCCGAAAAGGCGAAGATGAGATACCGCAACGTCAAGAGTCTGCTCCGCCTGTTCCTGCGCGAGCACGGCATAGAGTATCTCCTCTCGGTGGGATACGGCAGCTGCAGTATAGTGAAGAAGTACGCCTCCTGCGACATGTGGGATTATCTTGCGGACGCGTCCAGCAGGACGTACGGCGGCGAGTACCTCATCAGCTACGGCTGGAGTATGCCGCGGCAGAACAGCCTTGACGTCATCCGGTCTTTCCGCGAGATGTGAAGTTGGTTAAAGTTTGAGTTCCCCATAAACTTTTTAAAAGGATATTGAGCTTTTCTCCGAGGTTGGGGACGGATCTTTGCCCCACCGAAATTCCTATGGAATTTTGGCGGGGACCCCGAAAAAAAGACATAACACGCCGAGCAAGTCGGCGTGGCACATTTTTCCTCCGTCCCCCGGTGGGGGTGCAAAGAGCACCCCCACACCCCGATAGAGTGACGTATTTTACGAGGTTATTTTTGATGTTCACCTGTTCGGGGTGTATTTGAGAACGACGAGTACCCATTTGAAAACGTAATTACGCGCCGCTCAGCCAAAGGAGCCCCACAAAAATTCAAAGACTTTTTGTGGGGACCCCGGACTTGCACAGGCGGTGCAACCGCATCTTGCAAGTCGCGGCGCGAAAAGTGAGTGCCGAACCGAAGGTCCAGCGATTGTTACGCGCAAAGTGCGTCAATCGCGTCGCACTAGACGGTTATTAAGTAGACATGGGCGTGGGTGTGCGAGCGCCGAATTCCTCCGCCCATGAGCGACGTTCAGTCAGTACTGTTCGCCGCTTGATTATGTAAATGCGAGAATAAAAGTCTTTTCAAGAGGACGAAAAGTCAGTCCCGTATGATAGGAGGACTGTCCCAAACAGGGGTCCCCGGTAGGAGGGGGTTCAACATTCCCCCACGGGACGTGAAGTTTATTCCCCCTCCCTTGCCAATAAATTTTGTGAAAAAATTTATATAAAATTGTTGACAAAAATTCAAAAACGGATATACTATGCAGACAAGGAGGCGGTGTATGAAAAAGAATATGTACAGTCTTATGCTTGCCGAGGACGTCATCCGTGCGGTGGACGCGCTTGCGGCGGAGCACGGGACCAACCGTTCCAATATGGTCAATCAGATACTTGCGGAGCACGTCTCGCTGACCACGCCGGAGAAGCACGTCGGGCACATTTTCGACGTTATAGAAGCGTTCATGGGCGGCAGAGGGGATTACAGGCTCTACGCCGAGCCCAACAATCTCACGATGTCCATAAAGAGCGTGCTGAGATACCACTACCGTCCCACCATACGCTACGAGGTGGAGATGGAGCGCACGCCCTCGCGCACGATAGGGCAGCTCAAGATCCTGTTCCGCACCACGTCGCCGGATCTTCTGGTGGAGCTGACGAGGTTCTTCAAGCTGTGGATGCAGCTGGAGAACATTTATCTCAGGCAGTATTTCGGCGACAACACGCCGCGGTACGCGATGGAGGAGGGCAGGTTCCGCCGCACGTTCGCGCTGCCGGGAGAGGCGGTGTACGACGACGAACAGACAGGCGACGCCATCGGCAACTATGTGGCGACTTTCGACGAGATGCTGAAGGACTATCTCGCGGGGGAATATTCCTCCGCGCAGGAGATAGAGAACCGCTATCTCGCCTACCTGAACAGCGGAGTCAGGCTCATATAAAAGGAGGTGAACGCTATGAACGCACAGAAATTTACCAAGAAAGCGCTGGAAGCTCTCGGTTCGGCGCAGAGTATCGCAATAGAAAATCAGAACATGCAGGTCATGCCGGAGCACCTGCTCTACGCGCTTGTCGACCAGGACGGCGGGCTTATCCCAAACCTGCTGGGTAAGACGGGCGCGGATACGGACAAGCTGCTTGCGATGCTGGATTCCGCCATAAGCAAAATGCCGGCGGTGAGCGGCAGCGGCAGAGAGCCGGACAAGATCTACATCTCTCCCGTGACGGACAAGATACTGTCAGGCGCGGAAAGGCTCGCTGGCACTTCGGGCGACGAGTATGTGTCGGTGGAGCACGTCATGCTGTCGCTGTTCGACCATGCGACGGAGGAGATAAAGAACATCTTCCGCGCGCTCGGCGTGACCAAGTCCGCCTTCCTTGCGGAGCTGAAGAAGGTAAAGACGGACAGGGTGACGAGCGACGAGCCGGAGAATACCTACGATGTGCTGAGCAAGTACGGTTTCGACCTCGTGGAACGCGCGAAACAGCAGAAGCTCGATCCCGTCATCGGCAGGGACAACGAGATAAGGAACGTCATCCGTATCCTTTCGCGCAAGACGAAGAACAACCCCGTCCTCATAGGCGAGCCCGGCGTGGGCAAGACGGCGGTGGTCGAAGGGCTTGCGCAGCGCATAGTGCGCGGCGACGTCCCGGAGGGGCTGAAGGACAAGACCATCTTCGCCCTGGATATGGGCGCGCTCATCGCGGGGGCGAAATTCCGCGGCGAGTTCGAGGAAAGGCTGAAGGCGGTGCTGAACGAGATCCGCAAGAGCGAAGGGCGCGTCATCCTTTTCATCGACGAGCTGCACACCATAGTCAGCGCGGGCAAGTCCGACGGCGCGATGGACGCGGGCAATCTGCTCAAGCCCATGCTTGCGAGGGGCG
>DVJC01000055.1 GCA_018710835.1 Candidatus Limadaptatus stercoravium | reverse complement strand
CCACTATCCCGCCGCCGAAACGGACTATGCGCTGCATATCCGGTCCGCGCGAAGCGGTCTTTTCAAACGCTTTGCCGAAAGTATCGTCGGACATGTCCTGTCCCGTATAAACCATTATCGTACACATTTTTATCTCCGAAACCGAGCCCCCGCGGATCTTCCGACCGGATCCGACAGAGCCTCTCAATGACCGAACCGCACATTGCGATCGGCGTCAGTCTGCGCCGAAACGAATTTCACAATGCGTTTTTGACTGTTTAACTGCCGTTTTCAGCAACTGCGGTTTCGGTCCTTTGCGCTGCGCGCTCTCTCCGAGGCTGCCTTTATAAACGCCGCGAACATCGGGTGTGCCTTGTTGGGACGGGACTTGAACTCCGGGTGGTA
Source organism: Candidatus Limadaptatus stercoravium (assembly GCA_018710835.1). Classification (GTDB taxonomy): domain Bacteria; phylum Bacillota; class Clostridia; order Christensenellales; family CAG-917; genus Limadaptatus; species Limadaptatus stercoravium. The sequence goes on along the minus strand of DVJC01000055.1, from coordinate 4,005 downwards.
CTGCACGCCGACAAAGAATCTGCACCCGGGCACGCTCACCGCTTCCACCAGCCTGCCGTCCGGCGAAAGCCCCTCCAGGCGAAGCCCCTTGGACGTCAGGACGTCCCTGAAGGCGTTGTTGAACTCGTAGCGGTGGCGGTGGCGTTCCGCCACGCTTTCCGCTCCGTAAATACCTTTCAGCATGCCGCCGTCCGAGAGCCTGCACTCGTATGCGCCGAGGCGCATCGTGCCGCCCTTGGGGATGTTGCCCTGCTGGTCGGGCATGAGGTCGATGACCTTGCTGCCCGCGTCGGAGAACTCGCCCGAACACGCGTCCGCAATGCCTGCCGCGTCCCTTGCGAACTCTATCACCGCAGTCTGCATTCCGAGGCATATTCCGAGATAGGGAACGTCATGTTCGCGCGCATATTTCGCTGTAAGGATCTTGCCCTCCACGCCGCGTTCGCCGAAACCGCCGGGTACGAGAATGCCGTCCGCCCCCTTCAGCAGCTGCTCCGCGGTATCCTCCGTCACGTCCTCTGCCTCTATCCAATCTATCACCGTGCGCACTTCGTTGTCGAAGCCGCCGTGACGCAGCGCTTCCGCCACCGAAAGATAAGCGTCGCGCATCCTGACGTACTTGCCGACCAGCGCGATCTTCACCGTGCGGACGGGTTCCGTCGCGCGGCGGAGCATTTCCTTCCACTCCGTGAGATCCGCTTCCCGTGTTTCCAGTCCGAGTTCGCGGCACGCCACAGCGGAAAAATTGCTGCGCTCCAGCATGAGCGGAGCTTCGTATATGCACGGGACGGTGAGGTTCTCTATTATGCAATCCGGTTTGACGTCGCAGAACAGCGCGATCTTGTGGCGCGCGCTCTCTTCAAGCGGCATCTCCTGCCTCGTCACGATGATGTCGGGAGATATGCCCATCTGCCTGAGTTCCTTGACGGAGTGCTGCGTGGGCTTGGTCTTCTGCTCGCCGGAGGAGGCGATATACGGCACGAGCGTGACATGGACGTACAGGCAATTCTCTCTCCCCGCCTCTCTTCCTATCTGCCTCACCGCTTCCAGAAAGGGCTGGCTCTCGATGTCGCCTATCGTGCCGCCTATCTCGGTCATCACCACATCGGCGTCCGTCTTTTTCCCCACCGCGTAGATATAATCCTTTATGGCGCCCGTGATGTGCGGAATGATCTGCACCGTTTCGCCCAGGAACTCTCCTCTGCGCTCGCGGTTGAGCACGTCCCAGTACACCTTGCCCGTGGTGAGGTTGGAATAGCGGTTGAGGTTCTCGTCGATGAATCTCTCGTAATGTCCGAGGTCGAGGTCGGTCTCCGCGCCGTCCTCGGTGACGAACACTTCGCCGTGCTGGTAGGGGCTCATCGTGCCGGGATCGACGTTGATGTAAGGGTCGAGTTTCTGCGCGGCGACTTTGAGTCCGCGCGCTTTCAGCAGCCTGCCCAGCGACGCCATAACGATGCCCTTACCGAGCCCGGATACTACGCCTCCCGTTACAAACACATACTTTGTCATACTTCCTCCACTCTATCTCCGCGTCGGAGCGCGGAGCTCGCAAAAAAACGAGAAGAGCACTTTATCCGCCTGTTTCAACGGATAAAGTGCTCCTTTGCACTTTTTTATGTCACTCAAAAGCGTTTCGACGCACACCGGGCAAATCCGCCCCCGCGCCGCGTCGCCGCCCTCTTCCGGTCACTCCCACTCGATGGTCGCCGGAGGTTTGCCCGTCACGTCATACACCACTCTGCCCGCGCCGCTTATCTCGTCCACTATGCGCTTGGACGCACGGTCGAGCACGGCGTACGGCACATGCACGTATTCGCACGTCATGAAGTCGGTCGTCCTCACCGCGCGCAGCGCGACCACATAACCGTAGGTGCGGAAGTCCCCCACCACGCCGACGCTGCGCATCGAGGTCAGCACCGCAAAATACTGGTCCGCCTTCACACCGCCTTTCGCCATTTCCTCGCGGAAGACCGCGTCCGCTTCGCGCAATATGCCGAGCTTCTCCTCCGTGATCTCGCCCACACATCGCACCGCAAGTCCCGGTCCGGGGAAAGGCTGGCGGTTTACGATGGTTTCCGGAAGTCCGAGTTTACGTCCCAGCGCGCGTACCTCGTCCTTGAAGAGTCCGCGCAGCGGCTCGATTATGCCGACGAATCTGCTCTCCTTCGGCAGTCCGCCCACGTTGTGGTGGCTCTTGATGTTCGCGCTGTTGTTCGCGCCGCTCTCTATGACGTCGGGATATATCGTCCCTTGCGCGAGGAAACAATCATCGTATTTCGCGCTCTCGCTCTCGAACACGCGGACGAACTCCTCGCCGATGATCTTTCGTTTCTGTTCCGGCTCGGTCACGCCGGCGAGCCTTGAAAGGAACCTGTCCTTAGCGTCCACGCACACGAGGTTCAGGGATTTGCCGCCGAACGCCGCCTCGATCTCTGCGCGCTCGTTCTTGCGCATCATGCCGTGATCGACGAATATGCAGGTGAGCCGGTCGGGCACGGCGCGCTCTATGAGCGCCGCCGCCACCGCGGAGTCCACGCCGCCGGACAGTCCCAGCACGATCTCGTGTTCTCCCGCCTGTTCGCGTATGCGCCGCACCTCGCTCTCGATGTAGGCGTCCATGGTGTAGTCGCCCTTCGCGCCGCACACTTTGTACAGGAAATTGCGTATGATCCTCCTGCCGCCGCGCGTACGTTCCACTTCGGGATGGAACTGAACGCCGTAAAGTTTCTTGCCGTCGCACGCGACAGCCGCCGCCGGACAGTTGTCCGTCACAGCCGCAATGCGGAATCCCTCCGGAACGCGGCTGACGTAATCCGTATGGCTCATGAGCGTCTGCATGGGCGTTTTTACGCCCTCGAACAGCACGCATTCCTCCGTCACGCGCACTTCCGTCGTGCCGTATTCGGACACGGAGCACGGCGACACCTCTCCTCCGAGCGCCGCGGACATCATCTGCATGCCGTAACATATGCCGAGGACTGGTATGCCCAGCCCGAACAGCGCGGGATCCGCCTTGGGAGAGTCCTCCGCATACACGCTGAAAGGACCGCCCGTCAGGATGATCCCTATCGGGGCGAGCTTCGCCACTTCTTCCGCGGGAGTCGCTCCGGGGAGAATGACGGAATGCACCTTAAGGCTTCTGACCGTGCGCGCGATCAGCTCCTTGTACTGTCCGCCGAAATCAAGCACTAATACCGTTTGATGAACTTTTTCTTTCATAGCCCGTAATTATGTTTTCTGCCACGGCGTAACGGGTGAGCCTGTTGTCCATGGCGGTTTTTTCGATGAATCTGTGCGCGGATTGCTCGGTCATGTTGCGGCGTTCCACCAAAAGACATTTAGCCCTGCCCACCGCCTGAGCTTCGTTGACCTTGCGTTTCAGCCTCTCGTTTTCGCGGCGCAGCGCGTTGTACGCCGCGCGGAGTGCGACCATCTGTCCGAAAAACGCCGAAAACGCGCGCTCTTCGAGCGTTGCAAGCACGCATACGCCGCCGGACGTAAGCTTGTCGAACAGCACCTGCGGCAACGCGTATCTCGCCACGAAAGCCACCGTCGCGTCCGAAACCGCCGCGCATTTTAGCGCGAATTCCGCGCCCCTGCCGTCGCCGTCCTGCACCACGACGACGAAGTCGGCGCCGTCCGCCGTCAAACGCTTCATGCACGCGTCCTGCGAAAGGGGGGTAAGAACCATTCCGACCTTCTCAAGCAGCCGGTTCAGACGTTCGTTATTCACGTCGGATACCAGAACGGTTCTGTACATATTGCGCCTTCCGCAAAAAAAATATGCCGCTATGTTAAAACTGCTTTCCCGTATTGTCAAGAAAAATTTTCGGATTTTCCTCAAAAAATCCACGACGTTTTCCGCCCGCCTATTTTTTTTACGAACAGCGGAAAAAACATTTGACGAATCGGGGAAAGATAATATAAACTTGTCCGTGTCACCTCCCCTCGGAGGTAAGTTTACGGCTGAACCGACAAGACGCGCCCGACGGCGCGTCTTTC
>DVJC01000054.1 GCA_018710835.1 Candidatus Limadaptatus stercoravium | reverse complement strand
CGAAACCGCGCTCCGGCATAGCGCGGCTGAGTCTGTTTTTCGGAGCGACGGCATTCCTCGTCGGACTCGCCTGCTTCATACTGTGCCTGGTCTTCGGCGCGATAATCCCCCTTCACAACATCGTGTGACCGCCGCGCGGCGGCGCACCTTCCCGGCACTCGGACAGGACAAACGCGGAGCTTCCGCGTTTTTTCGTTCCCCGGCACGGCGCGCCTCTTCTCTCTTTCTCTCCCGCTCCCGCCGGCTCTTATCTCTGCCCTCTCCTACGCCCTCCCGTGCCGTCCTGCTTCCCGGCAAGCGTTCGGACGGCGGCGCTCCGAGCGTCCGGCGCCGAAAAAACGCCGTCCGCCGGCTTTGCGTTTGACGGAGGGCTGATTTTGTCCCGTCGTGAGTTTTATAATATAAGTGCCGGACAATCCGCTGCAGACCGCCGTCGGCGGTCTGCAGCGGACGGCAAACCGCCGCGGAGAAAGCTCATGTCCAAAAAAATACTGAAAATCACTTACGCCCTTCCCATGCTGTTCATAGGCATGATCATCGGCGGCGCCGTCGGAGGAAGCAAACCCCTTTGGGTGAGCGCTCTCGTCCTGCTCATCGCAGACATCCTCATCGGGCTCTTTCTGCAATACAGGACTGACGGTCCGGCAGGCGTCATGCCGACGGGATTCCTGCGCAAGGCGGCAAGGCTAATGCGGGATCCCGAAAGCGTGCAGTATTTTTCGATAGCGGAGATGTCGGCGGGGCTCGTCAATCTGCGCCAGGCCAGGACGGAACTGCCGCAGGAACAGTTCCGGTACGTATTGACCGTTTACACGATAATGCAGGAGATCAAAGTAAAAAAGCCCATGGATCTTGAGCGGTTCACCTTCACCGGCAACTCGCTGATAGCCATGTTCGATATGATCGCGCCGTTTTACAAATACGCCGGCAAGTCCGGTCTGCCTGTCGACGAATACCGGGAAAGCATGAAAGATGTCTACCGCGAAGAATCCAGGCAGCTTATCATGGACGGAAAGTTCCTCGAAGACGAATGGCAGGAACTCCACGAGGAATTTATGGAAAAATTCCATATGTAATCATGTTGTGACGCAACCGCGCGGTGACCGCCGCCCTGCCGGGGACAGCGGTGCTTTACGCGCCGCGGAAGCGCGTTTACGTTTCGCCTGCGACGTCGTCCGCACCGTCCGCATCTCTCTTTTCGCGGACGTAGACGGTTCTCTCCTTCAGCGTCAGCGAATTGCGCTCCGCAAATGCAACCACGAAGTGGCATATCAATCCCGTCGCCAGCCCGGCAACGCCGCCCGCAAGCACCATATACGGCAGATATGCCGCGACCGCACGTCCCACGACCGCCATCGCCACGAGGATCTGCGTGACGTTGTGCAGCATTCCGCCCGCGATCGAAAGCCCCGTGACGGAAAACAGACGCGTGCGCCACAGCCCTGCCATGGCGGCGTAAGCGACCGCGGCGGCGGGAAGCGACCATACGAGCATGGAAATGTTGCCGGAATACAGCGCGGCGAACAGGCACTTGAGCACCAGCACGACGCATCCCTCGCCCGCTCCGACCAGGAGAAAGCACGCCAGCAGCACGACGTTGCCGAGCCCCAACTTCGCATAAGGCAGCGCGGGAACGACGGGAGGTATCAGGCTCTCGACAAGGGACACTATGAGCGCGAGCGCGAGGAAAAGTCCGCTGAGCGCGATCCTGCGCGAAAGAGTCTTTTTCATGTGACCGCATCCACCTCCCTGTCGCCTATGACTATCACTACACGGTTGGGCAGGCAGACTATCATGCTGCCCTCGGAGGACTGCGGAGCGGAATGCACGCACAGCTGTTCGGAACAGTCCGAGCGCACGACGTAAACTTCGCCGCCACGCACCCCTATCGTCATCCTTCCGTCCAGAATGTCGTACTCGCCGTCTGCGGCAAGCGAAAACGTATACCGCAGTTCGCCGTCCACGAAAACGCGCGCCTCGCCCCCGTCGGAACGGAACGCGAACCACACGGAAAGCGCCGCCGCCGCGATGACGACGGCAATGATGAGCGCGTCCCATTTCCTGAACACGCCGCGGAGCGCGGCCGCCGCGCCGCTTCCCGTCCCGGTTTTCCTTCCTTCAGTTCTCATTGCAACCGACGATTGTTTGCACTGTCTGCACATTAAGCTGCGCTTAATGCCGGATAAACCTCGTGTTCTGACGACAGGCGGGATCTCAGACTGCCGAAAAACCGCGTCCGTAAACGCTCACGTTCATATCCCCGTCCACAAATACGGCGGAGATCTCCGGGTGATCCGCGGAGAGCGCGTCCAGCCACTCTCTGCCTTTTTCCTCCCCTGCGACGGCTATCGCTGTCGAAAGCGCGTCGCCCAGCGCGCCGTCGCGGCACACCACCGTCACCGAGATAAGCCCGCTGTCCGCCGGTCTGCCGTCCGACGGATCTATGATGTGGTGGTAGCGCACGCCGTCGAAAAAGTAGTATCTCTCGTAGTCGCCGCTGGTGCTCACGCATTCGCCCGAATGCAGGGTAAGTGTGCCTATGTAGGAGTGCGTGTATTCGCGCGGAGCGCCTATGCCTATCGTATAGTCGCGGCCGACGCCGCCTATGTTGCCGCCGAGATTGACCAGCGTTTCGTCCGAGAAACCCGCCAGAGAATTTTGCACCGCATATCCCTTTGCAATTCCGCCGAGATCGAGCTTCGCCCCGTCCGTGAGCTTCGTGACGGTGAGCGCGTCCGCGTCCAGCGAAAACGCGCGGTCGAATCCGACAAGTTCCGACGCCGCGGCTATCTCTCCGTCGGTCGGGAGCGAATCCGGCGCGATCCCCATGACGAAATCGCCGGGAGCGAAGCCCCACAGTTCCACCAGCGGGTACACGGAAGGATCGTACGCGCCGTCCGTGAGCAGATACACTTCCCTCGCTTTGAGCAGCAGCGTCATGGTGAGTCCGCTCACCGTCACACTCTCGCCCGCCGCCGCGGAATTGATCCTGCCTATGTCGCTTGACGGGATGTCCGCAGAGAGCAGAAGCTCCGCTTCGCGCATGACGGCGGCTGCGGACTGCGCCTCTTCCGCGCTGTATCCCTCGATGTAGAGCGTAGTGCCGAACACGTCAAAATACTCCCCCGTCGCCGTCCTGTCGTTGCAGGCGGTAAATGAGAGGAGTATCGTGATGACGGCAAACAACGCCGCCGTTTTCGCAAACCGACGTTTCATTGTTTTGCGGAATTCATCTGGATTCCGCAGTAAATATTATGCCGTACGTGCCGGGGCCGCAGTGCGCTCCGATGACGGGACCGACGGGCTGGACGATGATCTCCGCGCCGCCGGCTTCCGGCTCGATGCGCGAGCGCAGTTCCGCAACGTAACCGTCGCAGTCGGCGCCGACGATAACCACGGGCGCGCCTTCGACGGGACGGTATTTCCTCGCAAATTCGGACACGATGAAACTCATCGCCTTTTTGAAACCGTTCTGCTTGGTGAGCACGTCGATCTCGCCCTCTTTGTTGACGTAAAGCACGGGCTTGAGCTGAAGCACGTTGCCTATTTTCGCCTTCGCGGGAGAGAGCCTGCCGCCGCGCGCGAGAAATTTGAGGTCGTCCACGACGAAAAGCACCGCGACGTTCTGCACCAGCGTATCGAGATAGGCGCACGTCGCGTCGACGTCGCCGCCGTGGGCGTTGAAAAATTTCGCAGCGAGATACACCATGATGCCCGCGCCCATGGAGATGTTGAGCGTATCGTAACGGCGGTATTTCGCGTCGGGATATTTCGCTTTAAGCTCGGCTATCGCGGTATCGAGATAGCTGAACGTGTTGGACATCCTGGAGGAAAACGCGACGTAAAGCACTTCCTCCCCCGCCTTGAAGTACGGCTCGAAGATGTCTATGTATGTCTGGGGATTGAGTCCTGCGGTGCTGACGGCGGCGCCTGCCCGCATACGGTCGAAGAACGCTTTGAGGTCGGTGTTTTCGCCGAGGTCGTAGAGCCGCTCCTCCCCGTCGACGGTGTAAGGCATGGGAATGACCTTGACGCCAAGTTCCTTTGCGGTGGTGTACCAGAGTTCGCAATCGGTATCACAGAAAAAAACAGCCATTTTACACTCCGTTATATGCGGATGAACCGCGAATTTCGACAGCGGAAAGTAATTTCCGCCGCGTTTATTCTAACATATATGCGCGGCTATGTCAACCGACGCCGCGGCGGCGCCGTCCGGATCACTTGCATTTAAGGAAAAAGTCGTCGTCGGCATGCCACATTCCGTCGGTCGCCCTCACCCCCACTCCGTGCGCGAACATGAGATCGAGCAGCGCGGCGCAGTCGATGAGCAGCAGATTGCTCCGCTTCGCGGCGAAAGATTTCGTTTCGCGGTGGAAGTGCGAATTGGTGATGAGGATGCCCTTGGTCGCGCCCCATGCGGTCATCACGCCGAGGAACTCGCGCACCACCTTGACGGACACGTACGCCCTCTCGTTGAGCTTGGTCTTGGACTGGAAAAACACCGTTTCCTTGAATCCGGCGGGATCCTCGATATA
>DVJC01000053.1 GCA_018710835.1 Candidatus Limadaptatus stercoravium | reverse complement strand
GGGTATCCGAAAATGTTCCGGACGCCCTGTTCCTCAAGACAGTTCACGAGTATTTTCGCACCGTTCAGCAGCATTCTTCCGCACGCGCGCCTTATGCGCGCTTCAACTCCTTACAAGAGATATCGCTTTATCAACTCATTTTACTACGCGTGCGCGTTTCCGTCAAGAAAAACAGTCCGCAGGGGCTGCGCTTAAACGCATATTTGCATAAAAATTACAAAATTTTGCATATTATTCGCCGTGTTTGCGAAAAGAGGGGATTGTGCGGAAAATTTATGCAAAATCGTTTGCCTTTTATAAACGTCGGTGGTAGTATGTTTGCATAATGAAACAAACAGGGAGGCAATCCATGAAAAAATTCAGCAAAATTCTGGTGATCGTGCTTGCGTTGGCAACGCTTGTCGGAGCCTGCTTCGCCTTCGCCGCATGCAATGACGATGAAGGAACAGCCGTCGCAAAAGTTATCAACTATAGGCTGACAGAAGAGCAGTATGCATTTTGCGTAAACAAAAACGATACCGAACTTCTCGGACAGGTGAATGCCTTCATGGCAGAAATCCAGGCGAACGGTACTTTTGCGGAAATCATAAATAAGTATTTCGGCGACGGTACGCCCACGCCCGTGACTTCCGCGGCGGAAGGGACTGCGAATGCGCTTATTGTTGCGACCAATGCAGCTTTCGAGCCGTTCGAATATACGCAAGGCAATCAGTATCTCGGTGTAGATATGGAAATCGCACAACTGCTTGCCGATCATCTCGGCAGACCTCTTGTTATCAACAATATGGACTTTGATTCCGTTGTTCCTTCTGTTGAATCCGGAGTGTGCGATATCGGAATGGCAGGACTTACGATAACTCCCGATCGTGAAGAACAGGTCACGTTTGCAAATCCTTATTACAATGCTTCTCAGGTTGTCGTTGCAAAGGCAGGCGACACCACCTTTGACGGATGCGAGAGCGCGGATGATGTTGCGGCAATTCTTGAGAGCTTCGGTTCGGATGTAAGAATAGGCTATCAGAACGGCACGACCGGCGGATTTTATATCAACGGTGACGCGGATTGGGGATTTGACGGTTTGACCGCAGAGGGCGTTCCCTATCGTAACGGTTCGTTGGCTGTGCAGGATATGATTAACGGCAATATTGATTACGTCATCATCGACGAGGCGCCGGCTAACAGGATAGTTTCAAACATGAATGCTCTTGCATAAACAAACAAAACATTAATTCTCCCGCGCCTGGAGCGCGGGAGAAGTCTGTAAAGAGGTAAATCGTGAGTATAAATTGGGAAGCCAAATGGAATGCGTTCGTCAACTCGTTCGTGACGCAGAACGGATACGAGCGCGTTTTGGAAGGCTTGGGGAATACGGTCTTAATAGCTGTTCTCGGATTGCTGATAGGTATACTTATCGGCATAATTATTGCTATTATCCGTGTTACACCCCATTACAGGATAGTCCCCAATATTTTGGATAAAATATGCGCCGTATATGTCGGGTTTTTCCGCGGAACTCCGATTGTGGTGCAGCTCTTGCTCGGTTATTATGTCATATTGCCTTTGATCGGGGTGCGTATTCCGAGTTTAACCGTCTGTATTCTGATATTCGGACTTAACAGCGGGGCGTATGTATCCGAAATTATGAGAGGCGGCATAAATTCCGTAGACAAAGGGCAGCTTGAGGCGGGCAGGGCGCTCGGTCTCAGCTATCCTACTGCAATGGTAAGAATAGTTATACCGCAGGCGATAAAAAACATCATTCCCACTCTGGGAAATGAATTTATTGCATTGGTAAAGGATACATCGGTTGTAAGTTTCGTCGGTGCGCTTGATTTGTATAATGCGTTCAATTATATCGCATCGAATAATTACGAGTTTATGGTGCCTTATCTTGTGATGGCAGTTATTTACATCGTGCTGATAGTGCTTATAACTATTCTAGTTAGACTAATTGAGAGGGGGCTTGCCAAGAGTGACAGAAGAGTTAGTGCGAAATGATTTTTCCGTCGGCGCGGAGGAAGATACTGCCGCGGCAGGCGCAGAGCAGTCTGCGGAAAGCAAGACCAGCGAACCCATGATAGAAGTCGTCAACCTCACCAAGAAGTTCGGCGATCTCCTCGTGCTGGACGACATCTCCGAGTCGGTCTACGCCGGAGAAAAGGTGGTGGTCATCGGACCGTCCGGCGGCGGCAAGTCCACATTCCTCAGGTGTCTCAACTGCCTTGAGGATCCCACTTCCGGACAGATATTCTTCGAAGGCGTGGACCTTGCGGACCTCAAAGTCAACATCAACGAGCACCGCAGGAAAATGGGCATGGTGTTCCAGCAGTTCAACCTGTTCAACAACCTCACGGTCAAGAAGAACATCACCCTCGCGCCCGTGAAGATCGGCATTGCGGACCTCAGGAAAGCGAAGACGCACAACCTCATTGCGCCGCTGTACAACAAGTGGTTCGCACGCTTCGGCGCGGGGCACAACGCACGGATAGAGAAAAAGCGCATTATGCTCCAAAACGAGGTTGAAACGCTTAAAACGACGCTTGAACCCGTGGTTGCGGAGTGGGAGCAGACCAAGACCGTTGAGGAAGTGGCAGGGAAGAGCGTCGTAAGTTACGACCCTGAACTCACGAAAAAGAAGCTCAAGATCACGGCGCAGCTGGAAAAGAAAGAGCGCGCTCTGTCGCATGCCGTGCCTGCGCACGAGATGGAGCCTGTCGAACTCCCTGCGGCAAGCGCCAGGGAAGTGCGCGCCGCGGCGGAAGAGAACGCCATGCGTCTGCTCAGGCGCATAGGGCTTGACAGCAAAGCGGACGCCTATCCGTCCACGCTTTCCGGCGGACAGAAACAGCGCGTCGCCATAGTCCGCGCCCTTGCCATGAGTCCCAAGGTCATGCTCTTTGACGAGCCGACTTCCGCGCTCGACCCTGAGATGGTGGGCGAAGTGCTCGACCTCATCAAGCAGGTGGCGGACGAGGGTATGACCATGGTCATCGTCACGCACGAGATGGGTTTTGCCCGCGAGGTAGGCACGCGCATTCTCTTCATGGCGGAAGGAAAAGTGCTCGAACAAGCGCCGCCGGAGGAGTTTTTCGGCAATCCGCAGCATCCGCGGCTCAAAGAGTTCCTAGCAAAAGTCTTGTGAGGGAGCACAAAGCAATCAAAAAGGCAGGGCATTCGCCCTGCCCTTCGTTTTTTAAGAGATTTTGTCACTCCGTGATGCCGCTGTTGACGATCGGTTGGGCGTCCTTGCCCGCGCACAACACCACCATGAGGTTGGACACCATTGCCGCCTTGCGCTCGTCGTCAAGCGCTACAAGCCCCGTTTCGCCGAGTTTCGCAAGAGCGAGTTCCACCATGCCGACCGCGCCTTCCACGATGGTGGTGCGCGCGTCGACTATCGCCTTTGCCTGCTGGCGCTGGAGCATGGCGGCGGCTATCTCCTGCGCGTAGGCGAGGTGCGCTATGCGCGCTTCCACGACCTCTATGCCGGCGATCTCGACTCTCTTCTGCAGGTCGTCGCAGAGGGTGGCGGCGATCTCCTGCGCGCTGCCGCGCAACGACTTCTCGTCGTCCTCGGTGGCGTCGTAGGGGTACTGTCGCGCTATGTTTCTTATTGCCGCGTCGCTCTGTATGGAGATGAAGTTCACGTAATTGTCGACATTGAACACCGCTTTTGCCGCGTCGCGTATGCGCCATATCACGACGACGCCGATCTCTATCGGGTTTCCGTCCGCGTCGTTGACTTTCTGCTTCTCGTTGTTGAGAGTCATCGCCTTCATTGAAACGTGCTTTCTGCGCGCTCCGACCGGCGGCGCCGCGGGGTTGAATTTGCGGCAGAAGGGGTTGTACCAGTAGTATCCTTCCGCTTTTATCGTGCCTTTGTATTTCCCGAACAGCGTGAGCACCACCGCTTCGTTGGGGGCGACGACGCAGTAGCCGTACAGCAGGAACAGCCATACGGGAATGAGCAGAAATCCGATCACGAACACTGCCGTGATCTCGGTGACGCCGCCGAGGGCGATCATCACTATGCTTCCGGCGATGAGCAGCAGATTGACGGCGAGCATGAGATAGCCGCTGATCGGACGGAGAAGTTTCTCGGTGTAGCCCGACGTTTCCGCGCCGGATTTTACTGTGTTTCCGTTCATGTTCTTTCCTCCGGATTCAATGATAACAGCAGCCGCGCGCGGCTGTCAATACGCGCGTTTGCGAAAAATTTCCGCACGCGTTTTGTTTTTAAGCCGCTTTACATAATAATCGCATAATGTTATTATTAAGCATAAAAGCGAAGAGGGGACGGTACAAGTGAAGTATACGGCGCTCAGAGGACATCTTGACGAGGCGCGGGCGGGCGGCACTGCCGCGCTCAGTCCGTGCTACGTCGTTTACGGCGACGACGCATGGCTCAGGCAGTCCGCCGTGGGGATGTTCCGTGCGCTTACGGATCCGGAATACGCGTCCTTCAACTATACCGTCATGTCCGCGTCGGACGGCGCGGAGGAGGCGGTGTTCACGCTCAACACTTTTCCCGTGTTCGACCGCATACGCGTGACGGTGGTCGAGGACGTGACGGACAAACTTTCCGCCGCGGACAAGGCCGCGTACGAGAAATATATCTCTTCTCCCAATCCCGACGCGGTGCTGGTGCTGGTGTGCGAGGACGGTGCGGAGAAGCAGGCGTCTTTCAAAGGCGCGGAAAAGGTGGACTGCAGCCGCCTTGCGGAGGCGGAAGCGGCCGGGATCGTCGCCGGTATGCTCAAAGCGGAGCCGGAACGCACCATGCAGCGCGCCGCGCTGCACGAGCTTTACACCCGTACTCTCGGCGATATGTCCCGTATCGCGTGCGAGATAGGCAAGCTCAAGGCCTATTGCGACGGCGAGATAAAGCGCGACGACGTGTGCGCCATGACTTCGGCCGAGCCGGACTATCAGATCTTCCGTCTGTCCGACGCGATAGGCGCGGGGGACAAGCCGGCGGCGCTCAGGGTGCTCACCGCGCTCCTCGACGACGGACTGCGCCCCATGACGGTGCTCAATATGCTGTACGCCTACTACCGCCGTATGCTGCATGCCGAACTGCACAAGGACGAGCCGGACGCCGCCGTCGCGGCGCTGCTGGGTATAAAACCGGGCGCGCTGTACCACGTCCGCCGCGCGTCGGGCAGATACACGCAGATGAAGCTCAAAAGGTGCGCGGATCATCTCCACGGGCTCCAATACGCCGTCCTCACGGGCAGGCGGTCGGAGGAGAGCGCCATGCACGAGGCGGTGCTCACGTTGATCAGTCAGGTATAATATGCAAGTTCAGGTAAGAGTCACTCCCAAAAAGTTCAAACCGATCATTCCGGACAAATGGGGCGGAGCGATATGGGCGCTGCTTTTCGTCGCCGCGATCGTGCGCAACATCGTGTCGGTCGTAGCTTCGTTTTCGGGGCTGGAGAGCGCGGCGGAGATCACGCTCTGCGTCATCGAGTGCGCGCTGTATTACGGCGTGATACCGCTGCTGGTATGCTATGTGTTCTCGCTCGTTCTGTTCACCATGTCGGCGCGCCGCCGCACCGTGTTCTGCCGCAGGAACGATTTCGTGTACGTCTGCATGCTGTTCACGTCGGGCGCGTATTTCGTCATGGGAGTCATCGAATGCTTCGCGTTCCTGAACTCCGCGGTGCTGCCGTATACATCGCTGCTGCTCAACATGACCGTGCTCACGGGCGCGTACTGCGCGATGTTTTTCACCGTGTTCGCGCCGCGCATGGATCCGCGGCAGAAGTATTACAATTTCGCCGCATGGGCGTCGCTGTATCTCGGACTGCAGGGGCTGCTCACGCTGTTTTCCTCCGTTTCGTACATCGTCCTGTTTTACAACGATTCCGTAAACGAAGCGGTCATGGAGATACTCGAAGCCTATTACGGCGCGGCTGTGACGATAGACAGCGGCTACGCCACCGCCGGCATTATCGCGCTGTGTCTGCTTGCCGCATGGGTGACGGCGGCGGCGGTCGTCGCGGCGGTGCTGTCCAAAAAGGCGAAGGGCTACGTCCCGCCCGCGGAGGAGAGCGGCGCCTTCCCGTTCGGAGCGTCCGGCGCGCCGCGGCAGGAAAGCGAAAAGTCGCCCTTCGACGAACTCAACGGCGGCGGCAATGACGGCGGAGGCGGCGCGGACGGCACCGTGTCCGGCGGAGGAGAAGGCAAGGTCTTCGACGAATTCGATCTATAAAACGAGAGGTCAAGGAGGCAGGGTATGTACGATTTCGTAAGTTACGCTTCCGCAATCGACTTTTACGCGGTCATAGACGGCGTTGTGCTGATAGCGGCGCTTGCGCTGCTCGTGATGCTTTTCGCGTACAGGCGCAACATACGCGTGATGCTGGTGGTGCTGTCCGTCGCCGTGCTCGAAGTGCTGGTCATGGTGCTGTCGGCGCTCAGCGATCACGAGATACTCACCGTTTCGCGTTACATTCTGCACTATGCGATGATCACGGTCATAGTGATGTGCTGCGTCGTCTACCAGAGCGATCTGAAAGCCATCTTCCAGCGCATATCCAATCCGCGCGGTCTGCCCGTGTTCAACGACGGGCTGGGCAGCGACGACGAACTGAGAGAGACCACGGCGGAGATCCTCAGCGCGTGTCAGGATATGGCCAAGCAGGACGTCGGCGCGATCATAATCATCGACAGCAACAACAGCATCAACGACACTGTGTTAAGTTCCGGCACGATGCTCAATGCGGAACTTTCGGCGGCGCTGCTCGAGAGCATTTTCAACACCAAGGCGCCTCTTCACGACGGGGCGGTCATCGTGCGCGGCAACAAGGTCGTCGCGGCAGGGTGCTTTCTGCCTCTCACGCAGCGCAACATCAACAAGGAGATGGGTACGCGCCACCGCGCCGCCATCGGCATTACGGAGGACACAGACGTGCTTTCCATCGTCGTGAGCGAGGAAACGGGCATTATTTCCGTCGTCAAACGCGGCGAACTGCGCCGTTACATGACCATGGACAAGCTGAAGGACGAGATCGAGGAGGCCTTCGGAATATCGCCTAACGCGATCGCGAGAAGACAGGCAAAAGAGGACAAAAAACACCACGGGAGATTATAATGAAAACGGTAAAGCCATTCGACATACTGCTGCCCGACGTCGCGCAGCCGGAGAAATTCGCAGTCGTATCCTGCGACCAGTTCACTTCACAGAGAGAGTATTGGGACAAACTTTCCGCAGAGATAGGCGACGCGCCCAGCGCGCTCAAGCTCATCTTCCCTGAAGTCTACCTTGAGGACGGCGACGCGGAACAGAGGATAGAGAACATCAATTCTTCCATGCAGAGTTATCTCGACAACGGAGTTTTCCGTGTGCTCAAGGACAGTTTCGTGCTCGTGCGCCGCGAAACCGCCTACGGCAATACGCGCCTCGGCATAGTTGCGCCTGTCGATCTCGAGGAGTATTCCTATGTGCATCCGACGGAGGCGACGATCCGCGCCACGGAGGGAGTGGTGGCGAACCGCATTCCTCCGCGCCTTGCCATACGCGAGCACGCGCCCGTCGAGCTTCCGCACGTCATACTTCTCCTCGATGACCGCGGCAAAACAGTCATCGAACCTTTCTATAAAAAGCGCCACGAGCTTGAAAAACTTTACGATTTCGACCTCAACATGAACGGCGGACATCTCACGGGTTGGCGGCTCGACGCGGCGGACGTGATAGCGAAGCTCGAGGAGCACGCCGAGCGCGTCAAAGGGCTTTACGGCGTGGACACCGATTTCGTCTTTGCCGTCGGCGACGGCAACCATTCGCTCGCAACGGCGCAGGCGCATTGGAAGAGGGTGCGCAAGGGGCTTACTCCGGAGGAGCGCGAGAATCATCCCGCGCGCTATGCGCTGGTCGAGATCGAGAATCTGCACTGCGACGGCATAGTGTTTGAGCCGATACACCGCTTCGTGTTCGGAGTGGACGACGCGGACTTCGTGCTCTATATGTCCACGGCGCTGCAGGGCGAGAGCAGGCTCAAAATGTTCACCACCAACATGGAGTACACGATTGCGGTCAACTCCAACAGCGCGGAAGCCATCGCGGAAGTGCAGGACGCCATAGACGCCTACGTTTCGTCGCATCCCGGCGCGAGCGTGGATTATATCCACGGGCTGGAGAATCTGCACCAGATCGCGGACACTTCGGACGGCGTTGCGGTGCAGATGCCCTGCATAGAAAAGACGGAGCTTTTCGGCTACGTCGCGGAGCACGGCAACCTTTGCAGAAAGGCGTTCTCCATGGGCGAAGCGGAGGAAAAACGCTACTACTTCGAGGCGAAGAAGATCAGATAAACCAAACAGGGAACAAAATACATATCGTACAACAGAGGGTAATATGAAAGTTTGCAAATTCGGCGGCACTTCAATGGCCAACAGCAGCACGATCGCTCAGGTGGCGGACATCGTGACATCGGACGCGTCGCGCGCCTATATCGTGGTTTCCGCTCCCGGCAAGCGCGACTCCGGCGACGTCAAGGTCACGGACGCTTTGTATGCGTGCGCGCGTGAAAAGAACGAAAAAGGCAGCTGCGACGCGGCGTTTTCCGTCATAGAGAAGAGATTCCTCGACATCGAGAGCGAGCTCGGCGTCGACGTCGGCATGAAGGCCGCGCTCGCCGACATCAAGGATAAGATAGAGCAGGGCGCCGGCGTGGAATACATCGCATCCCGCGGCGAGTACCTCAGCGCGAAAGTGCTCGCGGCAAAACTCGGCGTGCCTTTCGTGGATACGCAGGATCTCATCAAGTTCGGCACAAAAGGCGAACTTCTGCTGGACATATCCCTCGATCTGCTGCGCGCCCGTCTTGCGGATTGCGGACGCGCCGTGCTTCCGGGCTTTTACGGCTCGGACAAGGACGGCGTTGTGAGGACGTTCTCCCGCGGCGGCTCGGACATCACGGGCGCGATCGTCGCGCGTGCGGTGAATGCCGACGTATACGAAAACTGGACCGACGTGGACGGCTTCCTCACCGCCGATCCGCGCATAATCGACAAGCCGGCGCTCATCGACTGCCTGACTTACAAGGAGCTCCGCGAGCTCGCCTACATGGGCGCGGAAGTTCTTCACCCGGAGTCCATTTTCCCCGTGCGCAGCGCAGGCATTCCCATCAACATCCGCAATACGTTCAATCCTGCCGCAAAAGGCACAATGATCGTCGCCGACGGCAAGCAACAGGGTAAGAACGGTAGAGTGGTCACCGGCATCGCCGGCAGAAAGGGCTTCACCATCATCAACATCGAGAAGGATATGATGAACAGCGAGATAGGCTTCTGCCGCAAAGCGCTCAGCGTGCTCGAATACGAGGGCGTTTCTTTCGAGCACATGCCCTCCGGCATCGACACGCTCTCCCTCGTCATACGCGACGAATGCCTCGGCGGCAACGCGCAGAAGCTCGTTAACAAGCTCCGCGACGCGCTCGGCGCCGACAGCATCGACATCCACAGCGGGCTTTCCCTCATCGCCACCGTCGGGCACAACATGGCGTCCCGCCACGGCACAGCCGCCACCATCTTCACCGCTCTCGCCGACAACCACATCAACATCCGCATGATCGACCAAGGCTCTTCCGAAATGAACATAATCGTCGGTGTCGACACCTTTGATTACGAGAAGGCTATCAGCGCGATCTACCACGCCTTCTGCTGAGAGGGCGCTATTCGGCGAATAACTGCGTCAAAGCCCTTTACGCAATGCGGTTACGTACGATTTAGTACGCTCCCTTTTGCGTAAAGGGCTTTTCCTTGTTCTTCATCCGAATATCGCCCTCTCAGCACCCTAAAAGCATATTTTATTGGGGTCCCCGCCGAATTTCTGTAAGAAATTTGGTGGGGCAGATTGCGTGATACTGCGTCAAAGCCCTCCCCAAAATGCGGTTACGTACGACTAAGTACGCGCCCTTTTTCGGGGAGGGCTTTTCCTTGTCTGACGCTCAAATATCGCGGTTTAATTAACGTAACTTTATTTGGGG
>DVJC01000052.1 GCA_018710835.1 Candidatus Limadaptatus stercoravium | reverse complement strand
CCGTACGGAGCGCCCTTATGCATTGGAGCTTGGTGTAGTGGTAGCACATGGGCCTCTGACTCCCATGGTGTAGGTTCGATTCCTATAGCTCCTGCCAATGCAGCGCACCCCCGCGAGCAGCGGGGGTGTTTCTTTACGTTTCGGGGCGCGAGCGGCTTGCGTGCGCTTCCCCGAAGCGTAAAGAAATGACACCGTCCCGCGGTGCGCTGCATTGAATCGCCAAAAAGGAGCCCAACGGAAGCTCCGCCACCGGCGGAGCATTACTATAGCGCCGCATTTTTTCTTTTGGGATTGCGGCGCCGCCGCAATGACACTGCATCGAATTTGCAAATGCTTCGCATTCTTCGCCAATGCAAAAGTCCGCATTCGCATAAATGCGTTGCGGACTTTTGCATTTGCCGGCGCTGCGCGCTTGCAAATTCTTCCTTGTGGTCGGAGTGGCGAGATTTGAACTCGCGGCCTTACGGTCCCGAACCGTACGCGCTACCAAACTGCGCTACACCCCGGAATTGGCATTCAGCCTACTATGATTATTTCTTGTTTCGTTGTCCTAACCTTATGTTTGGTAGCGCGTAGCGCTCACCGAAGGTTTTGCTGCCGTACCGACCGAGAGAATACCGATACTATTTACCGATGTCCGCCGTTTTGCTGCCGCACTCTCATGCAACCCAAACTGCGCTACACCCCGGAATTGGCATTCAGCCGATTTGATGCTCAATTATATTAGCAATATTCCTTCGGATTGTCAAGAAAAAGAGTGATGACGCGCTATAATCCTGCAATCATGTGCTCGCCGCAAGCGTCGTCCGGCGCAAAAGATTAAATGAAGTTAAAATTCCGCAACCGAAAATAACGCGGTTTGACAATGCGTATACCCTGTGCTATGTTTGAGCCATGAGCAGGTTTTTCATCTCAACGGATATGACGGCGGACTTTCCTCCCGAACTTGCGGGGGAGGATTTCCGCATTATTCCGATGAGTTACGTGCTCGACGGCACGGTGTACGACGGCAAAAACCGCGCCTTTCTCACGCCACACGAATTCTACTCCGCACTCGAAGAGGGCAAGACTTCATCCACGTCCATGGTGCCCGTGGAAGAGGCGAAAGCGTATTTCGCCGCCATGCTCGGTACGGGCAAAGACGTGCTGCACATCTCATTCCCCGCCGCGATGTCCGGCTGCTATGACGGCTACCTGAAAGCGGCTGCCGAGCTCGCGGAGGATTTCCCCGGCCGCCGCGTGGTCGTCATCGACGGCAAATGCGCCTCATCGGGCGAAGGGCTGCTCGCCTACTACGCTATGAAAAAGCGCGACGGCGGCGCGGACCTGGACGAAACGGCGGAATACGTCGCCGCCCTGCGCGACCACATCGGGCACGCCTTCACCGTGAGCGACCTCAAACACCTCTACCGCGGAGGCAGGCTCAGCCGCGGCGCGGCGATCGTCGGACAGGCGATAAAGCTCAACCCCATCCTCATGGTGGATGAGAACGGCGCGCTGGAACACATCGGCAGCGTCATGGGCAGAAAATCCGCCATCCGCACTTTACTTGCCAAAATGGAGAGAGAAACCGTCGGTTACGTCAACGACGTGGTGATCGTCGCACACGGCGACTGCATCGGCGACGCGGAGTATCTGAAAGAAAAAGTCGAGGAAAGATTCCCCGGGCGGCGCGTCATTGTCACAGACGTCGGTCCCATCATCGGCAGCCATTGCGGCAAGGGCATGCTCGCGCTCCTCTACCTCGCCGCAAACAAGACGGACAGAAAAATGTAAATCCTATCCGCGCGGAGCAATCCTGTTTTTTTGTTTTTCCGACTCTCCGGCTTAACACAACTTCTTCCCGCGCGGCGGTGTTTTTCACTATGCGTGAACGCAGTCGTCATCGGCGCGGGGGCGGGCAAAGCTATCGCCATCGTTAAGGAAATGTCGGGAAAATAACGCAATAACGGCGTCCGCAGGGACGCCGTTGTCATATGCGCTCTTGGCGCGCGGCATTTTAGCCGCGGCTCGTCACTCCGCAAAACGCTTCATGAAAGCGAGATACTCCGCCGCGCGGGACTCCGCGCTCTCCGCGTCCTTCGCGGACGCCGCGGCATAGAACTTGAGCTTGGGCTCCGTACCCGACGGACGCGCGCATATCCAGTCGCCGCCGGCAAGGTGTAACTTCAGCGCGTTCGAGGACGGGAGGGCTATCTTCTCCGTGCCGCCGTCCGCGCGCCTGCGCACTCCCGTGACAAGGTCGTCAGCCGCCTCCACGCGCACGCCGCATATCTCGCCGAAAGCCGTGTCGCGCAGCTTTTGCATGATCCCTTTCATGCGGTCCATGCCGTCCACTCCGCCGAATGCAACGGACGTCGAACGCTCGTCAAAGAAGCCGAAGCGCGCGTAAATGTTCTGCAACACCTGCCAGAGCGACATACCCAAACTGTCGTAATAGCATATCATTTCGGCAAAAATCATTGCGGCGGCGACGGCGTCCTTATCGCGCGCGTGCGTGCCGACGAGCGAGCCGTAACTCTCCTCGAAGCCGAACAGATAGACATACTCGCCCGTTGTTTCCCATTCCTTTATTTTTTCGCCGATATACTTGAACCCCGTCAGCACATCGAATGTCGCCACGCCGTAGCCGGACGCGATCTTCCGCGCGAGTTCCGTAGTGACGATGGTCTTGACGATGGCGCCGTTAACGGGCAGCGTGCCGCTCTCCTTCCTGCGGCGGAGGATGTACTCCGTCATGAGCGCGCCCGTCTGATTGCCGTTCA
>DVJC01000051.1 GCA_018710835.1 Candidatus Limadaptatus stercoravium | reverse complement strand
ATTTACCCCAGTCAAAAATTATAAATTTTTGCCCGGGGACCCCGAAATGTACAACGGGGACCCCGTCGCAAAATCTTTGATTTTGTGATGGGGCTTCATTGGGGTCCCCGCCGAAAGTATTTTCGGTGGGGTAACTTGTGGGGTCCCCCGGTAGGAGGGGGTACAATACTCCCATGTGGCGAGACGGGAAGTTCAACGAAAAGCCGGTTTTGTCAGACGTTGCTAATACAAGCAAAAAGAGCGCGTCACCGCGCTCTTTTTGGTATATAAACACTTTATTGTGCGCAAATCACAGTTTGCATTTTATCTGCGCGAGAGCGTCTTCGCGCGTGATCTCGCCCGCGTTGCAGCTCATCATCGTTTTCACGTCCGAGTCCTTCAGTTTGTAGAGCTGCAGTATGAGGAAGGCGATGAAGTTGCCTATGAGCGGCACGAGTATGCAGGCTATCCAGAGTCCGTTTATGGCGGAAGCCGTTTGGGTGATGCCCTTGTCGGCGAGCTCCTTAAAGCTGCTCACTCCGCCTTCTATCTCCTGCCAGCCGAACAGCCCTATGATCGCCAGACCGAGCGAGCCGGAGATCGCGCCCGTGATCTTCGCCATGAGAGTCTGCAGCGAGAAGGTGATGCCCTTGGCTTCGATGCCCGTCTTGAACCTGCCGTACTCCGCGCAGTCGGGCGTGAACATGAACATCAGGACGTTGACCACGCCTGTGGCGACGGCGTTCACCACCGACAGCCCGATGTATGCTCCCGTATTGCCTCTCGCGAAGAAGAAGATGAGCAGATTTATGCCGACGGTGGCGAGCAGACAGCTCTTGTACAGAGTGATCTTGTTGACTTTTTTCAGAATGTAAGGTACAGCGAAGGACGCCACCGCGAAAGGAACGGTGGTTATCAGACCGACGTACAGCACGATGAGCTCGTCGTTAAAGACATAGAACGACATGAAGAGCTGCAGCGAGCCGAGCACGTTGCACCCCGACGAGAAAAGAAATGCGATGTAGTAGATGAGCAGGTATTTGTTGGAGAACAGGTATTTGAACATTCTCCGCACGGTGAAACTTTCCGCCGGAGGAGGGCCGACCACGCGTTCTTTGCCCTTGAAGCAGAAGGGGAGCATTGTGGCGAAAGCTATGACCGCGCCGATGATCGCCACATAGAAATACGAAACGCCCACTTTCTGGCTGACCAGCACCATTGCCAGCAGGCTCGCTATCCCGCCGCCCGCCGTGCCGCATATGCTTTTGACGGAGAGCATCTTTTCGCGTTCGCCGAAGTTGTCCGTCAGCACGGTCACGCAGCCGTATATGGGTGCGTCGCAGAGAGTGTACACGCAGTCGTGGATGAGATACGCTATTGCGAGCCATGCCAGCTGTCCGGCTTCCGAGATGCCCGCAGGTATCGCGAAAAGCAGGATGACCGACAGCGGTATCGCCACGACCGACATCCTCAGCCACGGCATGAATTTGTTGCCGCTCTTGAATTTGACCTTGTCGAACAGCGCGCCGAAGATGGCGTCGTTGAAAGCGTCCCACACTTTGACCAGCACGAGCACCAACGCCACTTTTTCCTCGTCCATGCCTTGCAGAAGAGCAAATGTGGTGAGGTATGTGGCGACAAGCGTGTAGATGAGGTTCTGCCCGGCGAAATAGGCGTAGTAGCTGATCTTTTCACCGCCGGGCACGCGGTCGCCCGGCTGTCCTATTCCGAGTACGGACTTGACAAACGCCAGCGCGCGTTTTCCTGCGCGCGCCGCCGCGGTGCTTCCCGCCGCGGCGTCCGCCGTCATCGCCGCCGCTCCGCCGGCCGATACCGCGTCCGCTCCGCTTTCGTCTGCCGGCGCACCGGTTGCCTCTGTCGCCGGAGCCGCGTCCGCTCCGCTTTCGTCTGCCGGCGTACCGGTTGCCTCCGCCGCCGGAGCCGTGCCGGTCCCGCTGTCAATGCCGGGTTTTCTTTCTTCCGAATCTGCCATAAGTTCCCCCTATATTCCGATTATAATACGATTATCTCCCGATAACAAGAGCGTATTTTTCCGCTCCGCGTTTTCCATGCGCCTGTGCGCGTGTGCGCCGCGCGCCGGTCTATTGTACGCGCATTGCGAGCGCGGGGAAGAGCGGCGGTTGCATAAAAATCGGGGAAAGGCATAATATTGTGCATAAAAATGCGAAATATGCGCGGAGCGGTGAATTTTTTGCAATTTGTATGCAAAAGAGGCGAAATATTATGCAAAATTGTTTGACTTTTGACGGCGGCGGCAATATAATCGTGTCAAACATTCAACGGAAGGTAAAATTTATGGACAAATCCAAGATCAAAAAGGTCGTGCTTGCCTATTCGGGCGGACTTGACACTTCCATCATCATCCCGTGGCTGAAAGAGAACTACAACAACTGCGAAGTCGTCGCGGTGTCCGGCAACGTGGGGCAGGCGGACGAGTTGGAAGGACTGGAAGAAAAGGCTCTGAAAACGGGCGCTTCCAAACTTTACGTCGAAGATCTTACGGACGAATTCGTCAACGAATACATCATCCCCACCGTGAAGGCGGGCGCGAAGTACGAGGAGTATATGCTGGGCACGTCGTTTGCGCGTCCCATCATCGCAAAGCGCATAGTTGAGATCGCCACGGCGGAGCACGCGGACGCGATATGCCACGGCTGCACGGGCAAGGGCAACGACCAGGTGAGGTTCGAGCTTGCCATCAAGGCGTTTGCGCCGGACATGCCCGTCATCGCTCCGTGGAGGGAGTGGGACATCAAGTCGCGTGAAGAGGAGATCGACTACGCCGAGGCGCACAACGTCCCCCTCAAGATCAACCGCGAGACCAACTATTCCAAGGATAAGAACCTGTGGCACCTCTCCCACGAAGGGCTTGATCTCGAGGACGCGGGCAACGAGCCGCAGTACGACAAAGAGGGCTTCCTGGAGATGGGGGTGTCGCCCATGAAAGCGCCGGACAAGGCGACCTACATCACGCTGGAGTTCGAAAAGGGCGTGCCCGTCGCACTGGACGGCAAGAAGATGTCCGCAAAGGATATAATCCTCGCGCTCAACAAGGTCGGCGGCGAGAACGGCATAGGACTGCTTGACATCGTGGAGAACAGGCTTGTCGGCATCAAGTGCCGCGGCGTGTACGAGACTCCCGGCGGCGCGATACTCTATTTTGCACACGAGTACCTTGAAACCCTCTGCCTGGACAAATACACCGCGCACAAGAAGCAGGAGCTTGCCATCACGTTTGCGGAACTCGTGTACAACGGGCAGTGGTACACCCCTCTGCGCGAGGCGCTCTCCGCATTCGTGGACAAGACGCAGGAGAGGGTGACCGGCAAGGTGAGGATCAAGCTGTACAAGGGCAATATGATCAAAGCCGGCGCGTGGAGCGAATACTCTCTGTACAACGAAGAGATAGCGACATTCGGCGAGGATCACGTCTACAACCAGGCGGACGCGGCGGGCTTCATCAACCTGTTCGGTCTGCCCATCAAGGTGCAGGCTCAGGTGGACGCGGCAGCTGCCGGGAAGCAGAAGAAGTAAATGCGCCGCTCCGCGTATCATGCGGAGCGCGCTTGACGAAAAAAGCAGTTTATCATTCCGAAAGCCGGCGTAAAAGCCGGTTTTGGAATTAAACGGAGGGGAAAACATGGCGAAGATGTGGGCAGGGCGCAGCGGAAAGGAGACCGCGAAAGCCGCCGACGATTTCAACAGTTCCATAGCCGTGGACGGCAGGATGTACCGCCAGGACATCGAGGGCTCGCTCGCGCATGCGGAGATGCTCGCGGGCTGCGGCATCATAACATACGGGGAGTACGGAGTCATCGCGGAAGGGCTGAAAGGCATTCTCGCGGACATCGAGTCGGGAGCGCTCGCGCTCGATCCCGATGCGGAGGACGTGCATATGTTCGTGGAAGCGGAGCTGACAAAGCGCGTCGGGGACGCGGGGAAAAAGCTGCACACCGCGCGCAGCCGCAACGATCAGGTGGCCGTGGATATGCGCATGTACCTGCGCGGCGAGAGCGCCGAGGTCATATCGCTCATCAAAAAACTCCTCCGCGCTGTGGTAAAACAGGCGAAAGCGACCAAAAATTACATCGTGCCCGGCTACACCCATCTGCAAAGGGCGCAGCCGATAGTTTTCGCGCATCATCTGCTTGCGTATGCGATGATGTTCGTGCGCGACGCCGGCAGGATAAACGACGCGGTGCGCCGCATGAACGTGAGTCCGCTCGGCAGCTGCGCGCTTGCGGGAACGACTTACAATACGGACAGGACGTTCACCGCCAAGAAGCTCGGCTTCGACGGCGTGTGCATGAACAGCATAGACGGTGTGTCGGACAGGGATTTCTGCGTGGAACTTATATCCGCGTTCGCGCTCGTGATGACGCACCTTTCGCGGTTTGCGGAAGAGGTGGTGCTGTGGTCGTCGTCGGAGTTCGGATTCGCGGAACTGGACGACGCGTACACCACGGGTTCGAGCATCATGCCGCAGAAGAAGAACTCCGACATGGCGGAGCTCGTGCGCGGCAAGACGGGCAGGGTGTACGGCGACCTCATGGCGATGCTCACCGTGCTCAAAGGACTGCCGCTCGCTTACAACAAGGATATGCAGGAGGACAAGGAGTGCGTCTTTGACGCACTTGATACCGTGAAGGCGTGCCTCGGCATATTCGCGCCCATGATCGACACCATGAAGCCGAACAAGGACAATATGTACCGCGCCGCAGGGAAAGGGTATATCAACGCCACCGACCTTGCGGATTATCTCGTGGGCAAGGGGCTGCCTTTCCGCACGGCGTACAAGACGGTGGGAGAGATCGTAGCCTACGGCATAAAACACGACAAGACGCTGGAAGAGATCACGCTCGGCGAATATAAGAATTTTTCCGACCTGTTCGGAGAAGATCTGTACGAGGCGATTTCGCTTGCCGCATGCGTGCGCAGGCGTACGTCCGAAGGCGGTACGGGCGCGGCATCGGTGGAAAAACAGATAAGGTTTGTAGAGGAATTCGTAAAGTGACAAAGGTTTTCGTGGACGGAAGAGAGGGCACGACGGGACTGCGCATCGCCGAAAGGCTGGAGAAGCGTCCTAACGTAAGTCTGATAGTTCTCCCCGAAGAAAAGAGGAAAGATCCGGAGGCGAGACGGGAGGCGATCTTCGCCTCCGACGTCACGTTCCTGTGCCTGCCGGACGCGGCGGCGGAGGAGTCGGCAAGGCTGGCGGAAGGTTCGCGCGCGGCGGTCATCGACGCGTCCACCGCGCACCGCACCCTGCCGGGATGGGAATACGGCTTTCCCGAACTCGACGAGGCGCGCGCCGCGCGCATAGCGGCATCGAAACGCATTGCCGTGCCGGGGTGCCACGCGTCGGGTTTCATAGCTTTGGTGCAGCCTCTTGTCAAACGCGGTATAATAGATAAGGACGCCGCGCTCGCATGCACGTCGATCACGGGATACAGCGGCGGCGGCAAGAAGATGATCGCGCAGTACGGGGCGGCGGCAGGCGCGCTCGCCGCGCCCAGACAGTACGGGCTCACCCAGCAGCACAAGCACCTGAAAGAGATGACCGCCGTTACGGGGCTGGACCGCGCGCCCGTTTTCTGTCCCGTGGTCGCGGACTTCTATTCCGGCATGGAAGTGATCGTGCCGCTTTCCGTGAAAGATCTCAAAGGCGGCGCGTCGGCGGAGGACGTGAAAGACGTTTATCGCGGACTGTACGGCGGTAGGATAGTGTTTTTCCGCGAAAACTGCGACGAGGAAGGTTTTCTTTCCGCGGGCGCGTATGCGGGAAAGGACTGCATGGAGATCTCCGTGCACGGCAACGACGAAAGGATAGTCCTCGTCGCCAGGTACGACAACCTCGGCAAGGGAGCGTCGGGAGCGGCGGTGGAATGTATGAATCTCGTATTGGGGCTTCCCCCCGAAACGGGACTGGAGCTTTGAAAAGGATATGAAAGAGGAAAACGCGAAGATAAAGCAGATAAGCGGCGGCGTGTGCGCCGCGGAAGGGTTTCTCGCCGCAGGGGTGTACTGCGGCATCAGGCGTAACCGCACCAAGAAGGATCTTGCGCTCATATTCAGCGAAAAACCCGCGGACGCCGCGGCGGTGTATACGCGCAACCTCGTCAAGGGCGCGCCGCTTGCGGTGACCAAAAGGCACGTTGACAGCGGACGTATAAGCGCGGTCATATGCAACAGCGGCATCGCCAACACCTGCTGCGCGGGCGGCGAAGAGGTGGCGGAAAAGACGTGCGCGCTGCTCGCGGAGGAGCTGGGTATCCCTGCTGAGAGCGTGGCGGTGGCGTCCACGGGAGTCATAGGACAGCCGCTTGACATCGAGCCGATAAAGAGGGGAATACCCGAACTTAAAAAATCGCTTTCGCGCGACGCGTCCCCCGCGGCGCAGGCGATCATGACCACGGACACGGTGGAAAAGCAGGTTGCAGTGGAGTTCGAACTCGGCGGCAAGACGGTGCGGCTCGGCGGCATAGCGAAGGGATCGGGCATGATCCACCCGAATATGGCGACGATGCTCGTGTTCCTCACCACGGACGCGGCGGTGTCCAGGACAATGCTTCAAAAGGCGCTTTCGGGGGACATCGAAAACACCTTCAACATGATGAGCGTGGACGGCGACACTTCCACCAACGATATGGTGCTGCTGCTCGCAAACGGAATGGCGGGGAATGAGGAGATAACGTGCGATAATGACGATTTCCGCACTTTTATGTGCGCGCTCAATACGGTAAACGTTGCATTGTGCAGAATGCTCGCCGGTGACGGCGAGGGCGCGACCAAGCTCCTCGACTGCGTCGTGACGGGCGCGGACAGCACGGAGAACGCGAAGAAAGCGGCGAAAGCGGTGGTGTGCTCCTCGCTCGTGAAGGCGGCGATGTTCGGCGCGGACGCCAACTGGGGCAGGGTGCTTTGCGCCATGGGTTACGGCGGCGCGGAGTTCGACCCCGGCAAGGTGAGAGTGGATTTCCGCTCCGCGGCGGGCGCGGTGACTGTGTGCGAGAACGGTTCGGACGCCGGGTTTTCGGAAGAAAAGGCGAAGGCGGTGCTCTCCGAAAAGGAGATCGTCATCGAGGTGTCCCTGGGAGAGGGAGAGTGCTCCGCGGAAGCGTGGGGGTGCGACCTCACTTACGATTACGTCAGGATCAACGGGGATTACAGGACTTAGGAGGCGTATATGCGCATGGACAATAAACTCAGGGCGGAAGTGCTCATAGAGGCGCTGCCTTACATCAGGAATTACAGCGGCAAGATACTGCTCGTCAAATACGGCGGCAGCGCGATGACGGACGAAAACCTCAAAATGGCGGTGATGGGCGACCTCGTCCTGCTCTCCCTCATAGGGGTGAAAGTGGTGCTGGTGCACGGCGGTGGTCCGGAGATCACGGACATGCTGGGGCGGCTCGGCAAAAAGACGGAGTTCGTGGACGGACTGCGCGTGACGGACGCGGAGACCGCGGACGTGGTGCAGATGGTGCTCGCCGGCAAGGTCAACAAGAGTCTTGTCAATTTCATCCAGAACCTCGGCGGCAGGGCGATAGGGCTTTCGGGCGCGGACGGCGGACTCATCAACGCGCGGCAGCTCGATCCCAGGCTCGGATATGTCGGCGAGATAGAGTCTCTCAACGTGCAGCCCGTGCTGGACGTGCTGGAGATGGGGTATATCCCCGTCGTGTCCACCGTCGGGTGCGACTCGGAGGGGAACGTGTACAACATCAACGCCGATACCGCGGCGGCGAGGATAGCCGGCATGCTCAAAGCGGAGAGCTTCATCAACATGACGGACACGCCGGGGCTGCTCGCGGACGCGAAGGACGAGAGTACGCTCATCAGCAAGATATTCGTCAGCGACGCGCAGCGCATGATCAATCAGGGCAGGCTCTCCGGCGGTATGATACCGAAGGTCGGCTGCTGCATAGAGGCTATACGCCGCGGAGTGAAGAAGGTGTTCGTCATCGACGGCAGAGTACCCCACTCCATTCTGATAGAAACCCTCACCGACGAAGGCATGGGCACGATGTTCGTGTCGGGTGAAAACATATGACGATCGAAGAAAAGGACAAAACGTACGTTGCGCCGACTTACGCGCGTTTTCCCGTGCGGCTCGTCCGCGGAGAGGGGGCGCACGTCTGGGACGCGGACGGCAACAGGTATATCGACCTCGGCAGCGGTATCGGCGTCAACATCTTCGGCTATGCGGACGGAGAGTGGGCGGACGCGGTGTACGCGCAGATGAAAAAGATAGCGCATGCGTCCAATCTTTATTACACCGATCCCTGCGTGCAGCTTGCCGAGGCGCTCGCCGTACGCACGGGGCTGAAAAAGGCTTTTTTCTGCAACTCCGGCGCGGAAGCGAACGAATGCGCGATAAAGACCGCGCGCAAGTGGGGTGCGGAGCATAAAGGGGCGGAATATTACAACATTGTAACCCTCGTCAACGGTTTCCACGGCAGGACGCTCGCCGCTCTCGCCGCCACGGGGCAGGCGGAATATCACAAGGATTTTCTCCCTCTCACGCCGGGGTTCGTCTACGCGGAGGCGGAGGACGCGGACGCGCTTGAACGCGTCGTCACGGAGCACAAGTGCGCCGCGATCATGCTGGAAACAATTCAGGGAGAGGGCGGAGTGATCCCTCTTTCGGACAAATTCGTGCGCGCGGCGGCGGACATCGCAAAAAGGCACGATCTGCTCCTCATCGTCGACGAGGTGCAGACGGGCGCGGGCAGGACGGGAAAGTTCTACTCCTACATGCACTACGGCGTGCAGCCCGACATCGTGACTTCCGCCAAAGGTCTGGGCGGCGGACTGCCCATCGGCGCAGTGCTTTTCGGCGGGCGCACGGAGGGCGTGCTGACTCCCGGTACGCACGGTTCGACGTTCGGCGGCAATCCGGCGGTGTGCGCCGGCGCGCTGAACGTGGTGGGACGGCTCACGGACGCGTTCCTTGCCGACGTCACGCGCAAGGGCGACTTCCTCATGTCGGAGCTTGAGGACGCCGCGGGAGTGAAGAGCGTCACCGGACGCGGACTCATGATCGGGATCCTGCCCGAAAGACCTGCCGGCGACGTGCTTGCGGATCTCAGACGGGAGGGGGTGCTGGCTCTCAAGGCAAAGGACAAAGTGCGGCTGCTTCCGCCGCTCAACATACCGGACGGCGACCTCGTGGCCGCCGCGGAAATCATAAAGAAGGTGTGCGCGAAATGAAACATCTGCTCAAACTCATGGACCTCTCCGCAAAGGAGATCACCGAGATCCTCAACACCGCCGATCAGCTCAAGTACGAGAAGAAGAACGGCATCCCCCACCACCTGCTCACGGGCAAGACGCTGGGACTGATATTCGCCAAGTCCTCCACCAGGACGCGCGTTTCCTTCGAGGTGGGCATGTTCGACCTCGGCGGCATGTCCCTCTTCCTCAGCGCGCGCGATCTGCAGATAGGCAGGGGAGAGCCTGTGCGCGACACGGCGCGGGTGCTTTCGCGCTACCTCGACGGCATCATGATCCGCACCTTCGACCAGAAGGAAGTGGAGTCGCTCGCGGAGTTCGGGACCATCCCCGTCATCAACGGGCTTACGGACTACTGCCATCCCTGCCAGGTGCTTGCGGACCTCATGACCATACGCGAATACAAGGGCGCGACGGAAGGGCTGAAGCTGTGCTACGTCGGCGACGGCAACAACATGACCAACTCTCTCATCGTGGGCGGAATAAAGCTCGGCATGGAAGTGTCCGTCGCGTGCCCGAAAGGCTACGAACCCGACGCCGACATCATGAAATGGGCGCACGAGAGCGGCAGATTTTCCTGCTCGCCCGACGTGCTCGAAATGGCTGCCGGCGCGGACGTCCTTTACACGGACGTGTGGGCGTCCATGGGACAGGAGGCGGAAGCGGAAGAGCGCAAAAAGGTGTTTAAGGACTATCAGATCAACGATAAAACCATGAAAGCGGCGAAATCCGACGCCATGGTGCTGCATTGCCTGCCCGCTCACCGCGAAGAGGAGATCACCGCGAAAGTGTTCGAGGAGCACTCCCGCGAGATATTCGACGAGGCGGAGAACCGTCTGCACGCCCAGAAGGCAGTCCTCGTCAAGTGCATGCTGTGACACGGTATTGACGCCGGTTCGGTCGGCTTGACCTATCCGTCGTGAAAATCCGGACGAAAGCGCGGCTCATTGAGCCGCGCTTTGAATTATAGTTCTGTTGCCGTACGGCTAGCGCCGGGCTGACTATTGCTTTATTGCGCACAAGCTGTTATTAAAATAAAAGACATGTGAGGGACAAGCGAATATGTTAAAACGAGGGGACTCGTAAGGAACGCAGTGACGGAATAGCGGTTTTGCGCCATTTGATCTGCGCGCGGAGTCGCGTAGGGCGCAAAAGCGCGTCAGCCCTGACCGGGAGAAGGGGTTCAGCGCGTAGCGCGGGGCGGCGCAAGCCGTGCGCCGCAGAGTCCCCTCGCGATAATAAAAAACTGCACAGACAAGATGTCCGTGCAGTTTTTTGGTGGAGACGAGGGGACTCGAACC
The DNA here is from genome assembly GCA_018710835.1 of Candidatus Limadaptatus stercoravium. Classification (GTDB taxonomy): domain Bacteria; phylum Bacillota; class Clostridia; order Christensenellales; family CAG-917; genus Limadaptatus; species Limadaptatus stercoravium. Next base: position 22,414 of record DVJC01000051.1, on the reverse strand, counting down.
CCTGACCTATGCGTTGCGAACGCATCGCTCTACCACCTGAGCCACGCCCCCATAGCTTCCGCATTATATCACCGCGCGAAAAATTACGCAAGCGTTTTTGCGGGGAATTGTGACAAAACATCGACAGTACGGAAAGAGGAGAGCAAAACATCTCTTGACGGAGGGGAATATTATTTTCGTCCGACATGCCTCAATTAAAGAGAGATTAAAAATTCGGGGGCAAATCCTTTTAATGGATTGCGCGGAGGCGCGCGCGTATGTTATCATAATTGCGATTACGGTTCAGGAGCATTTTAATGAAAGCCAAAACAGCTAAACCTGCAAAAGACCTTTCCTACCGACAATCTCCGGACTATGTGCCCACCAAAGAAAAAGTTTTCTACGGAATGGGCGCATTGATGGACGGCGGCGGCGTCGCGCTGATGTCCTGCGTCATGCTGAAGTACATGGAGGGCGGGCTCGGCATCCCGATGGCGATCGCGTCCACCATCATGATGGTGGCGAAGATATGGGACGCGATCACCGATCCGCTCATGGGCTTCATCAGCGACAATACGCGCGGAAGGTACGGCCGCAGGAAACCTTATATGGTGGTGGGCGGCGTACTGCTCATCATCGGAATATTCCTGCTGTTCCTGCCCGTCGAGCAGTGGGGGATCATTTCCGCGGAGAACCAGGCCGGGCTCGTCGCGTGGATGGTGATCATGTATCTGCTGTGGAACACTTTCTCGACCATCACGATGGTGCCGTACTGTTCGATGTCCAGCGACATCTCGCCCTCTTTCAAGGAGCGCAACAATGCGAACACCGTCAAGCTGGTGTTCAACGCGGTGGCGAGCGGGCTTGCATACGTGCTTCCTCTTCTCTTTATCGAAGCTCTCATCGCCCCCACGGACGAAGGTTATCTCTTTATGCCGAAGATCGACGCCACGGAATTCTGGCTTGCGATCTGCCTCATTTTCGGCACTCTGTTCGGCGGCGGTCTGATCCTGTGCGGTATATTCGTCAAGGAACGCATCAAGGCGACCACGCCCAAAGAAAAGTTCAATTTCAAGCAATTTATCAAAAATTACGCCGAACCTTACAAGAACAAGTCCTACCGCTGGCACATCGCCATGTACGTGGCGGCGTTCACCTGCCTGGACATGATCTCCGCGCTCGCGGTCTACTATGCCACGGACGTGTGGGCGGGCAGGACGCTCTTCGGCATGGATATGTCATCGCTCTTCATCATCGCGCCTCTCATGGTGGCGGCGGTCATCATGTTTCCGCTTGCGCGCTACGTCATGGACAAGAAGAGCAAACAGTTCGCCTTCCGTATGGGGCTGCCCGCATACATCATCGCCGGCATAATGCTTGCGGTCATGGATCCGAGCTGGGCGCCTCCCGTCCTCGTGCCCATCGTGTCCCTGCTCATGGGCTTCGGCTTCGGCGGCGCACAGATGATGCCGTGGATCATCTTCCCGGACACCGTGGACGTCGGTCAGATGGCGACGGGCGAACGCTCCACCGGCACTTACAGCGGTATGATGACGCTCGCCAGAAAGATCGCCGGCGCACTCGGCGTCGGACTCGTGGGATGGATACTCGGCGGCGTGGGATACGTGGAGGGGAGAAACCCCGGCGAGCAGACGGACGAAGTGCTGCTTGCGGTACGCCTCATCATGGGGCTTGCGATAGTGGTGTTCATCGCCATCGCGTTCTATGCGTCATTCCGCTATAAGATCACCAACAAGAAACTCACGCGCGTGCGCTACTTCATTGAAGCGCGCAAGAGCGGCACAGTCCTTTCCGAGGAGGAAGAGGCGGAGCGCACCGCGCTCGTGCACGAGCTGTACGGCGCGAAGGATCCCGGCGGCTATGTGACCGTACTTGCGGGAGCGGACGGTGCGGAAGCCGTGTCCGGCGGAGAGGAAGCGAACGCGGACACGCCAGAAGCCGCTTTCGGCGAAGCGTTCGGGACGGACGACGACGGCACGCCGGACGGGGAGTGAGTATGAGCGACGCCGTTTTCGGGAAAAAAGACGGCATGACCGTCATAAGCATGCCGGAGGGCAGACCGTTCAGGATATTGCAGCTCACGGACATACACATCGGCGGCGGTTTCCTCAGCCGCAAGAAGGACAGACTCGCGCTCGACGCGGTGGAGAAAATCGTCAGGGCGTCGCACGCCGACCTCGTCGTCGTGACGGGGGACATGGTGTATCCGATGTTCATGTTCTCCGGGACGAGCAACAATCTCAAGGCGTCGAAGAAGTTCGGCTCGCTCATGGATTCGCTGGGTGTACCGTGGACGTTCACGTTCGGCAACCACGACGAGGAGTGCATCGCTTTTTACAAAAAGGACCGTTTAGCGGACTATTATATGTCGTTGAAGTCCTGTTTGTTTGAAAAAGGCGATCCCTCTCTCAGCGGCGTGGGCAACCATGCCATGCGGCTGGAGAGCGCGGCCGGCAAGCCCGTGATGCTGCTCATGATGATAGACAGCAATATGTACACGGGCAGCACGTTCTTCAGCGGATTCGACACCATACACGACGACCAGATAGACTGGTACGAGCAGGTGGTGCGCGACAATTCTCCGGAAGGGGAGATCATTCCGTCGCTCGCGTTCTTCCACATCCCGCCCAAGGAGTTCAAGGAAGGATGGGAGAAGTGCTACCGCGGAGAGGAAGGCGCGGTCTATCATCTCGGTTTCGTGGGAGAGAAGGACCAGTATTTCGGCTACCCCAAGACCAAAGAAGGACACTTCGTGGAGAGAATGGAAAAGCTGGGCAGCTGCAAAGGGTTCTTTGTGGGGCACGACCATCTCAACACGCTCAGCATAGAGTACAGGGGCATGCGCATGACTTACGGCATGAGCATCGATTACCTCGCCTACGTCGCGGCGCTGGGACAGATCCCCACCGCCAAGTGCGTCGAGCAGCGCGGCGGCACGCTCGTCGACATTTCTGACGACGGGACGTTCGAGATATCCATGCTGCCGCTTTCCGACATCGAGAGCGGAAAGATAAAGTAATTCGCGCGTCCGTACGCGGACGAAACGATAATCATCCGACAGCAACGACATGATCGGGACGGAGGAAAAGATATGAAGATAGGTTTTACCGAAACAGTGTTGCGCGACGCGAATCAGTCTTTGATCGCCACGCGTCTGCCTTACGAGAAGTTCGCAGGCATCCTGTCCGAGATGGACAAGGCGGGCTATTACAGCGTCGAGTGCTGGGGAGGCGCGGTGTTCGACTGCTGCCTGCGCTATCTCGACGAGGATCCGTGGGAAAGGCTGAGAAAGATCAGGGCGGCGATGCCGAAGAGCAAGCTGCAGATGCTGCTCCGCGGACAGAATCTGCTGGGCTACAAGCATTATCCCGACGAGATAGTGCGTATGTTCGTCGCCAAGTCCGTCGAGAACGGCATTGACATCATCCGCATTTTCGACGCGCTGAACGACCTCACCAACATCGAAGTCGCAACGAAAGAAGCGTTGAAGCGCGGCGCGCAGGTGTCCGGCACGATAAGCTACACGCAGTCCCCGGTGCACACCATAGAGGCGTTCGCGAAGCTCGCCAAACAGATGGAGGACATGGGCGTGAACACCGTATGCGTCAAGGATATGGCGGGCGTCATGAGCCCCGCGGAAGCGTACGAGCTCATCGGCGAGATCAAGCAGAGCGTGAAGATCCCCGTGGTCCTGCACACGCACTGCACCACGGGAATGGCGTTCATGACCTATCTCAAAGCGGTAGAGGCGGGCGTGGACGTCATAGATACGGCGACGTCGTGTTTCAGCGGCGGCAGTTCGCAGCCGGCGACGGAAACGCTCCATTACGCGCTCACCCAGCTGGGTTACGACACCGGTCTTGACGAGGCGGTGCTGAAGAAGGTGAACGACTTCTTCAAACCCGTGCGCGACGAATACATCAAGTCCGGTCAGCTCGATCCCAAGATGATGGCGACCGACACCGACGCGCTCAACTACAAAGTCCCCGGCGGCATGCTTTCCAACCTCGTCGCGCAGCTCAAGGCGCAGAACGCTATGGATCGCTTCGAGGAAGTGTTGGTCGAAACGCCCAAAGTGCGCGCGGATCTCGGCTATCCGCCCCTTGTCACGCCAATGAGCCAGATGGTCGGCGTGCAGGCGACGGCGAACGTGCTCGCAGGCGAGAGATACAAGAACATCTCCAAGGAAGTCAAGGCGTATTGCAGGGGAGAGTACGGCAAGGCGCCCGGAAAGATATCCGACGAGGTGATGAAGAAGGCGCTCGGCGACGAAAAGCCGATAAAGGGCAGATACGCCGACACGCTCGAACCCGTCTTCGAAAAGACGAAGAAGGAGCTCGAAGGCGTCGCGAAGAGCGACGAGGACGTGCTCAGCTACATCCTCTTCCCGCAGGTGACGGAGAAGTATTTCGCCGCGCGCAAAGCGAAAGAGGAAAAAGTGGTGCGCTATACCATCGCGCCCATGGAATAAGGAGGGCATATGGCAGACATCACCACTCTGGACGCGCTCATCATATCCCTTATCGGGTTTGCGATAGTGTTCGCGGTGCTGATCATTCTCATGTGCGTAGTGACGCTCATGGGGCTTGCCGCGGACAAGGGGCACATCATTACGGACAAATTGCCCAGGTTCAGGAATCCGTTCAAAAAGAAAAAGGCGGCCGACGATCTTGCCGCCGCGGACGGGACCGAAGCGGCGCCGCTTGCCGCCGGCACCTGCGGAGAGCTCACGCTCATCCGCACGGAAGAGCGCGACGCGGCAATGATAATGGCAATAGTTGCGGACTCCCTCGGGACTCCGCTCAATCAACTCAGATTCAAGCGCATCGAGAGGATGGAAGATGCGGATCAGGCAGATGCGGAGGTGAAATGATCATGATTTACAAAGTCACGTTGAACGGAAAGGTCTACGAAGTGGAAGTCGAGAAGGGCGAAGCCGTCATTCAGGCGGAATACGAGGCGGCGCTTCCCGCCGCTCCCGCCGCGGCGCCTGCCGCACCCGTCTCCGCCGCTCCCGCGCCCGCCGCCGCGGCATCCGCAGCGGCGCCTGCAGCGCAGGCAGGAGCCGGCACCGTGCCTTCACCGCTGCCCGGCAACATCAACGAGGTGCGTTTCTCCGCCGGACAGACCGTCAAGGCCGGAGACGTAGTCATCATACTCGAAGCCATGAAGATGGAGAACGAGATCGTAGCGCCCAAGGCGGGCACGCTCACCAAAATACACGTCCAGAAAGGCGCGGTGGTAAACACCGGCGATCCCCTCTTCGACGTGGAGTAAGGAGGCGGACATGAACTTCTTCTCGAACATTCTGGGCGCGTCGGGAAGCAACGTGGATTACGGCGATACTTTCCAGGGGCTGTGGGAATCCACGGGGTTTTTCAACCTGCAGTGGGGCAATGTGGTGATGATTATCATTGCCTGCTTCTTCCTATTCCTCGCCATCAAATTCAAATTCGAGCCGCTGCTCCTCGTCGGGATTGCGTTCGGTATGCTGCTCAGCAACATCCCCGGCCCCGTTTCGGACTGGATTTATCATCCCGACCTCTGGGTGTCAAGCACGACGGTCGATTACGGCGAAGTGCTCCAAACGGGCGGGCTCATCGACATCCTCTACATCGGCGTCAAGACCAGCGTCTATCCCTGCCTCATATTCCTGGGTGTGGGCGCAATGACCGACTTCGAGCCATTGCTCTCCAACCCCAAATCCCTCATTCTGGGCGCGGCGGCGCAGTTCGGCATATATGTGGCGTTTTTCCTCGCGGTGTGCTTCGGCTTCAGCGGTCCCGCAGCGGCGTCCATCGGCATCGTCGGCGGCGCGGACGGCCCCACGGCGATATGGCTCACCAAGGCTCTCGCACCCGATCTGCTGGCGGCGATAGCCATCGCGGCATACTCGTATATGGCGCTCATTCCCGTCATACAGCCTCCCATCATGCGGCTCATGACCACCAAGAAAGAACGCGCCATAGTCATGAAACCCACGCGCAAGGTCACCAAGGCGGAGAAGATCCTGTTCCCGATCATCATAATCATCGCAACGTGTCTTTTCCTGCCCTCGGTCGCACCTCTGCTCGGATGCCTGATGCTGGGCAATCTGCTCAGGGAATGCGGAGTCACGGCAAGACTCAGTGATACGGCGCAGAACGCGCTGATGAACATCGTCACCATCTGTCTTTCCGTTTCCGTCGGAGCGACGGCGCATTTCAGCACCTTCCTCACCAAGGATACGGTGCTGATCATCGCGCTCGGACTGCTCGCATTCGTATTTGCGACGGTGGGCGGACTGGGCATCGGCAAGATCATGTGCTGGCTCTCCAAGGGCAAGATCAATCCGCTCATCGGTTCGGCGGGCGTCTCCGCAGTGCCTATGGCGGCGAGGGTGTCCAACCTCGAGGGGCTCAGGGCGAAACCCGGCAACTATCTGCTCATGCACGCCATGGGACCGAACGTCGCCGGAGTCATCGGCTCGGCGGTCGCGGCAGGCTTCTTCATGGCGGTGTTCGGAGGAGGCGCGTAAACCGTGGACGGAGTCACGACGCTTTACACCAAGCAAGGCAGGATACTGCCTTGCTTTTGTTATGAGTCGCTTCCGTCCACCAACGACGAGGCGAAACGCATAGCGCGCACGGGGGAATACGCGCGTTTTTCGGTCGCCGCCGAAGGACAGACCGCGGGCAGGGGAAGGATGTCGCGCGCCTTTCTTTCGCCGCGGGGCATGGGGCTGTATCTTTCTTTTGTATATGAACCGACGGGCGCGTTCACGCGTACAGGCGTGCTCGCCGCGCTCGCCGTCGGGGCGCTGCTCGAAGAATATTTCGGCATAGACGCGCGCTTCAAGTGGCCCAACGATGTCATCGCGGAAGGGAAAAAGATATGCGGCATACTCCCGGAGAGCGTCGTCGCCGCAGACGGCGCGCGGCGCGTCGTGATAGGCGCGGGAGTCAACCTTTTCGAGGAGGAGCGCGACTTCGGCGAACTTGCGGATATCGCCACATCGGCGGTTTTATGTTGCAAGAACGAGATGTTAAAGGCTGAATTTATGCAAAATAAGCGCGCGGTTACGCTCGATATGGCGGTGCGGCTCACGGAATTGATGTCCAGGCTCGCGGACTGCGAGGAGAGCGGAGAGGATCTTCTGCCCGAATACAGGGCGAAGCTGCTCACCCTGGGGAAGAGGGTGCGCTTCACGGGGCGCGACGGCGCGCCGTGCGATGGCGTGGCTTCGGACATCGCTCCCGATTGCTCCCTGATAGTGCTCACGGGCGACGGCAAGACGGCTGTCGGCTGGGGAGAGGTGACGGAGCAGGGCGGCGCGGGGGAACGGAACGCCGCCGCACGTCCGGAGGAGAACGCGTGACGGAACTGCCGCGCGCCTGACGTCGGGGCGGAATAAACTTCCGTTAAACGACAGCGCGCCCGGAATTGACGATTGTATTCGCGTGCGCGGAGTTGTATAATAGGGGCGGAATCCTCTCCGTCGCGGGCGGAGCGGAGGATGATAAGGAGGAGAATCATGAAGAAGAAGATCATCGCGTCCGTGCTGTGCGTCGTGCTGCTCGCATGCTGCGCGGCGGCGCTCGCAGCCTGTAATAACGACGGGGAAACCGCCGAAAAGACGGAGATCGTCTATCTGGGCGATTCCATTGCGGAGGGCATACTCGGAGCGTCTCCTCTCGGACTCAGACACGAATACGCCTACGCGAACGTACTCGGCCGCAGGAACGACTTCGAGTACTACAACCATTCCGTTTCCGGACACCTGACCAAGGATCTGCTCGCGCTGCTCAACAACGACCTCGGCTATGACGGCGCGCGAGGGCTCATCCTGCACGTGCAGGAGGCGGACATCATCCACGTTTCCATACTCGGCAACGACCTCCTGCAGGACATGAGCATGAACGACGTCGTGCTCGAAGCCGCGCAGGGGCTTTATACGATAATCGACGGCATTGCGGAAACCGCCTACGAAAACATCACGGGCATTGTGGCGCGCATACGCGAACTCAACCCCGACGCCACGCTCATTTTCCAGAACGTCTACAATCCTCTGAGCGAAAAATCCACGCTTGTCGACGAGGAAACGCGCGCGACGCTCAAGGAGGAGTATGACACTTATCCCGAAGATTTCAGGCAGCTCGGCGCAGGTATACTCGACAGACTCAACGGTGTGCTCGACCGCTATCTTGCAGAGCACCCCGGCGCATTTATCATCGCGGACGCGCAGGCGGAGTTCGACCGCATTTTCGCGGAGGACTACGAGAGAGGCAAGGATCTCATTTATCCCGATTACATTCATCCTTCCAACGAGGGGCATGCGGTGCTCGCCGATCTCACGCAGGGCATACTCGAAGAGCAGGGACTTGCGAATGCTTCCGCCGCGCTTGCGGAATACAAGACAATGCGCAAGAACATGCTCGACAACTATTTCGACGGTATAGTGACCGATATTGACGGCGTTAAGGCGGCGATAGACGCCGCGGCGGACTGCCCGGCGGTAACGGAAGCATTCTTCGACGCGACGCGCGGGCTGACTCCCGACTATTCGGAGATAAATTACGACTATGCCGCGCAGAGCACGACCTCGACGTCAAGCGACATGAGCTTCGCCGTCAACTGGAACGCTTCCAGCCTCATGGGCGTATCCCTCGGCGGAGAGAGCGGCTCCGACAGCGGCTCCGACAGCGGCGACATACTCGGCATGCTGCTCGGAATAGCGGGCGACCTCTTCGACAGGAACAAGACCGGCGTATCCCTCGGCGCGGACGGAACGATGAGGCTCAGTCTTGTGCTCGATCCGGAGATGGCGGAAGGGCTTGCAATGTTCCTGCCCGCGCTCGGCGGACTCGACATGGGCTCGTTCGCGGACACTTATCTCGAACCGATAATGCCCGGCTTCACCTCCATGGACATCATCGAAGTGTTCGGGCTCGCGGAGGAGTCGCTCGGACTCAAAGTGGTCAGCGACGGCGATACCGACGCCTTCCTGCGGCTGCTTGCGGGCGCGCTCTTCGACGGCGGGCAGCTGCCTGAGGATATAGCTATACCCGAAGGATTCGGGCTCGTGCTCGAAAGCACGTATACGCTCAGGACGGTGACCTATCCCGACGGCACGGCGTATACGGGAGTGTTCCTCACCCCGTCCGATCCCGACACGCAGTCCTATATCGTCATGACGATGTACGACTATTCCGACGGCACGCACGCGCTCAACCTCAAGGTCGACTTCGTTAAGCTCGATCTCTGGCTGTACGAACGCGCCTGACGGCGGATTTCCGCGCCGCACCGGCGCGTAAAAGCGGACGAAAACCGTGCGGCCCTGCCGCACGGTTTCGGTTTGCCGCGGATTTGGCGCGCAGGAAACGTGCGGCATGCCGGCTTTTCCGTCCTGCGTCCGGGTGCGGAGAAGGGAAGGCGCGGAGCCCGTTTCGGTTGATAGAACGCGTGAAAAGTGCTAAAATGTGCTTATGAAGAGCGAAAGTACCGGTGCGAAACTCAATCTTTCCCTTGCCGTCACGGGCAAAAGAGGGAATATGCACACTTTGGACATGAGGGTGTGTACGGCGGACGTGTGCGACCGTGCGGAGCTGCTGCCCGGAGAAGGGGAGAGATTCGTATTCCGCTCTTTTCCGGAGGGATTTGTCCCCGAAAGATTCGTCCCGCGGCTTAACGCCGTCTACGGAAAACTGCGCGCGCGGTTCGGCGGCGATCTCCGTTTTCTGATAGACAAAAATATCCCGTCCGGCATGGGACTCGGCGGTTCGTCCGCGCTCGCGGCGTGTATGGCAAGGCTGTGGGCGGCGGAGGCGGGAGAGACTCCGGACGCGGAGCTGCTGCTTTCGCTCGGCTCCGACGTTCCGTACATGTATCTCGGCGGCGACGCGCGCGTTACCGGTGCGGGAGAGTGCGTGGAGGAGCTTCCTTTCACGCCGCGCAAGGTGCTTGTCGCGCTTCCGGAAGGGGGTGTGGACACCGCGGCGGCGTATGCGGAGTACGACGCGATGAAAGCGCGCGGAGATCTTCCTCCGAGGGAGGGAGAGTATTTCAACGACCTGTACGCGCCGGCGGCGAAGCTCAACCCCGGCACGGCGCGCGCCGTCGCGGTGCTGCGCGCGGCGGGAGCGGAGAACGTCGTGATGACGGGGAGCGGAAGCGCGGTGTGCGCCTTTTTTGCGGACGGCGCGGAACGCGACCGCGTCCGCGCGGCGGCGGAGAGGGAAGTCCGCTGCACGGTTTGCGACACATTGCCGAAGCGGCGGTGATTTTTTGCCGCCGATATGGCGAAAACCGCGCAAAATACGACAATTTGTGCAATACGATTTCATCAAAAACGGCATTTTTGCCGATTTTTATTATTCCCTCTTGTGTGCGCGCGTATATTTTGCTATAATGAAAAGGCAGAATTGCAAATACTTTTCGGAGAATACGTGAGAATGTCCATTACGCCGGACAGCTACGCAACTTATCTGTTTCACGAGGGCACCAATTACCAGGCGCAAAAGATGTTTTCGCCCGCTCCGGCGACGGAGGGCGGCGAGCAGGGGTGGAAATTCGCCGTCTGGGCGCCCAATGCGGCGGCGGTGTCCGTAGTCGGCGACTTCAACGGCTGGGACGCGTCGGCGAATCCGATGGAAATGTCGGACGGGATATGGTCGGCGTTCATCCCCGGTCTGAAGCAGTACGACACCTACAAGTACGCCGTCACGGACAAGACGGGGCGGACGGTGTTCAAGTGCGATCCTTACGGGCTGCATTTCGAGACCGCGCCCGCCAACGCGTCCAAACTTTACGACATCTCCGGCTACCACTGGAAGGACCGCAAGTGGATGACCGAGCGCAAGGATTACAACCCCTACGGCTCGCCGATGAACATCTACGAGATCCACGCCGGCAGCTGGCGCAGGTATCCGGACGGGAACTGCCTGAGTTACACCGCGCTTGCGGACCAGCTCATTCCTTATCTGAAAAAAATGGGGTACACCCATGTGGAACTGATGCCCGTCACGGAGTATCCCTACGACGGAAGCTGGGGCTATCAGGTCACGGGCATGTTCGCACCGACCTCGCGTTACGGCACGCCCAAGGATTTTATGGAATTCGTGGACCGCTGCCACCGTTCGGGGATAGGAGTCATACTCGACTGGGTGCTTGCGCATTTTCCCCGCGACGAACACGGGCTGGCGATGTTCGACGGCACGCCCCTCTACGAGTATGCCGATCCCAGGAAAGGGGAGCACAAGGAGTGGGGGACCAAGGTCTACGACTTCGGCAAGAACGAGGTGAAGAGCTTCCTCATCTCCGCCGCGATGTTCTGGTTCGACGAATACCACATAGACGGCATACGCTGCGACGCCGTTGCGAGCATGCTCTATCTCGACTACGGCAGAAAGGACGGGGAATGGACGCCCAACATCTACGGCGGCAACTACAACCTCGAGGCGAAAGAGTTCCTGCAGAAGATGAACACCGCCATTCTCACCAAGCACCACGGCGCGCTCACCATCGCGGAGGAGTCCACCGCGTTCCCCATGGTGACGCTGCCCGCCTATCAGGGAGGGCTGGGCTTCAACTTCAAGTGGAACATGGGGTGGATGAACGACTGCCTGCACTATCTGGCGCTCGATCCCTTCTTCCGCAAGGACAACCACAACGATCTCACGTTCGCCATCACCTACGCGTATTCGGAGAACTATATCCTGCCCATCTCCCACGACGAAGTCGTGCACGGCAAGGCGAGTATGATCAACAAAGTCCCCGGCGACTACGACCAGAAGTTCGAGGGGCTGAAAGCCTTCTACGGCTTCATGACGGCGCATCCGGGCAAGAAGCTCAACTTCATGGGCAACGAGTTCGCGCAGTTCATAGAGTGGAACTATTCGCAGGAGCTGGACTGGTTCCTGCTGGACTATCCGCGCCACCGCACTTTCCGCAAATTCATGCAGGATCTCAACGCGTTCTATCTCGAAAACAAAGCCCTGTGGCAGCTGGACTGCAGCTTCGACGGGTTCAAGTGGATCGTGGTGGACGACAACAAGCAGAATATAGTGTCGTTCATACGCCGCGCCGCGGACGGGGATTACATCGTGTGCGTGGTGAACTTCTCGCCCGTGGAAAGACGCAAGTACGTCATGGGCGTACCCGAAAACAAGATCTACAAGGCGGAGCTTACGTCCGCTTTGAAAAAATACGGCGGTTCGGAGGAAAGGCGTCCGTCCTTCCGCGCGGTGGGCAAGCCCTCGCACGGCTATCCGTATTCCGTCAAACTGAACATTCCGCCCAATTCGGTGATGTTCCTGAGAGCTGTAAATAAGGAGGAAAAGAAATGAAGAAATCGGTCAAGAAGGAATGTATCGCCATGCTGCTCGCAGGCGGTCAGGGGACAAGGCTCGGCGTGCTCACGAAAGACGTGGCGAAGCCGGCGGTGCCTTTCGCGGCGAAATACCGCATCATCGACTTCCCGCTGTCCAACTGCATCAACAGCGGTATAGACACCGTCGGGGTGCTGACGCAGTATCAGCCTTTCGAGCTCAACCAGTACATAGGCAACGGGCAGCCGTGGGACCTGGACAGACTCTCCGGCGGCATCTTCGTCCTGCCTCCGTTCATGCGCGCGAAATCCGGCGAATGGTACAAGGGCACGGCGAACGCGATCTACCAGAACATAGAGTTTATCGACGACTATAACCCAGATTATGTCCTGATTCTGTCGGGTGACCACATCTACAAGATGGACTACGCCGAGATGCTCGCGTCCCACAAGAAGAACCGCGCGGACTGCACCATCGCGGTGCGCGACGTGCCCATAGAGGAAGCGAGCCGCTTCGGGATCATGAACCTGAAGAAGAACGGCGAGATATACGAGTTCGAGGAAAAGCCCAAGCAGCCCAAGAGCAACAAGGCGTCAATGGGCATCTACGTCTTCACGTGGAGCGTGCTGAGGAAGTACCTCGTCGAGGACGAAGCCAACAAGGAGTCCGACAACGACTTCGGCAAGAACATCATCCCCAAGATGATAAAGGACGGACAGAGGATGTTCGCCTATCAGTTCAACGGCTACTGGAAGGACGTGGGGACGATCTCTTCTCTCTGGGAGGCGAACATGGACGTGCTGCGCGGAGGCGCGGGGGAGGAGGACCTCGACCTCGACGACGAGAGCTGGAAGATATACGCCAGGAACATGGCGGAGCCGCCGCAGTTCATTTCTCCCACGGGCAGGGTGCAGAACTGCCTCATCTCGGAAGGCACGGTCGTGCACGGCACGGTCAAGGACAGCATAGTTTCGCACTCCGCGACGATAGGCAAGAACGCCTATGTCGAAGGGTCCATCATCATGCCAGGCGCGGTGGTAGAGGAGGGCGCGGACGTGCGCTACTCCATAGTGGGCTGGAACGCCGTCGTGGGCAAGGGCTGCATGGTGGGGGAAACGCTCTCCGAGTGCAAGCCCGGTGAGTGGAAGATCAGCGTCATCGCGCCCGGATACGAACTGCCGGAGGGCAGCGTTGTCGGCGCAAACGAAATGATAGGATAAGGAGGAGAACATGAAAAACAACGCACTCGCCGTATTGTTCGCGTCCGACGAGGACAGCCATCTCAACGATCTGACGATACACCGCACCACGGCAAGTCTGCCGTACGCCGGAAGGTACCGCCTCATCGACTTCGTGCTCTCCAACCTCGTGCACGCCAACATCACCAAGATCGGCATCATCACACGCAACAACTACAACAGCCTCATGGACCATATCCGTCAGGGGCGCGACTGGGATCTCAACCGCAAGAACAGCGGCATATCGGTGTATCCGCCCTTCGTGTTCAACGCGGCGCACGAGGTGTACAAGGGCAAGATAGAGGCGCTTTATATGCTGCGCGGATTCATGCTCAAATCCTCCGAGGACTACGTCGTCATCAGCAACACGAACATTGCCTTCAACATCGACTTCGACGAAGTGGCGAAGTTCCACCTGGAACGCGGCGCGGACATTACCATGCTCACGTACGCCACCGAGGACGTGACTCCGCGCAAACTCGTCGTGACGGCGGACAAGAACAAGAGGATAAAGGATCTGCGCTTCCCCGTTTCCACGGACACGGGCAGGCAGCTTTGCAACCTCAACATCTATTACATCAAGAAGGATCTGCTCATTTCCCTCATCGACAACGCCTATGCGCACGGCGCGTACGACTTCGAGAAGGACATACTGCGCGCGAGCCTGGACGAGCTTTACGTCATGAGTTACGAGATCGACAACTACGTCGCGGTGATAGACAGGATCCCCACTTACTTCAAGAGAAGCATGGATCTGCTGAATCCCGAAGTGAGGGAGGACCTATTCTACGGACACTCCACCATACTCACCAAGGTCAAGGACAGCGTCCCCACCAAGTATAAAGAGGGCGCGAACGTCCACAATTCAATCATCGCGGACGGCTGCGAGGTGGGCGGCACCGTGGAGAACAGCATACTTTTCCGAAGCGTGAAAGTGGGCAAAGGCGCCGTCATACGCAACTCCATCATCATGGAGAACGGCATCGTCATGGAGAACGCGCAGCTGGATTATGTCATCACGGACAAGTCCTGCATCATACAATCGGGCAGGAGGCTCGCCGGCTACGAGAGCTATCCCATGGTGGTGGTGAAGAACAAGATCATCTGACGGCGGCGCGGCGGACGCCGCGCGCGGGAGCAAACGTCCGCGTCGCGGACAGCATTTATCCGCCGGGAGGGCGGAGGGGCGGACGACCGCGCGGAAGGCGGACGGCCGCGGAGCAAATCGACAGGAGGTCAGCATGAAAATCTTATTCGTGGCGTCGGAAGCGGCGCCCTTCGCAAGGACGGGGGGACTCGGCGACGTGGCGGGCGCGCTGCCCAAGGCATTCAACAAGCTCGGTCACGACGCGCGCGTCATAATTCCTTACTACAAGGAAGAGATAAAGGACTCTTTCAAGAGCGGGATGCGCTTTCTCGGCTCGACTTATGTGGATCTGAGCTGGCGCAGACAGTATGTCGGCGTGTACGAGGCGGTGTACGACGGAGTGACCTATTACTTCATCGACAACGAGTTCTATTTCAAGCGCCGCGGGCTCTACGGACACTTCGACGACGGCGAGAGGTTCGCTTACTTTTCCAAGGCGGTGCCCGAAGTGCTGCCGCTCATCGGATTCTTCCCGGACGTCATGCACTGCAACGACTGGCACACCGCGCTCGCTCCCGTCTATCTCGACGTGTACTACCGCTTCTCGGAGGAGTACCGCAACATCAGGACGGTGTTCACCATCCACAACATCGAGTTCCAGGGCAAGTACGGCACGGAACTGCTCGGCGACGTGATGGGACTGCCCGAATGGGCGTATTCCCTCGTCATGAACGACGGCTGCGTGAACTATATGAAAGGCGGCATAGAGGCTGCCTCCGCAGTCACGACGGTGAGCGAAACTTACGCGACGGAGATCCTCGATCCCTTCTATTCATACGGGCTGGAGGGCATACTTTCGGAGCGCAGATACAAACTGCACGGGGTGATCAACGGCATCGACACCGTGCGTTACGATCCCAAGACGGACGGCGCGCTGTTTGAAAACTACAACCTGCGCTCCTACTCCAAAAAGAAGCTCAACAAGAAAGGGCTTTGCGAGATGATAGACCTCGGCTACGACGAGAACCGCCCCATGATAGCCATGGTGACGAGGCTCACGGAGCAGAAGGGGATGGATCTCGTGGCGGCGGTCATAGACGAGATCATGAAGGCGGACGTGCAGATGGTGGTGCTGGGCACCGGGGACTGGAAGTACGAGAACCTCATCAAGCGCGTGCAGGATCAGTATCCGTCCAAGTTCCGCGCCATACTGCAGTTCTCCAGCGACATCGCGAGCAAACTGTACGCGGCGAGCGACATCTTCCTCATGCCGTCCAAGTTCGAGCCGTGCGGACTGAGCCAGATGATAGCCATGCGCTACGGCTCCGTCCCCGTGGTGCGCGAAACGGGCGGGCTGAAAGATACCGTCGAGCCTTACAATCCCGTGGAAAAGACGGGCGTGGGCTTCACGTTCAAGACCTACAACGCCTACGACATGCTGGACGCTGTGTGGCGCGCCTACGGCACTTTCTTCGACAAGGAGAACTGGAAGGCGGTGGTGTCTAACGGCATGAAGAGCGACTTCGGCTGGGACGTGTCGGCAAAGAAGTACATCGACATTTACAGCGGCATCTGACAAGGCGCCGCGTCGCCGCGCCGCGCGCGGCTTACGGGAGGGCGGAAGACGCTTCCGCTCTCCGTACAATATCGACTAAACGCTCTCCCGAAGGGGGAAACGGGAGAAAAGAAGGTAAAATGGCAGCATTCAACGTAACGGCAAAAGAATTCAGAAATCAGATCGTTTCCCTCATGGCAAGATACTTCGGCGTCAAGCCCGAGGAGGCAAGCAAGACTCAGCTTTATCAGGCGACGTGCATATGCGTGCGCGATCTTCTCACGCAGACGCGCGTGAACTTCAAGAAGAGAGTGCGCGAGCAGAACGCAAAGCAGGTCTACTACATGTCCATGGAGTTCCTGCTGGGCAGATCTCTCAAGAACCACCTTTTCAACATGGGCATAACCGATCAGGTGGCGGCGGCGGTCAAGGATCTCGGCGCGGACATCGAGGAGCTTTACGCTTTCGAGCCCGACGCGGGACTGGGCAACGGAGGTCTGGGCAGACTCGCCGCGGCGTACATGGACGCGCTCACGTCCGAAGGATATGCGGCGAGCGGCTTCTCCATCATGTACGACTACGGCATCTTCAAGCAGGTCATCGTGGACGGCTGGCAGCTCGAACAGCCCGATGAATGGCTGAAAATGGGCAGCGTGTGGCTCTCGCCGCGTCCCGAGGAAACTTACGAGGTCAAGTTCGGCGGAGTGGTGGACGAGTATTGGGAAAACGGTAAGCTCACCGTGCGTCAGCGCGATTACACCACCGTGCTCGCCGTACCTTACGACATGAACATCTCCGGCTACCGCACCGACGCGGTCAACCGCATCAGGCTGTGGTCGTCCAAGGCTCCTGTGGACTTCGATATGTCCATGTTCTCGCGCGGAGAGTACGTCAAGGCGATGTCCGCCAAGGCAATGGCGGAGTCCATCTCCAAGGTGCTTTATCCCGCCGACGACCACATCGAGGGCAAGTCGCTCAGGCTCAAGCAGCAGTATTTCTTCGTTTCCGCGTCCATTCAGAGCATAATCAAGAGGCATTTGCAGACCAATCCGTCGCTGGACAACCTCGCGGACTGCGTTGCCATCCACATCAACGACACCCATCCGACGCTCTGCATCCCGGAGCTTATGCGCATCCTGCTCGACGAGTACGGCATGAGCTGGGAAAAGGCGTGGGACATCACCACGGGCTGCATTTCCTACACCAACCACACCGTCATGGCGGAGGCGCTGGAGAAGTGGCCGCAGGATCTTTTCCAGACGCTGCTGCCGCGCATATACCAGATCGTGCACGAGATCAACCAGCGTTTCGTGGGGGAACTGTGGCAGTTCTTCCCCTCCAACTGGGAAGCCGTCACGCGCAACGCGATCCTCTCGGACGGACAGATCAAGATGGCGAATCTGTGCCTCGTCACTTCGCACACCATCAACGGCGTCAGCGCGCTGCATTCGGACATACTCAAACACGACGTGTTCCGCGACTACTACGCCATGCACCCCGAGAAGTTCACCAACGTCACCAACGGCATCACGCACCGCCGCTGGGTGGCGGAGGCGAATCCGGAGCTTGCGGCGCTCATCACCGAACTCATCGGCGACAAGTGGCTCACCGACGCGGACAAGCTCAAGGATCTGCAGCGGTATATGGGAGATTCCGACGTGCTGAAAAAGCTCGCCGCCATCAAACGCGACAACAAGGTCCGCCTCGCCGCCTACATCAAGGAAGCGAACGGCGTGGACGTGGATCCGGACTCCATCTTCGACGTGCAGGTCAAGAGATTGCACGAGTACAAGCGCCAGCTGCTCAACGCGCTGCACATCCTCGACCTCTACTTCCGAATAAAGGAAAATCCGAACCTCGACATAAAGCCGCGCACTTTCGTGTTCGGTGCGAAGGCCGCCTCCGCCTACTATATGGCGAAGCAGATCATACGCCTCATATGCACGCTGGGCAAAGTCATCAACAACGATCCCGACGTGAAAGGCAAGATCAAGGTCGTCTTCCTCGAAAACTACCGCGTCACGCTTGCGGAGCTCATCATGCCGGCGGCGGAAGTGAGCGAGCAGATCTCCATCGCGGGCAAGGAGGCAAGCGGCACGGGCAACATGAAGTTCATGATCAACGGCGCGCTCACCGTGGGCACTATGGACGGTGCGAATGTGGAGATCCACGAGGAAGTCGGCGACGAGAACATCTTCCTCTTCGGTCTGCTCGCCGAGGAAGTGCAGGAGCTGTGGCGCAAGGGATACAATCCCACGCACTACTATCAGACCGACCCCAGGATCAAACGCGTCATCGACGCGCTGCGCCACGGCATCGGCGGAGTGAACTTCTCCGAGATAGCGGACAGTCTCACGATCGGCAGGGGAGGCACGCCGGACGGATATATGGTGCTGGCGGACTTCGCGTCCTACTGCGACATACAGCGGAAGGTGGACGAGGTCTACCGCGACGCCGAGAGGTGGAACAGGATGTCCCTCATCAACATCGCCAAGGCAGGCTTCTTCGCCGCGGACAGGGCGGTCAAGGAATACGCCGACAGGATATGGGGCGTGCAGAAAGTCAAATGAACGTCACGCGCCGCAGCAATGCGGCGCGTATCTTAATCCGCGCATAAATGCGCGGGCGCCGTCCGCGGCATGACGGTCGGACGGGCGCGGCGTATCCGCCCGGCATGACGGAGCCGGAAGCCCGGAAGGAGGAAATATGCATTACGATCCGCTGAAAGACAAGACGCCCTACGGCGCGGCGGTCGCGGGAGAGCCTGTCGCGTTCAGGTTCGCGCTGCCCGCGGCGGAGAGCGCGGACAAGGTCACCGTCATCCTGCGCAGGGGGGCGGAGGAGTTCCGCTCCGATCTTCGGTTCGCGCGTTTCGAAGGGGACGACATTGTGTACGAGGGGAGCGTGACCGCCCCCGTCGCGGGGCTGTGGTACTACCGCTTCGAGAGCGTGTCCGGGGGCAGGACGTCTTATTACGGCAGAGGTCGGGGCGGCTGCGCCGTATGCGGCGAATGGTTGCCGGAATGGCAGCTTACCGTGACGAAAAGAGCATATAAAACCCCTGATTGGGCAAAAAGCGGCGTCGTGTATCAGATCTTCGCCGACCGTTTCGCGCGCGAAGGGACGCCGGATTTCCGCAAAAAGGGCAGACTGCACGCGGACTGGTACGACCTTCCCGACATCGCGGAGGAGGGGCAGGACTACCGCGCGGACGACTTCTTCGGCGGCAACGCGGAGGGCGTCATCTCGCGGCTTGATTATCTCGCGGAGCTTGGCGTCACCACGCTTTATCTCTCTCCCGTCTTTCTCTCTTCCAGCAACCACCGCTACGACACGGCGGACTATATGCGCGCGGATGAACTCTTCGGCGGCGACGAGGGCGTGAAAAAGTTGTGCGCCGAGGCGCACGGGCGCGGCATGCGCGTCGTGCTGGACGGCGTGTTCAACCATACCGGCGCGGACAGCGTCTACTTCAACAAATTCGGCAATTTCGACAGCGTGGGGGCGTATCAGAGCAAGCAGTCGCCCTACTACGATTGGTACACCTTCTACGACTATCCGGACAGCTACCACTGCTGGTGGGGCTCCACCGTCGTGCCCACCGTCAACAAGGACGCAAAGGGCTTCCGCTCCCTCGTGCTCGGCAAAGGCGGCGTGATAGACAAGTGGACGAAAGCCGGCGCGGACGGCTGGCGTTTGGACGTGGTGGACGAGCTGCCCACCGGTTTTACGGAAGAGTTGTGTGCGAAGATCCGCCGTGCGGACAAGGACGCGCTCGTCATAGGCGAGGTGTGGGAGGATGCGTCGGACAAGGTCAGCTACGGCACGTGGCGCCCCTATTTCATGGGCGACGAGTTGGACGGCGTGATGAACTATCCCTTCCGCCGCGCCGTATTCGACCTCATCATGAAAGGCGACCGCGAAGGTTTCCGCGACGCGGTCACGCTCATTGCGGAGCACTATCCCAAAGAGAGCATGGACGTGTGCTTCACGCTCATAGGCTCCCATGATACCGTGCGCGCTCTCACCGCGCTTTCCGGAGCGGAAGCGCCGTACTCCAAGGCGGAACGCAGGGCGTACAGACTTTCGGACGAGTACTACGCCTTTGCGAAACTCCGCCTGAAAGCGGCGGCGATCCTGCAATACACTCTGCCCGGCGTCCCCTGCGTCTATTACGGTGACGAGGCGGGAGTGCAGGGCTTCGAGGACCCTCTCAACCGCGCGACTTACCCCTGGGGCAGAGAGGACGACGACCTCGTCGGGCACTACCGCGCCCTCGGCGAGCTCCGCCGCAGGAACGCGAACGCCCTCCGCGGCACGCTGCGCTTCCTGGACGACAGCGACCTCACCGTCTTCGAGCGCGTGTCCGAGGCCGGCAAGGACGTCCTCCGCACCTACTACAACCCCTGCTTCCACACAATCTACCGCGACGTGAACGCCCTCGACGCCTTCACCGGCGACACTGTAGACACCCTCGCCATACCGCCTCTCTCGGCATGCGCCGTCGCCTACTCCCTCAACTGAAAAACGCGGCTCCCACCGCGAAAAAAAGTACATCGAATATGATATAGTGTGTACCATACACACATCTGTTGCGATAAGCCAATGTTTTAGCATTGAAAATCGACAAAACAATGCTATAATCATATATGCTGATCGTCTTTGATGTATTTTTTGTGCGGAAAAACACATCGGGGCTATATTCGGTGTACCTTGTATCACGCGTTTAGCACACCGAAAACAGGGGCTGGAATGAAATAAACGAGGGCGGTTTTTCGCTCCGGGGAGGTAGTCATGAAAAGGAAGCTGTGGCTGGTTGCGGCACTAATTCTGTGTCTTGTGCTTGCGGTCGGCATTCTCGCCGCCTGCAATGACAGCGGCACTTCCGGACAACAAACTCCGGGCGGTGAGAATCCCGGCACTGAAATTCCGGGAGATAATCCCGGTGATGAAACACCCGGTGACGAAAATCCGGGAGATAATCCCGGCGGTGAAGATCCCGGAACGGACGATCCGTCGCAAGGAGAGGATCCTGCGTCGGAATTGGTGTTTACGCTCAGCAGTGATCAATCGTATTATATATTGTCGGGTTATACCTATGTTACCGGTGGTTTGACTGAAGTGACGATCCCTTCCACCTACAAAGGCTTGCCGGTTGCGAGCATAGGTAATGATGCCTTCTCGGGTTGCACTGGCTTGACGTCCGTTACTATCCCGGACAGCGTGACGAGCATAGGGGATGATGCCTTCCGTGGTTGCGGCGGCTTGACGTCCGTGACCATAGGGAACGGCGTGACGAGCATAGGAAGTTATGCCTTCTCGAGGTGTACCGGTTTGACGTCCGTGACCATAGGGAACAGCGTGACGAGCATAGGAGATTGGGCGTTTGCTTAACCTCGCCCGAACACTTTTGAACAGTAGTATCCATTGATTTTTCTCCTATATCTCAATTAAAACGGACTTTTTGCAGACGCCTTTGAATTTTGGTTCAAGGCCTTTTTTATTTCTGTATTTGCTTGTTTCTGCATTGAAATACATGCTTGTCTTCAAGCAGGAGGCCGCCGACAAGAAGAGGTATATTCGGCAACATCCGAGGTGTCGCGCTATGGCAAGTGTAAACCCGATAGCTTACTTCACGATGATTTTATACAGTTTTTTCCGGAGTTGGGGAACACCACGACGGCGGATGGGAATTTTCGGTGTGTTTTGTATTCGGTTGCGCTGTTTGCGCTCTGGGTGCTCGGAATGTTCGGTTTTAACTGGAAGGTGGAGATTTTTGACGATTATTTCGCACACACTAATTTCTTGGGCATAAAGAAACAGTACGGATATGACAAAATAGAAATCAGGAAAAACAGTTCCTGTGACAGAATATTCGTGGACGGCAAGTACAAATTGACGATAAGTCCTCTGTTGGAAAACAGAAAGGCAATAGAAGTGGGGCGTGCGTGGTACTTACACAGGCTTAAACAGGTGGCCAAGCGTAAGAAAAAATAAAGTGAAAATGTCGCATAACAAAGTTTAAGGGGAAAGGAAACGCAAAAATCATAAAAATGCGATTGGAAGAGCCGTCTTCGGACAGAGGACGGCTCTTTGCATTGTGGAATAACCACCAGCTAAGCTGGTGAGGCAGGAATAGCTTTAGCGGTGAGTAGAAAAAAAGAACCTCTCGTGTATAATAAAGGCGGATTCGCAAGCCGCAAATAAAACACACGAGAGGTATCCATAT